>JAUCGG010000076.1 GCA_030378015.1 Desulfococcaceae bacterium HSG8
TAATAGCCACAGGGAAATCACTCTGGCTGTAAAACAATTTTTCAAATCGTTTAAAACGATTTAAAAAATCATTCTACATTATGTAACCCCTTCAGGGTAATCGTTTTGTTTGTTTTCCGTTCCCAGGGTGGCGCTGCGCTGACCCTGGGCTAGATTATCTAACCCCTTCGGGGTATTGAAGGGCTAAATAAATAAAATATCCGATTCCGGAAAATGTAGGGTGGGTGGAGCGCTAGCGTAACCCACCATCTTTGTTGCGAATGATGCGATGGTGGGTTACGCTTCGCTCCGCCATCTTTGTTGCGAATAATGCGATGGTGGGTTACGCTTCGCTCCACCCACCCTACATTTTCTGACAGATTTTGTTGATCCTCTTTGTTGCGAATAATGCGATGGTGGGTTACGCTTCGCTCCACCCACCCTACATTTTCTGACAGATTTTGTTGATCCTGTTATATTCTGTTCCGGTTCCGTATTTTTTTTCGTGTGTTTCGTGGTTAAAAAAAGCGTTCAGTCCGTTTTACGGATATGGGATCAGAGAGTACCTTAAAATTAAAACTGTATTAAGGAGGGATTTGCCATGATGCCAAAAAGTTATAATTTGTTGAGATTTATTATCATTTTTACTGCCGCACTTGCCTTTTCATCTCCTTCTGCCCTGTCTGCGGAACCGGATTTCAACAGGAACTGCACAGTTGATCTTGCCGATGCTGTTATCTGCCTGAAGATTGCAGCGGGCATGGGTGCAGGATTCCGTCCGGACTGGGAAACAGCAGGGGTTGATGTAAACGGAGATAAGAAAATCGGTATGGAAGAAGCAATTCATATTCTCAGGATCATCGGAAATATTGTTCCTGCCAGTGAAGACAATGATGCTCCTGAACAGGCAGGTGTCATCGTGGTAAATGACCACTGCCCTCAGCATCATGATTTCCACGATGACGGAGATGCGGACTGGGTGAAATTTTATGCAGAAAAAGATAAACCCTTTACCATTGAGGTCAGAAACCCGGGAAGCCAATGCAACGCAAGTATCGCGCTTTATGATTCAAGCATCGCGCTTCATAATTCAGACGACAAGCCCCTGATCTCGGTAAGCGGCAATGGCTATCAGACAGACCATATCCTGTTATGGGGAAATTCCGATGATTCGGAAGACAGGTCTGAGGGGTCCGAGGGTTATTTTTATGCAAAGATCACAAACGCCGATGCCAGTGTATTTGGTGAAAATACCGGGTATGACCTGTTTTTGCGTACTTATGAGGATAATGACAGCTATGAACAGGCAAATCTTATTGGATTGGAAAATTATCAGCACCACAATTTTCATGATGCAGAAGATGAAGACTGGGTAATGTTTTACGCAGTAAAGGATGAGGATTATACTGTTGAAGTGAAAAACCCGGGAACCAGGTGCGATGTATGGCTGGAGATATATGATGATACTGACGGTGAGACATCTGTGGAATACAGTTCTTCAGGTTTATTGGGATGGAAAGCTGACAAGGATGGAATGTATTATGTCAGAATAGCCAATAGTGTTTCAGAGGGGTTTGGCGAAGATACAGGGTACGATCTTCATGTAACCTACAGCACCGCACCGGAGTATTTTGCCGGTATTATTGGTTATGTTTTTGATGTTTCAGCGGGTTCCCTGGGAAATATTCCGGAACTGACAATTACATGCAGCTCTGTCAGTAATGTGTATTATTATGAGTCCCACGGACTATATTATATCTCAGGGCTTGAAGAAGGAAATTATACAATTACTGCCAGCGCTCCCGGATACAGGACAACGGATATTACCCTGTGGGTAGGGACATCCACTGTCCGGCGGGATATATATATGTGGCGTGATGAATGAATCAGCAGTATGAGTGCCACGAAGACACAAAGGCGCGAAGGTTCATAAAGGTTCTATTCTCGTTCCCAGGCTCTGCCTCACTGCCATTAAGTTAAGGAATCAATTCCCCCCTTGAGGGGGGTGTAACGTGTTGAAAAAACATCCCCCTGAATCCCCCTTCAAAGGGGGAGTTTCTCTTAACTTAATGGCAGTGAGGCTCTGCCTCGTATTTTATTTTAAAACCGATGGGTTAAACGGAATGCCTCGCAAGGCAGAGCCTTGCAGAATGCATTCCCGGGCAGAAGCCCGAGAACGAGTAACATATTGAATTTTATGATCTGTACATTTAACCTACTTTTTGGGAATGCTCCCGGCATTATCAGTAGATCAAAAAGTTTCCGGCAAGTCCTGCAAACAGTGGATTCCGGGTTAAAATTAAAAAACATCCGTTTTTTAATTTTCCCCGGAATGACAGATGCCGGTTTCGGATAACATACTGTCATTCCGGGGAAAATCGGAAAACGGATGTTTTCCGATTTTAACCCGGAATCCACTGTCTGCAAAAGTTTTCGATCTGCTGATTATCTCTTAGGTTAAAAAAATTCGTGAATGAGTGCCACGAAGCCTTTGCAGATGTTTTTTTTGCCACGAAGGCGCGAAGGCTCACGAAGGCTCTTTGTGTTTCTTTGTGTCTTCGTGTCTTTGTGGCATTATCTCTTAGGTTAAAAGAATTCGTGAATGAGTGCCACGAAGACACAAAGGCGCGAAGGTTCACAAAAGCTCTTCGTGTCTTTGTGGCATTATCTCTTAGGAGTCCCAAAAGGGGCAATGCCGAGGGATTGACAAATTCCGAGGCGGATCAATAACCTGTTTTCCAAAGGAGAAAATCATGAAGAAAAAAACAACAGCCATGAGCAAAAATATCTCCGCAGTCCTGGCAATATTCTGTATTTTCATAACAATGTCCCCCCCATTTGCCGAATCCGGGCAGTCTGTCTTTGAAAAAACCGTTACAGTCCGAAAACAGGATGCCGCACTTCCCGGAACTGTAAACAAAGACCCGTATGCAGACACAGCCGCAGGTAATGAACGGAACAGGGATTACGGGAAAAGGTCGGATCTGCCGAATCTGACCCCTCATAAGCCTTATGAATGGGATAATACGATTGTGGTATCCGATAAAACCGGCACTGACACTGATGACGCGGTGTATGCCGGAGAAACAGTGTATATTGATATTGCCTGTGGCAATGACAGCACGACAGATATCAGCGAGGGATTTTATGTTGAACTGTATGCGGATGAAACCCTGGTAACCCGACTCTATGATGGCGGATTATCGCAAGGCTATTATGGCAGTAGCAAAGATATTGAACACACATTCCCCGAATCAGGAACTTATACGCTGAAGCTGGTGTGTGATGCGGATAATGATATACCGGAGTCGGATGAAAGCGACAATGAATATGAGCGAAACAAAACAGCATACACAACTTCCAGCCTGCCGAATCTGATCCCTTATGGTTTGGATAATACGATTGTGGTATCCGATAAAACCGGCACTGACACTGATGACGCGGTGTATGCCGGAGAAACAGTGTATATTGACATTGCCTGGTCCAATGGCAGTACGACAGATATCAGCGAGGGATTTTATGTTGAACTGTATGCGGATGAAACCCTGGTAACCCGACTCTATGATGGCGGATTATCGCAAGGCTATTATGGCAGTAGCAAAGATATTGAACACACATTCCCCGAATCAGGAACTTATACACTGAAATTGGTCTGTGATGCGGATAATGATATACCGGAGTCAGATGAAAGCGACAATGAATATGAGCGAAACAAAACAGCATATACAGCTTCCAGCCTGCCGAATCTGATTCCTTATAAGCTTTATGATTGGGACAATACGATTGTGGTATCCGATAAAACCGGCACTGACACTGATAACGCTGTGTATGCCGGAGAAACAGTGTATATTGACATTGCCTGCCGCAATGACAGCACCACAGATATCAGCGAAGGATTTTATGTGGAACTGTATGCGGATGAAACCCGGATAACCCGGCGTTATTATTATTGGGACGGAGGATTACCCCAAGGCTATTATGGCAGCGACGAAGATATTGAACACACATTCCCCGAATCAGGAACTTATACGCTGAAACTGATATGTGATGCGGATAACGATATACCGGAGTCAGATGAAAGCGACAATGAATATCAGCGCATAATACCCGAAAATGACAATTTTATAAATGCAATATCATTAACAGGCGTTTCAGGGCAGACAACAGGTTCAAACAGAGGCGCAACAAAGGAAACAGGCGAACCCGTCTGGAAATCAGTCTGGTGGGCATGGACAGCCCCGGAAACCGGATATTTTTATTTTGACACGCACGGCAGCAGTTTTGACACGCTTCTTGCGGTTTACACCGGTCCGGATGTTGACAGCCTGACAGAAGCTGCGAGCAATGACGATGACGGGAGTGACAATTACAACAGCAGTCTGGTCTTTCAGGCTCAGTCAGGTGTCCGATATTATATTGCTGTGGATGGAAAGTACGGAGAATCCGGTGACATAGTTCTGAACCGGAGAAAAGCATCACGCCCGGAAAATGACGACTTTGCTGATGCAGTAACACTTGAAGGGCTGTCAGGACAACAGGCAACCGGTTCAAATACAGACGCAACAAAGGAAACAGGCGAACCGGATCATGCAGGCTGGGGCGGGAAATCCGTTTGGTGGACATGGACAGCCCCGGAAACCGGATATTTTTATTTTGACACGCACGGCAGCAGCTTTGATACACTCCTTGCGGTTTACACCGGTCCGGATGCTGACAGCCTGACAGAAATTATAAGCAATAATAATGACGGGAGTGACAATGGCAACAGCAGCCTGATCTTTCAGGCTCAGTCAGGTGTCCGATATTATATTGCTGTGGACGGAAAGCCCGGAGAATCCGGTGATATCATTCTGAACCGGAGAAAAGCATCACGCCCGGAAAATGACGACTTTGCTGATGCAACAGCACTTGAAGGGCTGTCAGGACAGACAACCGGTTCAAATACGGAAGCAACAAAGGAAACAGGCGAACCGGATCATGCAGGCAGCAGCGGCGGGAAATCCGTCTGGTGGATATGGACAGCCCCGGAAAACGGATATTTTTATTTTGACACGCACGGCAGCAGTTTTGACACACTCCTTGCGGTTTACACCGGTCCGGATGCCGGCAGCCTGACAGAAATTGCAAGCAATGATAATGACGGGAGTGACAATTACAAGAGCAGCCTGGACTTTCAGGCTCAGTCAGGTGTCCGATATTATATTGCTGTGGACGGATGGTACGGAGAATCCGGTGATATCATTCTGAACCGGAGAAAAGCATCACATCCGGAAAATGACGACTTTGCTGATGCAGCAGCACTTGAAGGGCTGTCAGGACAGACAAGCGGTTCAAATACGGAAGCAACAAAGGAAACAGGCGAACCGGATCATGCAGGCTGGGGCGGCGGGAAATCTGTCTGGTGGGTGTGGACAGCCCCGGAAACCGGATATTTTTATTTTGACACATACGGCAGCAGCTTTGGCACACTCCTTGCGGTTTACACCGGTCCGGATGCTGACAGTCTGACAGAAATTGCAAGTGATGTTTATTATGGCAGCCTGGTCTTTCAGGCTCAGTCAGGTGTCCGATATTATATTGCTGTGGACGGAAAGTTCGGAGAATCCGGTGATATCATTCTGAACCGGAGAAAAGCATCACGCCCGGAAAATGACGACTTTGCTGATGCAGTAACACTTGAAGGGCTGTCAGGACAGACAACCGGTTCAAATATCGGAGAAGATATGTATGCCACAAAGGAAACAGGCGAACCGGATCATGCAGGGCGGAGCGGCGGGAAATCCGTCTGGTGGACATGGACAGCCCCGGAAACCGGATATTTTTATTTTGACACACACGGCAGCAGTTTTGACACACTCCTTGCGGTTTACACCGGTCCGGATGTTGGCAGCCTGACAGAAATTGTAAGCAATGATGATGACGGAAGTGACAATTACAACAGCAGTCTGGCCTTTCAGGGAAACTCAGGCATCCGGTATTACATAGCTGTGGACGGAAAGTCCGGTGATATCGTTCTGAATTTCAGACCGCTCTGTACAACGGTATCGGGAGAACTGTCAATGGAGCTTTCCGGGCAGGCATATATCAGCGGCGAAGTCATAGAAAGCAGCGGTTATGTTCTCTTAGCCTTCGGTCCCGGGGGTAAAAACGACTGCCGCGGGAAAACTGATATCTTCAGAGAGGATGGAAAATGGGTGTATCATTTTGATATCGTGTCGGATAATCAGGGTGAGGAAATCACATTCGGAATATGGAACAGCAGCAGCGGCGCGGTTTACAATGTGACCGACACCGTGCAGTTCGCAGCAGATACGCTTCTTGAGAAGAATATTGACATTCCCCTGACGCTCGGATCTGCCGACCCTTCCGCGGCAGAAACAGGAGAAGATTCGGAAATGAGACTGACCGGCACGGGATTTGATAAGAATACCCGTGTTTCCATATACCCGGATATCGCTAATAAAAAAGCCGTGGTCGGCAGCATGGATACGCCGGGTTCTCCCAAGGGAGTCGCGGTGTCCGGTACCACCGTTTATGTGGCGGATGGAGATGGAGGCTTGCAGGTGACAGATGTGAGTGATCCGGAAAATCCCGTCATTGTCGGCAGCGCGGATACGCCGGGTTCTGGCAGCGGGGTCACGGTGTCCGGTACCACCGCTTATGTGGCGGATGGAGAAGAAGGTTTGCAGGTGATAGATGTGAGCGACCCGGAGAATCCCTTCATTATCGGCAATGCGGATACGCCGGGTTATGCCATCGGAGTCACGGTGTCCGGTACCACAGCTTATGTAGCGGATCGGGATGACGGTTTGCAGGTGATAGATGTGAGCGATCCGGAGAATCCCGCCGTAATAGGCAGTGCGGATACGCCGGGTTTTGCCAAGGGAGTCACAGTGGCAGGTACCACAGCTTATGTGGCGGATGGGTATAGCGGTTTGCAGGTGACAGATGTGAGCGACCCGGAGAATCCCGTCATTGTCGGCAGCGTGGATACGCCGGGTTTTGCCGCCGGAGTCACGGTGGCAGGTACCACAGCTTATGTAGCGAATCGGCATGACGGTTTGCAGGTGATAGATGTGAGCGACCCGAATAAGCCCGCCGTTGTCGGCAGCGTGGATACGCCGGGCTATGGCCATGGAGTCACGGTGTCCGGTACCACAGCTTATGTGGCGGATCAAATTGGGTTGCAGGTGATAGATGTGAGCGACCCGGAGAATCCCGCCGTTGTCTGCAGCGTGGATACGTCGAGTTATCCCCTCGGAGTCACGGTGGCAGGTACCACAGCTTATGTGGCGGCGAGTTATGTTTTGGAACCGGAATATGACAGTTTGCAGGTGATAGATTTGAACGCCCTGGATAATCCCGCCGTTATCGGCAATGCGGATACACCGGGTGATGCCCTCGGAGTCACGGTGTTCGGTATCACCGCTTATGTGGCGGATGGAGATGAAGGTTTGCAGGTGATAGATGTGAGCGACCCGGAGAATCCCGTCATTGTCAGCAGCGTGGATACGCCGGATTTTGCCGCCAGAGTCGCGGTGGCACGTACTACAGCTTATGTGGCGGATGGAGAAGGAGGGTTGCAGGTGATAGATGTGAGCGACCGGGAGAATCCCACCGTTATCGGCAGCGCGGATACACCGGGTTTTGCCAACGGAGTCACAGTGGCAGGTACCACAGCTTATGTGGCGGATGGAGACGGAGGTTTGCAGGTGATAGATGTGAGCGACCCGGAGAATCCCGCCGTTGTCGGCAGTGTGGATACGCCGGGTTCTGCCTTCGGAGTCACGGTGGCACGTACTACAGCTTATGTGGCGGATGGAAGCAGAGGTTTGCAGGTGATAGATGTGAGCGACCCGGGTAAGCCCGTCATTATCGGCAATGCGAATACGCCGGGTTCTGCCAAGGGTGTCACGGTGGCAGGTACCACCGCTTATGTGGCGGATGGAGATAGAGGTTTGCAGGTGATAGATGTGAGTCCCCCTGATAAACCCGCCATTGTTGGCAGCGCGAATACGGTGGGTCATGCTTACAGTGTCACGGTGTCCGGTACCACCGCTTATGTGGCGTTTGGGTCTGGCGGTTTGCAGATAGCAGATGTGAGCGATCCGTATAATCCCGCGATTGTCGGGGGTACACCGGGTGATGCCTACGAAGTCACGGTGTCAGGTAGCACCGCTTATGTGGCGAGTGGGGGGGATGGTTTGCAGATTATTACCGTGCTTTCGGTAATCGAACTTACCGATATCACTGTTCTGAGTGAAACAGATATCTCACTTACCCTTCCCGGATCGGAAATTGAAATACCCGGTCATTATTCCCTGCGGGTATTTAACAGACAGGAAAGTCATGAACTCGCCGGCGCTGTGACCTTTCTTAAAACCGAAGATTATGAGGATTTAACACACAAAAAAGCGATCATCGTGGCAGGCGGCGGTCCCTCGAAGGGCGCTTACCGGAACGGCCTGTGGGAAGACACCTGCACGGTCACGGATTCCGCATACCGCGCCCTGCTCTTCCAGGGCTATCTGAAAGAAAACATTTACTATCTCAGCCCCGAAAACAGGGATGCTGACGGCAACGGCGAACGGGACGACATTGACGGGGATGCCACACTCGCCGATCTTTCTTACGCCGTAAACACATGGGCAGTGAATGATCCCGTCGCTTATGATCTTGTCATCTATATAACGGATCACGGCGGACCCGGCACGTTCCGGATGAGCGCGACCGAAGAACTGTATGCCGAAGACCTTGACAAATGGCTGGACGACCTTCAGACAGGGATTCCCGGAAAGCTCGTCATCATTTACGACGCGTGCCAGTCCGGCTCATTCGTTCCCCTGCTCACACCGCCCCCGGGAAAGGAGCGTATCGTCATTGCCAGCACCGGACCCGAAAAGCCCGCAATATTCGCGCCCGCGGGCGGACTGTCCGGGGCGCTCTCCTTTTCCTTCCATTTCTGGCACCAGATTCACGACGGCTCGGACCTGGCTTCCGCGTTTTCCTTCGGCAAAGACATCATGCAGGAATTCCAGGAGCCGCAGTTCGACGCGGACAGTGACGGCATCCCGAATCAGATGAACGATTTCATGACATCCGGAAACATTGTCATCGGCAGAGGTTACAAACGCGCATCCGACATCCCCCACATAGAATCTGTCAGCCCGGAACAGACCCTTGAAAACACAGTATCCGCAGCCCTGTGGGCGGAAAACATCACCGACGCCGACGGCATCGCCCAAGTCCGCGCCGTCATACTCCCCCCGGGTTATGACACAGGCTCTCCTGATATTCCCGTACAGAATCTCCCGGAAACAGAACTGACAGACCCGGACGGCGACGGCAGATACGAAGGGGAATACACCGGCTTTGCGCTTCCGGGCACATACAGCATCAGCATCTTTGCCACAGACAAACAGGGAACAACCTCGCTCCCCCGCGTGACAAAAGTGATTCAGACAACAGATCACTGCACACAGGGCGGCGACATGAACGGCGACGGCAGCCTGAATATCGGGGACGCGGTCATGATCCTGCGAATCATGACCGATATTACTGTTTTCCCGCCATGTCCCGCATCTGCCGCGGATGTGAACAAAGACGCAAAAATCGGATCGGAAGAAGCGGTTCACATTCTTCGGAAAGCAGCCGGGATGCGCTGATGAAGACCTGCGGGGTTTTCAAAACCCCGCAGGTCTCATGATTCCGAATATTTTTCAGAAAACAGCCGGAACAAGGAGAGGCAGATGAAAACGAGGATGTGGCAATGTCTGTGCAGATGTGAGCCGCTGAGATTCCGGGACCTGAATGCCCGATCAAAAAGTTTTTAAGGCTATTTTCTTCCGGATATCATTCCTGGGAACTACCATGACCTGACGGTCACAACGAATGATGAAACCGGCATTTCTCCCCCTTTTTTAAAGGGGGCCGGGGGATTTTTATAATTTTTATATGAAAGTCAGCGGATAACGGAGTGCCAAACTTACAGTTTGGCAAGCGAGCGCAGCGAAGCTTGCGAATACAATACTCCTGCCAGACTGCAAGTTCGGCACTCCGCAGACTTTCATGTTTCGTTGTGGCCGGCAGGTCATGGACGTTTATATATACTTAAAGGTTTCCCGAAATTTTAGTTCTGATACGGAAAGCCTTGCTTATAAGGGATTTGCAGATTCGTAACTCCGCAGGAGCCGGTTTTAATTTATTTTCGCAGCCTTTCTTATTTTAACCGCGAAAATTTTAACCACGAAAGACACGAAATTATCGGAATTATATTCTTTTTCCGGTATCTTTCATATCAGCATAAAGGTAGCTGACACTCCGGGTTCGCAGTTCCGCCTTCGGCAACAGCGAAGCGGAAAATGAAGGACGCTCTCTTTTTTTCGTGTATTCCGTGTGTTTCGTGGTTAAAATATATAAACTGAAAGCAGAAAAACCAGGTTATTGCCCATCTGCTCCGACTTTCATGTTTCGTTGTGGCCGGCAGGTCATGGTAGTTTATATGAAAATCCCGATAAAAAATCCCCCGGCCCTTTTACGAAAGGGGGGAGTCGTGCGGGATTTCATCATTCGTTGTGACCGTCAGGTCATGGTAGTTCCCCGTAATGACGGCCCGGGGAGCCTCCCCTGAATCCGTTATAATCAGACAATTTTATATATTATATAATCTTGATATTATTTCTAAAATAAACACTTGAAGAATCGGAGGTAGGAAAACATTGAACTTGAAATTTCTGTTCCTGGAACCTTTTTTCGGAGGATCGCATCGGGATTTTGCCGAGGGGCTGATCGCCAATTCACGGCATGAGATTCATCTGCTTACGCTGCCAGCCCGTTTCTGGAAGTGGCGGATGAGGGGGGCCTCATTATATTTTCTGAAAAAAATCTCTGTAAAAGATTATGACGGACTCATCACCACGGATCTCATGAGCCTGTCGGATTTCAAAGCACTCTGCAAGCCGACTCCTCCTCCTGCTCTGACATATTTCCATGAAAGCCAGCTCACCTATCCGCTGGCCCCGGGCGAACATATGGACTTTCAGTTCGGTTTCACTGACATTACCACAGGGCTGGCCGCTGATCGGGTGCTTTTTAATTCTCATACTCATTTTAACTCGTTCTTTTCCACACTCCCCGGTTTTCTGAAAATGATGCCCGAATACCGGCCAGGGTGGGTAACAGACGAAATCAGGTCAAAAAGCAGCGTACTCTGCCCGGGGTGCCGGTTTCCGGCTGAAAAAGAAGCCCTGCTCCCTCCGGATTCCCGGCCACCGCTGATTATCTGGAATCATCGCTGGGAGTTTGATAAAAATCCGGGGGACTTTTTTGCCGCGCTGGACGCAGTACTTGACCGGGGAACTGATTTTCGCCTAGCGCTCCTGGGGGAAAATTTTCAGGTAGTTCCCAAACCCTTTATTCATGCCAGGGAGCGGTATGGAAGCCGAATCATCCAATACGGCTACCTGGAATCCGGAGAAGACTATGTCAATATGCTGAAGCAAGGCTCAATCGTCATCAGCACGGCAAAGCAGGAAAATTTCGGCATCTCCGTTGTGGAAGCTATTCGCCGTGGATGCCTTCCGCTTCTTCCGAACCGCCTTGCCTATCCGGAAGTCATCCCCGAAAAATTCCATTCCGACTTTCTCTATGAAAACCAGGATGAACTGGTTGAAAAGCTCTGCTTTCTCACTCAGAATTATTCTGAATTCCAGGAAAAACGTGAGGAGCTTTCCGATGCTATGGGGTGTTTTGCATGGGAAAATATGATTGATCTGTATGATGAAGAGTTGGAGAAGCTGGTGGCTGAGAGTTATACGGACTGATCAGCAGACCTCCGAGGTTTTGATGATAACCATGCCCGCTGAGAATCCGGAAACCTCGGAGGTCTTTGCTGAAGATGTTCCGGATGATCCCCGGACCTCCGAGGTTTTGATGATAACCATGCCCGCTGAGATTTCGGAAACCTCGGAGGTCTTTGCCGAAGATGTTCCGGCTGATCACCAGACCTCCGAGGTTTTGCATGATAATCATGCCCGCTGAGAATCCGGAAACCTCGGAGGTCTTTGCTGAAGATGTTCCTGATGATCCTCAGACCTCCGAGGTTTTGCATGATCACCGGCCCGCAGAGAATCCGGAAACCTCGGAGGTCTTTGCCGAAGATGTTCCGGATGATCCCCCAGACCTCCGAGGTTTTGATGATAACCAGGCCCGCAGAGAATCCGGAAACCTCGGAGGTCTTTGTCGAAGAGGTTCCTGATGATCAGCAGACCTCCGAGGTTTTGATGATAACCATGCCCGCAGAGAATCCGGAAACCTCGGAGGTCTTTGCCGAAGAGGTTCCGGATGATCCCCAGACCTCCGAGGTTTTGATGATAACCAGGCCCGCTGAGAATCCGGAAACCTCGGAGGTCTTTGCTGAAGATGTTCCTCTATTTTTGCACTCCTTCCGTAACCGTAAAAGGGAGCTAATTTACAAGATGTTTCAACACAAGCTCCCATGCCTGTTCTGTGCCGCCCTGACGGGCCTTTACATACCTCAGAGTTGCTTCCCGGACATCTTCATGCCGCAGTGATTTTTCGATATTTTCCGCCAGGATGTCGGCTACTGCTTTACAGTCGTCAGCAATGTTGAGCAGTCCCTGTTCTGCAATTTCCCTGCCTACCCATGCAAAATTTTCCCATGATGGCCCGATTACGGGAATAACGCCGCATATAAGAGGCTCCAGGAAATTCTGCCCTCCGAGCGGTGCCAGGCTTCCGCCTACAAAAACTGCTTTTGCCATTTCATAAGCCAGGGACAGTTCACCAAAAGTGTCCCAGAGGATGACGGTTCCGTTAAGTGAACCCTGGTGAGACGGCCCGAGTTCGGAGCGCAGGACACGAGGAACCCCGACTCGGTCCAGTGCGGCTTTCCAGTGGTCTGTCCTGTGCATATGCCTCGGGAACAATCCGATCACTGCCCCGGGGTGTCTGCCTCGGATATAAAGAATAATCTTCTCAATAAGCGGTTCTTCTTCATATCTTGTAGAGCCGAGAACCACAAATGGAGAATCGGGCGGAAGGAACTTTCTGAGCGGGTTGTCTGAATGAGGCAAAGTGTCTCCGATCCGGTCGAATTTCATGTTCCGCATGACAGCCACGCCGTCCCTGCCGAAGAGTGAGGCAAAGCGTTCGGCATCATCATGGGAAATGGCGAGAGTATCCTCTGGCCTGAGGGAACGCCAAAGAGAGGGCCAGAGTAGGTATTTTCTAAGGCTGGCAGGCCTGATTCTTCCATTGATGATGAGTGTTTTACACCCGTGTTTTTTCAGAGCGGAAAGAAGTCCGGGCCAGATTTCCAGTTCCAGAAATATCATGACGCGGGGCCGAATGTTTTTTACGGCTTTATTCATAAGGACAGGACTGTCAAAGGGGAAATAGGCAACGCGTGCCTCCGCGTCACGATTATCCATATCATGGACCGCTTGTTCCAGGATTTCCACACCCTGACGGGTGTTTGAGGTAAGCAGAACCCTGATCTGAGCGGGTGGCTTCATAAACTTCAGAAGGGTCCCTGCCAGGTATGACTCTCCGGCTGAAGCAGCCTGAATCCAAATATCTGCCTGCCCCGGGAGTCCGTGTCGGAGGGTTCGCTGATCAAATCCCTCGGCGAGCCGAGGGTTCCGACGAAGCATAGGAATTACAGACTGCCACGCTATTTCATATAGCCAAAAAGCAATTTTTTCTATATTTTTCAACATAAATTGGTGTTTGGTATTTGGTATAAGTTGGGGAGTCCCGTAGGGACGGCTGAAAATAGCCCGGCAATTCATTGCCGGGATAAGTTGACAGAAGCCTCCGAGTCCCGTAGGGACGACTGAAATATTTCATTGTATTTTCAGTAAATTCAGCCGTCCTTACGGGACATGCCGGCAATGAATTGCCGGGCTATTTTCACAAGTCCTAAAAGCGACTCCGTAGAGTTTCATAATATTAATTATATCAAGCATTAAACGTGCTTCAATTTTTCGATTCGCTTTAAGATATCTATCAATTCATTTCGAATATCTTTAAAATCATCAAAATTATAGACTTTATCAAAACCATGCAGGGAAACTGTTCCATTTTCTTCATCATAGATTGCCATATTATGTGCGAACTGGTTCCGAAGGGACTGATTTCTTATAAGTTTACCCTTTTCCCCTAAAATTTCATCGTCGTTGCAGAGTTTCGTTAGCCGCATTCTCACTATGTTGAAATCCGTTTTTATGGGATCCGTAATCATCCCGGGGAGGGTTTCGCTATTAACTTCTTTCACTTGGTCTTTTATGTTCTTCTGCCTTTCTTCGAGTTTTTTTCGAATATTTTTAACTTGACGCTCTTTTTCTTCATCAAGCATATCTACGTATTTTTTATTGTATAGCTTACGCATCGTCAGATCAATCTTACTCATTTCGTCCAGGATGACTCCTCGCATATTATTGATATCGCAGATCCTTTTTATCTGATCCTCAATTATAGGCCAAGCCTCATCAACAAAATCAGGGCGGCTCACTGTAAAGACACCTTCAACCTGACTTTCAAATAAAATTTTTCGTAAATCGCCAGAGGCCTTCCCGCTGTAAAAAATCATATCTGTAAAAATGCTTTGCCTTAGTACCCTTGCTATCTCGTTTCCTTTTTTGGTTTGCTCCCCTAAGTCATAATCAAAAATAATTATGTCATACGGATTATATTGTGACAATTTATGACTCAGTTCTCGTAAGTCATCTTCACTCAAAGATGTTTTTTTATCCACTTCAAATTTAAAACCGTAATCTTCAAGCCTGTCCTTGATAGCATCAATTGCAGATTGAACATATTCAAACTGATCATCTATCCATAGTGCTTTATAATTGATTTTCATTGCTTAACCACCCTGATTGTAAAACTGATGCCACGTTTCGGTTGAAGTTCTGACAGTTTAAGCTCACCACCTAAATTTTCTATCCTCTTTTTGCAAAAATAAAGTCCCAAGCCCGAGCCTGATGTCCTCGTAAATCCTTTTTCAAAAATACGCTCTTTCTCAATAATTCGCTTATCAAGACCTTTCCCATCATCTTCAATCACCAGTTTTAAAATATTAGATTTTAATGTTGATGTAAAAGTAATATTTGGTGCCCCTGCTGTTTTCGAATTACTAATAAAATTTTCTAATACCATCCCCATCTCAATAGGATTGAAACGGAGTTCAAATTTTTTATCTTCCAGCTTAGGATGAATCTTTATTCGTGAATTGTAAGCAGCAGCCACTTTTTCAAGGTATTCATATAAAAAAGAATTGAAATCCTCAGTTATCATACTTGAATCCAACCTGAAATTAGCTGATATTGCAAGTCTGGATGTTGATACGATTTTTTCGGTCGTCTCTAAAAGCTCTTCTAATAATTCACGGAGATTCTCACCGGTCATTTTTTCAAATCGGTGTGAGGATTTAAGAACATTTTGTAAGTGGCCTTTGGAAAGCGATGCATATAAAACAATTTGATGCATGAATCCTTCCAACAAATCTTTGTCCCTGCTATTGCTCCCCGTCAAAAAAAGATTCCGCTTTTTTTCTTCTTTGTAAGCATCTTCAATTTTATTTTTTTCTTTTACAGCTTTTTTGGCTTTAGCGGCTGCTGTCTTGGCAATATCTTCGGCCTTCTTCCTCGCTTTTTTTTCTTGGTCGGCAGCTTTTTGGGCTTTGTACTCTGCCTGTTTTGCTTTGAGTAATGCTTTTTCAGCCAAAGCGATCTGTTTTATGAGTTTTTCATCGTTAATACTGTTGGCAATATTTTTGAGATTTTTTAAAGAAGGTTCAAATTCCTTTGCTTTTTCACTCAAAATAGAGACTAAATCATGGTTGAAATCTAATACTTCTATGTTTTTTGATTTTGATAACTTCTCAATTAATTGGATGATCCTGAGACGGTTACTATCCAGTCCCATTCGTTCAAAAACACTATTATCGTTATCTAATTTATCTTTCCATGCAATGTCGGCTACATAAGCTTCAAATTTTATAATGCATCTTTTAACACAATCTGATAATTCTATTGCGGCTTGCGTCTGGATTAATCCTTGGTTACGGCTTGAAGCCTCTCGAAATTTATCTTCATCTCCTTGTACTTTGGCAAAGCCTAATAACTCTCGAGATCCCAAATATCTTGCATAACCTTGTTGTTTCCTGCGATCAAAGCCCCAATAATCATTTCCTTCCTCACCGATTGGAAAAACTCTGAACCCATTTCTGATTAAAAAAAGGGAACCATACCTAACAGAAGGTATGCCCATCCTGCGGGCAAAAGTAACTTTGGCAGATGTATTCAGGAATAATAATTCTGCATAGAGATCAGAATCAATAAGTTGGGGATATGAGTCACAGATATTTTCCTCTGTTTTATAAATAAAAACTCCCCTGTCTATCAACTCAACTTGCAATTTATTTTTACGGGTAATTTTTGCCCTGAGTACCGTGGTTTTATTTTCAAGAATCTGGAAGATTGTATTTTCTATAGAGCCATTGACAGTGATGGCTTCACCCTCTTTTTCCTGGGCTTTTGTCACTGCTGTCATGTCATTGTCTTTTTCACTCTTACATTCAATTTGTATTTTTTTAGAAGTTTCAACATATGGGACAGGATCAATGAGCTTCTCTATTGACCTCTTAAGCCTCAGAAGTTTATCCCTGTTCCAGGATAACTCATTTCGTAAATTGCTTATTTCAAGTACAACCCCGCTATTGTTTACAGGCAACCCCTGTGGCAGTGAAAAAGATTCTCTTTCCGAATAGTTTACATCTATTTCTATAAATTCATCTTTAGAGTTTACCTCGAAATCTTCCCAATTGATATCCAGGCAATGAATTGTACTGTCAAACTCTGTTTTGGATTGTATTTTCAGGATGCTGCCTAAACGATCACAGGAAAAACGTCCAACCCCTTTATTGCCGGCATAGGTCCTTTTGATTTCATCTTCGGTTCCATTTTTTTTGGCAGAGAATCCGACGAACAGCCATTTTTCAAGAAGATCATTACGGCTCATCCCTTTGCCATCATCTACGATATATATCTTTCCATCCGATCCTTTTTCCAAATCAAATCTGATAATTATATTTTCAGAAAAGGCATCAGATGAATTCTTTACGAGTTCGAATACAGCCACAAAATCATCGGTAGCTAAATCTCGTCCGATAACATCCTTTAAAGCAGAGCTTATGCGGAATCGGAGTTTTTCAGGCATGAATTTTCCTGGTTCGTGGTTCCATATTATTTCAGGTTGCTAACAAAACACAGAACGCAGAGACCGCGGAAAACCGTAGAGATTCGGATGAGACTCTGCAATCCTCCGCGTTAAAAAAACAGCACAAAGCAAGCTTTGAACTCCGCTGAAAAAAAACAGATACGTCCGACTGAACTCGCCGAAGCCTGACCAGAAAACCCGTCAGAATCAGGAATATTCTGCAAAAAGAGGATAATTCCTGGTTATAACGGATTTTCAATAGGTTGCGGTCTTTTTCTAAATCCGTTATAATCAGTTTACTTTTTTATGATCCTCCATACCAAAGCCCCCAGGCAGCACAGCCCGAAAATATAAGCCCCCATAAATATGGAATAGAAAAACAGATAGGTCAGAATGCAGCATGTCATAAGGGTCAGGATCAGACCCAGGCAGATAATCAGAAAATTTATAACCGATGAGGACACGGAAATCGAATACCTGTCGGAATACCTGACGGTGACTTCCACATTCTTATCTTTTGAAACCATGTCATGGTGTTTATTGACTTTTATAAGCTGGGAAGTCTGAACCCTATCCGTGATTTTCCTGATAACATCCATCACCGCATTCATTAATTTTGCTCCAGTTCCTGTCTGATTACGGTGATAATATCCTCTAAATTTTTCAGACCGGTCAGCAGCCGCCCTTTTTCATGATCATCAAGCTTGCCAGGTTTTATCTTCTTTAAATGCCTCTGCAATGTATTGATTTTTTCTGATGCGATTGCGGCAGGCGCCCTTCTGGAACGTCTTTTATGGGTGATATTTTTAACTTCATCGGATGTCAGTTTCCCGCCCTTGGCCTGCTCGAAAAGGGCGATCATTTTTTCAGTGGTTTCCTGCCTGACCACTTCGATTAACATTCTTTTCGGGTAATTTTCGCCTCGTCTGACCTCGTCTTTGACGACTTCCGGCAGCTTATTGATACTTAATGTTTCAGATATTGTTGATTTGGCTTTGCCGATAATCCTTGCCAACTGATCCTGGGTATAGCCGCGTTCATCTATCAGTTTTGCCATTGCCTCGGCCTCTTCGACCGGTTTCAGATTCTCCCGCTGTATATTTTCGATTAACGTGATATGAGCAGGGTCCCCTTCGGTCAGGATAGCCGGTATCTTTTTCAGATCAGCGGCTCTTGCTGCTCTTAAACGACGTTCCCCGGCAACCAGGTAAATATCCTCGCCCTCGAATCGGACGATTATCGGCTGGATGATACCTGATTCCCTTACTGACTGCGTCAGTTCGTCCATCTTATCGGGGTCAAAAAACTTACGGGTCTGATGGGGGTTTTCCCTGATCATATCCACGGAAATATTCCGCAGCGCGCCGTCGGTATGCTGGGAGATATCCGAAGTGGTGATTTCATCATTCATATTGCTGCCTGCCAGTTTTGTGCTTTTGCCTATCAGCTTTTTCTTTGACATAATTCCAAAAATTCCTCTGTTAAGGCCATGTAATCTTCGGAGCCTGCACTTTTGGAAGCATACGCGTATATCGGCTCCTGGGCAATAGATGCCTGATTAAGGCTTTCATTCTGGCGGATTCTCGTATTCATCAGGAGATCAGACACCTGTTTCAGTTCCTCCATCATCCATTCATTGGTGCGGGTGGTGGCGGCCTTGAATTTTGTCAGAAAAATGCGGAGATTCTGCTGCCCGTTCTTAATTTTTTTCACAGTGGATCGAAGATCGCTGAACCCTTCCAGCGCGTAGCGGCCCACTTCGCACGGAACCAGGATCAGATCGCTAGCGTAAAGAGCGTTGATGGTCAGCGAACCCAGGGTGGGGGAGGAATCTATGATGATATAGTCGTATTCTGTAAGCACTGAAAGCTTGTTATACAGCACCCGTTCACGAAAGATTTCTGACATAAGCTTGTTTTCCACAGAAAAAAGTTTCAGCCTGGAAGGAACAATATGCAGTTTTTCGATATTCGTTTTTAAGGTAACATCCTGAACAGTTTTCTCATCAAGCATCACACTGTCTATAGCGTATGAAAAAGACTTTCTGTCAACACCCAGACCGATGGTGGAATGGGCCTGGGGATCAAGATCAATTAAGAGTACATGAAATCCTTTTTGGGCCAGTCCCGCGGACAGGTTGATTGAAGTAGTAGTCTTCCCCACACCGCCTTTCTGATTGGCGATAGCTGTGATTATCGGCATAGTTCCTCCTGTCTGATATTCTGAGTAAATATATTTAACCCGCAGATAATAAACAGGGTTTCTGCGTCTTTGTTAAAAATTGCATGTCCCGGATAATCAGTAGCCCTGAACCGCTCCCGGCGGATTGACAAATCCGCCGGAAATGCCTGGGATTTGTCAATCCCGGGCGAGCATTTCGGGAACACTTTCCATCTACTGATAATATGAAAATACTCCGGACACAATTATCTGATAAAGGTTGATGACGGCCCGGAATTTATTTCATAAATCTGTTTTCATGCTTGTTTCAAGAATGCAACATAAGATAAAGACGCTTGCGTGTCAATTATGATCTGGTATTTTAATTCGGATGTTTCTGCATAAAGAGATTAAGCTCTTCAGAAATATTGGCAAAATATCAAATACATTAGTAGTGATTGCGGAAGTATGTGGCGAATATGAAAAAAATCTGATTCCTGACAGGCTCTGAATGTCGGGCACCCGAATCCTGCAAGGGGAAAATAGATTGACTTTAATATGGAATATGTTAATTTGGTCAGTAGTTCGTAGTCAGTAGTCAGTTGTCAGTTGTCAGTTGTCAGTAGTCAGTTGTCGTCAGTTGTCGTCAGTTGTCGTCAGTTGCCAGTAGTCCGTAGTCCGTAGTCCGTAGTACACCACTTTTTAAATCCGTCCCCCCTTCATCGGGGATAAACCCTTTAAATTATTAAGAGCCTGAGGGGGACGAATTTTTGTAGTAGTCCGTTGCAACTGACAACTGGCAACTGACAACTGTCAACTGACAACTGGCAACTGTCAACTGTCAACTGACGACTGATGACTGACAACTGACAACTGGCAACTGACAACTGGCAACTGACCACTGACCAAGGAACATTAATGAAAAAAGTCGCAAAAGAAACTGAAATAGTTCACGGAACCCACTCTGCTCATTCGACATCTATGGACCTCGTGCCCCCCATCCATATGACATCAACATTCAGATTCAAAAACGCGGATCATGGTGCAGGGATATTCCAGGGAACGAGCGAGGGGTATGTTTATACAAGAATCTCCAATCCTACAGTGGATCTGCTCCAGGAAAAAATAGCGGTTCTCGAACAAGGAGAATCTGCCATTGCCACCTCTTCAGGAATGTCTGCTATTGCTTCTGTATCCCTGGCACTGGCAAAGCCCGGGGATAATTTTATCGCGTGCAGCACAGTTTACGGCGGAACATTTGCACTTTTCAACAAGCATTTAAGGGACTTTAAAATTGAGCCGCGTTTTGTTTATCCCTCTTCATACGCCTCGAAAGACCGTATTGAAGCCCTGGTTGATGAAAATACCAGGTTTCTTTACATGGAAACCCCTGCAAATCCGACGCTTGATGTGGCAGATATCGGATTGTGGGCATCTGTTGCAAAGCCGCACAATATCCCCCTGATCGTTGATAATACCTTTGCCTCTCCTTATCTCCAGCGACCGCTCACCCTCGGTGCTGATATCGTGGTTCATTCTGCGACAAAGTATCTCGGGGGGCACGGCGACCTTATCGGCGGGATCATTGTGGGCACAAAAAAAATGACTGACCATATCAGGGAGGAATACGTAACTCATTACGGGCCCATAATGAGTCCCTTCAATGCCTGGCTGATTTCAAGAGGGATAAAAACCCTTGCTGTAAGAATGGAAAAGCACAGCAGCAACGCGTTAAAGATTGCCCAATGGCTTGAAGGACATTCTAAGGTTAAAAAAGTATATTACCCGGGGCTTGTATCTCATTCCGGTCATCATATCGCAAAAAAACAGATGAAAAAATTCGGCGGAATGATTGCGTTTGAAGTAAAAGGGGGAATCCCCGCTGGAAAAATAATCATGGATAATGTGAAACTCTGCATACTGGCTGTGAGCTTGGGAGACTGTGAAACCCTTATCCAGCATCCCGCATCAATGACACATTCGACTTATACACGGGAAGAAAGAGCCAAAGCAGGAATATCAGACGGATTAATCAGGCTTTCCGTCGGAATTGAGGACCCGGATGATATTATCGCTGATCTTGACAGGACATTATCTCTCTGAAGAATGGGTGCAATTAAAAGTGTCAGGTGAGCCGGCCAGTCCTCGTTCCCAAACTCCGTTTGGGAACGCAATTGCAGGCAAAACTCCGTTTTGCATGGCAAACAGAGTTTGCCGGGCAGGTGTGTTCCCAAACGGAGTTTGGGAACAAGGGCTGCCTAACACTTTTAATTAATTACACCCCTGAAGAATCGGGGTTAAAATTCAGAATTTGAAAGAGCAACCTCGACGGAGTGCGGAAATGGAGCCGTTAGCGGAATTTTCGCGTTTTCCGAAATGCTGAAATTCCGCCAGTGTTGCGAAAATTCCGTCTGCTACATCAAGGCAGAAGTTCATACACACCTTACAGAGTTAGTAACTTCTCGTTCCCAGGCTCCGCCTAGGCTCCGCCTGGGAATGCATTTCAGGAGGCTCTGCCTCGTGTTCCAGGGTAAGACCAATGAGTTAAATCAGAAATGTTCAAGGCGGAGCCTTGCAGAATGCATTCCCAGGCAGAGCCTCACTGCCATTAAGTTAAGAGAAACTCCCCCTTTGAAGGGGGATTCAGGGGGATGTTTTTTCAACACGTTACACCCCCCTCGAGGGGGAATTGATTCCTTAACTTAATGGCAGTGAGGCAGAGCCTGGGAACGAGTAACATATTGAGTTTTGCAATTTATATATTCAATCTACTTTTTGGAAATGCTCCCCCTCTAAAAGTGTGTACGAATTTCCAACTCAGCGCACTATACGGAATTTTCAGAAAACGCGAAAATTCCGCTTAGTGCTCCATTTCCGCACTCCCTTCTGCTAACCAACCAACTCAAGGGAACGCGGAAATGGAGCCTGCCCGCACTGTGAACCCGGGATAGTAAAAAGAAAGGAGCGGATATGAAAGTTCAATGTCCCAAGTGTAAATTTACTGCCCAGATAAATGAGGCAAAAATTCCTGATAAGGGGGCATATACACGATGCCGTAAGTGTGACAACCGTTTTTTTATAAATAAAAAGGCCAAATCGGGAAAACCCGCTTCAAAACAGACCAGCGCCCGAAAAAGCAGAAAGCTTTCAGAACAAACAGTTCCGGAACACGAAGATATTCCGGAACACGAAGATATTCCGGAACAATCGGATGCTCCGGAACATAAAGATGTTTCAGAAGAAACGGACGACACAGAACACAAAGAGACCCCGGAACATAAAGATGTTTCAAAAGAAACAGATACGGACGCATCAGTACCTGATCCAGCGGAACAGAAAGATATTCCGGAGGAGGAATCTGAAATTATCGAATGCCCGGGATGCAATCATAAACAGCCGCCATCGCCGCTTTGTATTTATTGCGGGACGCCTTTGCATGTGAAGCCGAAAGATACGGGAAAAGAGGAGGAAAAAAAACAGGATACGGTTCCGCAGCGCCCACAGCCATATAATATAATGCCACAGGGCCAGCCCCAGGATTCTCCCCCCGTTTCTTCAGCACAGGTGCAGGTCGGCGAAAAGGGATTAAGATATCTGCTGAATCAGCTTTTTGATTTTTCGTTTTCAAATCTTATCACCCCCGATCTGATGAAGGCGACTTATGCCATAGGCGTACTCCTCGGAGGCATTGTTACTGCCGTAACTTTCGCAATACTCCTGCATAACGGTGACGGAGCAAAAGCTGCAATGCTTTTTCTTTCCTATCTTCTGCTGACCTTTATCGGACGGGCAGTTGTGGAAATTACGCTCATTCTTTTCAAGATTGAGGAAAATATGAGAAACCGGGGCTGACATTTAAGCGGAGTTCAAAGCAGAGGACAATGACATCGCGGAGGATCGCTGAGTCTCATCCGAATCTCTGCGGTTCTCCGCGGTTCTCCGCGGTCTCTACTTTATCATGTTTCTCAGATTCAAATTCCTCTCCTAAAAAACAAAGCAAGGCAGCAGGAAATAAATGATCTGGTATTGAAGGCCAATGCCAAGCGGTACGAAGCATATACTTTGGAGCAGGAGGCGATAAATATGGTAAATAAAGATGTGATATACAGGGAAGCGTAAAGTAAAATCAGCCATGTAGCCATACAGACAGCTATTGAAATGACCATGCTTTTTCTGATAATAAAGACACTATATACTTAAATGTTGCTCGAAAATTTGTTTCTAAGCTGTAAATCATTGCCTGGTAAAGGTTCGGGAATCCTCGTTTATATAAGAGCCGATATGAATTGCTTTTTTTG
>JAUCGG010000367.1 GCA_030378015.1 Desulfococcaceae bacterium HSG8
AGTTATGGAACTATGAGAATTTATTTTAAACATAACACGTTTCACGTTTCACGTTTCACGCTTCACGCTTCACGCTTCACGCTTCACGCTTCACTCTTCATATGCTTATTTCCAGACCTTCGGTGGCAAGATATAATTTGATACGCTTGCCGGGGGGCTGGCAAATCTCCATATATTCATTGGCTTTCTCCAGGGTTTCCCATAATTTCTTATCTTCATATACCGGTTCATGATGTGTGAAAACAAGGGTCTTTACACCAGCCTCAAGTGCCATATCAATACCGCAGAACATATTGCTGTGTCCCCAGTCTTCTTTTTCTATGTTTTCCAACAGCGTAAACTGTGCATCATATATCAGAATGTCCGCGCCGCGAAAAAAATCAGTGAACGGCTTTAATGCTTTGGTAGAAAGATCCTTATATTCGGAATCCGTGGCATAGACAAGTGTTTTATCTCCGCAGGCAATCCGATAGGCATAGCTGTCACCGGGATGGTTAAGCGGAAGTGTTTCAATGCGAACATCACCGATTCTGAATCGATTCTGATTTTTTAATTGAAAGACATTGAAAGTTTTTAATAATGGTACAGGGAAATATTCAGGAGTCTGCTGGCCTTTCAAGCGATCTTCCAATCCTGATGACGGGCCGTAAACCGTCAGGTCATTTTTCGGATTGAACGCGGGAACAAAAAAAGGGAGGCCGCTGATATGATCCCAATGCGTATGAGTCAGAAGTATATGGGCTTCAAAGGGATTTCCCCTATGTCTCTGAACAAGATCCAGCCCCAGCAGACGAATGCCTGTTCCTGCATCCAGAATCAGCAGCTTGCTGCCTGCCTGAACTTCGATACATGCCGTATTCCCCCCGATTACCTGGGTTATGTGTCCTGGTAGTTCTCTGGCAAACACGGGTATCTGACTCTCATCCGTCAGGCCCGCTTTCAACCCCGCGTTCACAGCCATCTCAATTCTGGCCGTAAGTTCAGCACTTGTCAAAGGGGTTGCTATTGAACCCCGCACTCCCCAAAAGCGAATATTCATATGAAATCCGGCGCAACCCCGCCCTTCGGGCCGGGAATTCTTACCCGCTCCTTATAATTATTTGGAAACAAAAAATATTCGGATATTACCAACTTCTCTGTTCCTGGTAAATACTGCCCGGTGCTTTCGATGTATGCTGATAAACCCCGGGCTTGATTTCTTCTATCATTCCCATATCAACATCCCTGTTAAAAAGCTCTGTAATTGCTGCTTTTATATCTGTTATATCCGGATATGTTTTTGCAAGATATTCAGAACATTCTTCTAACATGTCCCGAAGGGTGAACACTTCAAATCCCTGACGGAGAAAACTGTAATCGGAAATCAGGCTCCGGGTATCTCCGTCATAGGTTTCCATGACCGACTCTCTTTCCGGTGACTGATTTTCTGTGACAATGGCTTTCATACCGACGCGGGCAGATTTCACCCTGGCTGCTATTCTCTTAATATCAAAGACCTCCATAGGTACATGACATAAGATGGCCTCCTGAAGCAAGGCGTCTGCTTCGGCTTTCATGATATCTGCCGCGTCCTCATCTTTATATTTCGTCTGAACGGATCGGATCGTGAAATGAAGCGCATTGATATAGTCTGTCAGCCATTCATCATCTTTAAATTTCATATTGTAAATCCGGCCAATTGAAATTCACTCTCATAAAACTGTATGAAAAGTCAATGGGGTGGACAGAGTATTTAAACGTAGGAATTTCCTACTTGTCAGCTATTCGTTGCAAGTGACAACTGACCACAGACAACTGACAATTTTAAATCAGAGTCGGGATCACTGTTCGAAGGAATTTTCTGTTTGCTTTATCAATTCCTATTTTCTTCAACCCTTCTATCAGGAGGTGCATAAAATCCCCTATTTCAGAAGCTTTCATTTCTTCCGGGGATAATCCCGGGATATATTTGAATCTGCCCTCTCTTTGTTTTAAGAGTTCGAAAAAGGCTTCCTTTCCTTCCATGTCACTGTATTTAACATGAATCAGCTTCCCATCCCTGAAAGAAATATATGCTGATGTCTGGGGAAGTTTTAAAATTAATACCCCTGTCTTCCGGTTTATATTAAATGTCTGAAAAAGATCCGGAGGGGTAATTTCAGAAAGTTTCCCGGTGATTCCGGAAGAAAATTCCTCAGATCTTGCAAGATTTATTTCAGCCATCCTTTGTACAAGCAAGCGGGTAAAATTCATTTGAAAACATGGGAACCGGTGTAAAATTTTTCCAAAAGCCTCCCTGGTTATCCTTAAAATCGCAGAAGATTCCACAACCTTTATTGTGGCTCCTACAGGAACACCGGTGAGAAGACTCATTTCACCGAAAACCTCCCCCTTACCCATAGAGGCAATGCTGATCCTGTCATCATTTAGCACGTTAACCCTTCCGGATACAATGATAAATAAATTTTTGGCGGGATCTCCCTTTTTCAGAATAAAATCACCCTTGAAAAATTTATCAAGCTTCAAAAAAGAAACCAAGGACTTGATATCGTTTTCTTCAATACCCTCGAATATAGGAAACCGGCTTAATACGCCTACAATATAATTGTCATATTTGCTGGCTAACGAAGCTTTGAATCCGAACCAGATCGCCCCGCTGCAACCGCTGCATGAAAAAAGA
>JAUCGG010000077.1 GCA_030378015.1 Desulfococcaceae bacterium HSG8
AGGCTGCCGTCGGCGGTCAGCACTCTTCAGGTCGGCGTATGCCGACGGCCGGACGCAGTCGGCCGGCTGCCCACGTCGGACTGCCGACTGCGGACTGCTGACTGCTGACTGCGGACTGCCGACTGCCGACTGCCGACTGCCGACTGCCGACTGCCGACTGCCGACTGCCGACTGCTGACTGCTGACTGCCGACTGCTGACCGCCGACTGCCCGACCTTACTTCACAGGCCGCATCTCTCCTTCCTGCATTGCGGCCCATTCAGCTTCTGCCCTCTCCCATGCCTCATCGGACGCTTCCTTTTCCCATACTTCCAGCCCCCGGTCCGCACGGGTCGCGCCGGGCAGAAGATTGTCCAGGATAATACCCAGGATAGCGGTAACAGCCATGCCGGTGGTCAGAATCGCCTGGAGAATGTTCCCCAGCACCCCGGCAATCTGCCCTGCCGAGTTCCAGTCCACAGGCTGGGCGCTTGCGGAAAGAAGCGGGTTGAAATGATACGGTACGCTCAAGCCTGCAAAAAAGGATATTCCGACGATGAAAAGGTTTCGGGAGTTATTCAGATTCACGATCTGAAGATTGGAAAGCCCCACTGACGCGATCATGCCGAACAATCCGACAAACATTGACCCGACAACAGGTTTGGGCAGGGTGGATAACACTGCTCCGAATTTGGCAAAAACAGGTATGAACAGCATGGCAGCGGCCCCGCATATTACGACTCGCCGACTGGCAACCCGCGTGAGACCGATAGATCCGATGTTTTCCGAATATGAAGTGGTTCCGCTGCATGCTTGAAGAATTCCCGAAATCATGCAGCCGACGCCCTCTGCGCCCAGCCCTCTCGAAATCATCCGCGAGGTGGGGACAGGGGCCTCCGACATACGGGCGCACGCGTAGTAGTCACCGACAGATTCTATCATGGAAGCAAGATAACCTGCCAACATCCCGAAGGCTCCGGCCCAAAGTGTGGAACTTCCGAAATTCGGAAGTCCCCATTTGAACGGCATCATTGGGGCGAAACTGAACCAGGGGGTGGCCGCGATCAGATCGGTCTTAAGATAGGCCGGATTACCCGGAGGTATAATTCCGGTTATAGTACCGATAAGGGCCGCCACCCATCCGGTGGCAATGGAAAGCAGCACCGGAAACAGGAGAAACACCCGGGATCGGAGGGACAATACCTGGGAATAGATAATCAGCGCCAGCAGGGTGATCAGGGATATAACCCAGTTTCCGGCCATCCAGGGAGCACCGATGCTGAAGAGAGCGAGGCCAATCATAGCAATGGTGGGACCGACTACAATCGGACTGATGATCTTTTTTACATATCCCATCACCCCTGTGTAACCCAGAATGATTTCCACTACAGAGGCGATCATAATGGCACCTGAAACCTCCTGGATCTGAAGCTGCCATAGGGGTTCCGAACCTGACAGTTGTTTATTTGCAAGAATTCCTATGATTGCAAATGTAGGACCGAGAAAAGAGAAGGATCCTCCTTGGATAATAGGGAGACGATTTCCCAGGGGAGACTGCTGGATCAGGGTACAAAGCCCCGAGGTGAAGAAAATGGTGGAGATCATCAGTGCCAACTGATCCTGGGGCAGTTTCATGGCCCCGCCCACGATAAAGGGAATCAGCACCGTGGCTCCGAACATGGTCAGATATTGCTGGATTCCGAGCAGGAGAGCCAGCGGCCATGCTGGTCTGCTGCCGATAGGATAGACAATCCATCCTTTGTTTTCACGTTGTTCCTGTTCACTCATAATTTTTAAATCTCCTGTTATCAGTTGTACGTTGTCAGTTGTACGTTGCAACGGACAACGGACAACTGGCAAAACACTACTACACCACTTTTTAAGTTCGTCCCCCCCTTTTCTAAAGGGGGCCGGGGGGATTTTACGTTGCTAAAAAAGGTGTTACGGCAGAAATCCCCCCCGGCCCCCCTTTAAAAAAGGGGGGAGGAATTTACGAATCGGTGTACTACGCAAGTGCCAAAACTCACGTAAAAATCATGAAAAGTCAAGCGTAAAATCGGCTTTGAAGCATATGCTGTAAGAATTACAAATCTGCTGAGTGCAAAGCTTGCCTTGTCAGCCGCTGTAATTAAAGGTATCAGGAAATTCTCGTTCCAGGCTCCGCCTGGGAATGCATTTCAGGAGGATATGCCTCGTGTTTCATAGTAAGACCAATGACTTACCGATGGGTTAATTCAAGGCGGAGCCTTGCAGAATGCATTCCCAGGCGGAGCCTGGGAACGAGTAACATATTGATTTGTATATTTAACCTGATTTTTTGGGAATGCTCCCGGTGCGGGTCTTACAATGGTTCGGACAATCACTATCAACAGATCGAAAAGTTTCGATAAATCTTGGTAAACAATGGATTCCGGGCTTCGACGTGCAGTTCGACAGGCTCACTGCCCCTGAGCCTGCCGAGGGTGGCCGAACGGAAAATCGGAAAACGGATGTTTTCCGATTTTAACCCGGAATTCACTGTCTGCAAAAGTTTTCGATCCACTGACCATATATAATTTCGGATAGTTGTATCTCTGAATCGGCTTCTTGATTGCACCCGGGCTGACAAAGCAAGTTTTGCACTCCGCGTTCAAAACTAATGTTCGGGGAGCAGAGCTGAAACAAAGATCAGGGTCCTGAAACAATTTTTTAGGTTGACAATCAGGCAGTCGGACAGTAGAAAGTTGAATAATATTGAGCGTGTGATTCCCTTACAGGTTGAACTTTCAAATTCCGGAATCCGATTTAATTTTATATTTTCAACATGTTCAGATGTTGAAAACTTCTCTGATACCGTTTAATACACAACAGGCCTTTGAAATGCAGGAAGCCAATATCCTCATCGCGGATGATGATGAAAATATTCGTGATTTGTTAACTGAAATGCTTGAACCGGAGGGGTTCCAGGTGTTCCGGGCAGCCAATGGGAAAGAGGCGGTACAGATTGCCGGGCAGCATCCCATTCATGCAGCGGTTCTCGATATCCGAATGCCTGTAATGGATGGAATCGAGGCTCTTCGGGAAATTAAAAAAACAGACCCCAGCATCGAAGTGCTTATTATTACCGGAAATGCGAATCTCGAAAATCTCCGGATGACAATTGTTGATAACGGGGCATTTGATTACATTCTCAAGCCGTTTTTTCAGGCAGAACTGATCCATGCGCTCCGAAACGCGCTTCTGAAACGGGCATACATGCTTGTCAACGGACAGTCAGGAAAGAAAGACCGCATTGCCCGGCTGGAAGCAGATTTTGAGGAGAGAACCCGCCAGTTGCGGGAATCCCAGATCAAGTATAAAGAGATTATTGAAAACTCCGGCGACAGCATTATGGTGTATCAGGACGGGCACCTGAAATTTATGAACACAAACATGACAGAACTGACCGGATACACCCTTGACGAACTTTTCAGTATTCCGTTTGCACGCCTGCTGTTTCCCAAAGATCGTGAAACCGTGGAAAATATCTGTCAGGACATCATGGAACACAGGCATGCGCCCCCCACGAGCTGTTTCCGGATCATGCGTAAAAACGGTGAAATGGTATGGGTGGAAGCCGGGAGCAAGCGGACCATCTGGGAGGAGCGGTCAGCGGTACTCACCTTTATAAGAGATATTACGGACCGAAAACGGACAGAGGATGCCCTCCGAAGCGCGCATGACGGGCTTGAGCGCAGGGTAGAGGCCCGAACCGCGGAACTGCTCAAAGCGAATTCGCGTCTGAAGCATGAAATTGTGGAGCGTAAACAGATTGAAGCAGATATGAAAAGTCTCCTGAAAAAACAGGAAATCGACATCGGGCTGGCAAAGGATATCCTGAACCTGATCAATGGTTTTCCATCGCGTCATATTGATCTCTCTGCCGGATTATCCCTGTTTGTCCATGCCATATCTCTCCCCTGTCTGACAGAGGGCGGAGATCATTTTTTTGTGAAAACTTTTGATATATCCGGGCGCCGAAAAACAGTTATCAGCTTGAAAGACCAGTCCGGTCACGCGGTCAACTGCGTGCTGAGGAGTATTGTCACCGATATGATCCATCAGTCGCTCCTGCATCAGTACGAGACTCTTTCCCCGGAAACAACGATGTCAATGCTGAATAATTTTATCTGCTGCTCGGATATCTTCAAAACAGAGGATTTTGTCACTTCCGTAACAACAGAACTCGACCACGAAACCCTGATGCTTAGATATGTATCTAACGGACATCCGCCGTTTCTCCTGATCCGGGATAATGAGGTGACACTCCTGTCTGAAATCGGCAAACCCGGAACCAATATTCCGCTGGCCTGGAAAAACAATCATACATTTTCCGGAGCCAGTATCCGCCTCCAGAAAGGAGACAGGCTGGTCTTTTATACAGACGGGCTGAACGAAATGCCGCATATGCGCCATGATCAGATCATTAATTTTGAAGAACTGAAAGCACTGGCAGGCGATATGATTCTTCAGCACCCTGGCATGACTGTTTCTGATATTATGGAGATGATGTTTAGAAAGATTGCAGCTATCAGTCATGCAGGTGCCGGGCAGTCTGATAAAAATACATCTGACGATGATATAACAATGGTGGGCATCGAAGTGGAAGACCGAAATGGCAATGAGGAAATCTGGAAACCAAAGGATTTCGAGGAAACAGCATCCCTGACCGCCGACCTGTTCCAGCGGATAGCAGATGAATGGCGCAGACAAGAATTCGAATCACCGGAACCCAGGCTCCAGGTCATCCTTGAAGAAGCTGTCTGGAATGCATGGAAACACGGAAATCAGAAGGATCCGCGCAAAACCATCACTATTCGCTGGCGTTATGGAAATGATTTTCATCTGGAAATCATTGATCAAGGAGAAGGATTCGCTTACGAAGAAGTTCCTGATCCGACGATAAAAAAAAACCTGACCCGAGCTTTTGGCAGGGGAATTTTTTTTATCCGCAATTTTGCCAGTTCCGTAAAATGGGAGGACAGGGGAAGACAGATACGAATAACTCTTCCCAGGCAGTCGGATGCGCGTTTGGGAGAACAGGGAAACCGGCAGATTTCCGGGGAACTGGGAAAAATCTTAAAATTATAGATTATAGAGAACATTCAGGTTCAGCGTATTTCATAATAAATCCGGATTTCCTAAGTGCTGCGTTTCAGAAATAATGTCCGGGTGGAATGCTCCATGTCCGGGTTATAAATTCCGCGGAGTGCAAAGCTTGCTTTGCCAGTCGTCCGACGGCTCGACTGACCTCTACGAAGTCTGAGCGTTCGACTGATCTCACGCTGAAGGCTCACGCTGAAGCCGGGATTCTCGCAAAGGAAGCTTTGCACTCCGCACGTTCGGAAAATTTATGTTCATTATTTGTGAAACACAAGTTTCCGAATGCCGTGTACAACATCGTGTCATAGTTAAAGAATATTTGTAGGGTTTGCCCCGCCAAATTAAATCATTGATCATTAAATTATACAGATGGCGGGGTAGAACCCGGGTAGAACCCCGCCCTGCTATTAGGAGATAAAAACAGTATGGAAATAAAAATCAGAAAAGAAGGCAGCCGCTTACATATGAATATCATAGGAAAGATTGACGAAAGCGGTGCTGAAGAACTCAAACAGTGCTTTTATAAAATAGATCGTTCCGATATTTCAGAGGTTATCTTCGACTTTAAAGAGGTTAGCTATATTGGCAGCGCATGTATTGGTAAACTTCTCCTCTTTTACAAGGAGATGGGGGACACGGGTGGAAATATACGGATTATTAATGCGTCTGCCGATGTCTATGAAATGATCCGGCTGGTTAAACTGGAGACAATTCTCAACATTTCAAAATGATACCCCACATCGGTTCCCTTTTGGCAAAAATTAATGAGGATATCGCCATTCGAGGAATAGCTGATCAGAACAAGGAGATGATTTACTTCTCCGTTTTCTGAAAGAGAACCGAGACGCATTTTGATCCTTTGGCATTTATAAGAATCACGGAGGATCGAACGATTTGTTTTCAATAAAGGATTTCAGATTTTCAAAAGCTCTGAAGAACCGGATGAAGTTATTGAGACTTGTTCAAAATATCCGGACACATATTTCCCGGACGTCGGACCCGCAGGCTCTGACAGTGAAAATTTTGTCCGGCTATTAATTTACAGCTTAAGTACCTGATATATTCTTCTGATAGTAACCACACCGAAGCTTTCGGACTTCGGAAAGATTCGGATGCCGGAGAATTTCTATCCCAGGTACTTCAGGAGAGACTTCCGCATGAAAATCAACTCAAGAATCATTGTAATGATTACCGTTTCCCTGATACTTACCTCCGTTATCATCACCCTGCTGGCTGTAACTCAGATCAGGCGCACCGGGAAGATGGCGATCCGCAGGATTGAAACCCTTAGCGAAGATAACACCCGCCAGATGAGAGCAGACGGGGAACAAATGGCCGGAAAATTTCGGGAAGAGCTTCTTTCCCGTAAGAAAGCATACCTGAAATCCCAGGTTCAGACCGCTATGAGCGTTCTTGAGGAAGCCTACAGAGATGCTCATGACCCTGAAAAACTGAAGACGGTATATAGAGATAAGCTTCAGAATACTGTCAATACCGCGTATGGTATTCTTGAAGCAATGGCCCGGGAAAAAACAATGTTTTCTGATGAGCAGCGGGCAAAAGCCGCGGGTATAGTGAGAACCCTGCGATACGGCCCGGAAAACAAGGACTACTTCTGGATCAATGATGTATATCCGCGTATGATCATGCATCCTTATAAATCAGAACTGAACGGAACAGATCTGACGAATTACGAAGATCCCAACGGGAAAAAGCTTTTTGTGGAATTTGTGAAAGTCTGTCAGGAGAATGGCGAGGGGTTCGTTGATTATTACTGGCCCAAGTACGGAGCAGAAACCCCCCAGCCCAAACTGTCCTATGTGAAACTTTTCAAGCCCTGGAACTGGATCATCGGCTCCGGAGTGTATCTGGAGATTGCCGAGGAACAGTTGAAAGCGGATTCAGCAGATACTATACGGGCTATGAAATACGGGCCGGAGAATAAGGATTATTTCTGGATAAACGACATACATCCTAACATGATCATGCATCCTTACAAATCAGAACTGAACGGAACTGATCTGACAGGTTACAAGGACCCAAACGGAAAAAGGCTTTTTGTGGAATTCGTGGAAGTGTGCAAGGAGAATGGCGAAGGGTTTGTGGATTATTACTGGCCCAAATACGGGGCCGAGACCCCTCAGCCCAAACTGTCCTATGTAAAACTTTTCAAACCCTGGAACTGGATCATCGGTACAGGTCTCTATATTGATGACATTGGCACAATATTGAAGTCAAGAGATCAGGAACTGAACCGGCAGATTGATGCATCTGTCTCGGAAACAGAGAAGCGCATCATAGCGGTCAAGGAGGAAATTCACAACAAGGTGAACCGGACGCTGATCCAGATCGTCATTACCACCTTGCTGGTATTGTGTGTTGCAGTCCTGATAGCATCTTTTCTGACCCGGCGCAAGGTTATCCGCCCCATCTACCGGATCATCAGGGGTTTATCAGACATCGCCCATCAGGTTACGGTCGCGTCTGCGGAAATTGCTTCTGTCAGTCAGGTCATGGCTGAAAATGCCAGCAGACAGGCCACATCTGTGGAAGAGTCCTCGGTTTTCCTGAAAGACATGGCTTCCATGAGTCGGGAAACTTCGGAACTGACTCACGGCGCGGAACAACTGATGGCAGAGAATATTGAAAAGTCCGGCAGGTCTCTCAAGGCACTGATGGAACTGACCCGGAATATGTCGAAAATCGAGTCTGACAGTGACCAGATCAGCCAGATTATTAATATTATTGATTCCATTGCTGCCCAGACCAATCTCCTGGCCCTGAATGCAGCCGTGGAAGCAGCCCGGGCCGGTGAAGGCGGGAGCGGATTCGCGATTGTGGCCGAAGAAGTAAAGAGCCTCGCACTGCGTACAGCAGAGGCTGCGCGTAATACCCAGGTACTGTTACAAGATACATTGGAACGGCTCAGCGACGCTGCCCGGTCTATCAAAAATGTAAGTAATGATTTTACCGGCATTATCGAATCAGCGACGACCATGGGGGAAAAAACAGCGGTCATCACCCGTGCAAGTAAGAAGCAGTCCGGGGAAATTGATGAAGTAAGCCACGCTACCTATGAAATCAATGATGCCAGTCAGCGTATTGCCGCCAGTGCCCAGGAGTCTGCCGCGGCAGCCCGCCAGCTTTCGGGTTATGCCCGGGAAATGGAATCTTTTGTGCTTAGTCTGGCAGCCATGGTCGTAGGAAAAAAACGATCTGGCAAGTAATTCGCAGTCTGCGGAGGAATTTTATTCGCTCCGAGGCTCCGCCTCACTGCCATTAAGATTAAATCAGGGAGGGCAAAAAAACGCTTCGCTTAATTTTTGCACTCCTTTCCTATATTACCTTCCGGCCGGCACATGAAAAAATGGGTAGTGTACTAAAGCTACAGATATGTCGCTCCTACGGAACTGAAAACAGATGTACCGGTCACCTTTCGATCTACTGACAATACAAGCTTTTGGCGTTTTGAAAGGAAGACGTATGAAATCTGAAAAAATAACCTTGTATTTCAAACAGGGAACCAGCGACAAAGTGTATAATGCTTCTTTAGAAGAAGTTGAGAACAACAGTTTTGTGGTAAACTTTGCTTATGGCCGCCGGGGAGCGACTCTGACCACGGGGACAAAAACGAAAAAACCTGTCAATTATGCATCAGCGAAGAAAATATATGACAAACTGGTAAAAAGTAAAACATCAAAAGGGTACGCCCCGGGTAAAGAAGGCCCTGAGTACGTCCATACCGATGCTGATACAAAGGAAACAGGCGTCCGATGTCAGTTGTTAAACTTCATTGAAGAATCCGAAGTTTCTCAGTTTATTCGTGACGATGACTGGTGGGCCCAGGAAAAATATGACGGGAAGCGAATGCTTCTCCGTAAAACAGACACTGTCACAGCGATCAATCGGAAAGGCCTCTCCGTCGGCGCTCCGGATACAATCATCAGGAGTGCGGGCAGCATTGATCGGATGTATCTGCTGGATGGTGAGGCCGTGGGTGAAACACTGTTTGCTTTTGATCTTTTAGAAATTCAGGAGACAGATGTACGATCCCAGCCCTACAGCCAGAGGCTGTCGCACCTTGAGAGCCTGGGACTGAGCTCTTCAATTATCATTGTCGGAACCGCTAAAACACAGGAAGCAAAACAGGAGTTATATGACCGCTTACGCATATCAGGAGGTGAGGGTATTGTTTTTAAAAAACATTCAGCCCCCTACACGGCTGGCAGGCCGAACAGTGGCGGAAACCAGGTGAAATTCAAGTTTTACGCCACCGCATCTGTCATTGTCACGAAACTCAATGAGAAGCGCAGTGTTGCGATTGCGGTTATCGACGGTGAAGATCAGGTGGGAGTGGGTAATGTCACCATTCCTCCGAACAAAGATGTCCCCGCTGTGAATGCCATTATCGAGGTGCGCTATCTGTATGCCTATCAGCAGGGCAGACTTTACCAGCCCACTTACATCGGTGTACGGGATGGCCTGGGTATTGAAAATTGTACCATCTCACAGTTGAAATATAAACAAGAGATTGGTTAATTCAACGTGTTGTGCATGGCGATCCCGAAAATCAGGAGCAGATACGACGGATTCGAGTTGTGTTTGCTACCGACTTAGTGCTCTGTTTCAGAAATAATGTTCTAGTACACCGATTCGTAAATTCCTCCCCCCTTTTTTAAAGGGGGGCCGGGGGGGATTTCTGCCGTAACACCTTTTTTAGCAACGTAAAATCCCCCCGGCCCCCTTTAAAAAAGGGGGGGACGAACTTAAAAAGTGGTGTACTAGTACATCAACTTGTAAATTCCTCCCCCTTTCGTAAAAGGGGGACGAACTTGTAAGTCGCGGTAGTAGTCCGTTGCCTGTTGTCCCTTGTGACAGGCAACGGACTACGGGCAACTGACAAATATAAAGAAAGGAATCATTCCATTGAATAAAGAGTTATCAGAAATTATTTCCAAAATGTAAAAAATGATATTAAAAACAGGTGTTATCAAAGATGATCGCTATCTTGACCATAAGACAGGTCACGCGCACCCCGAACATCCCAACCGCCTGAAAGCTGTCTATCGGATGCTGGATGCCGAGTTTGCAGATGTGCTTATCCCGATTCAGCCCGAATCTGCCCCGCTGGAATATCTCGAACTTGTTCATACACCGGTTTATATTGAAAAAGTATTAAAAACCGCTGACCACAGCTTTACAAGTCTTGCACCTGATACTCCTGCCAGCGCGAAGACATATCTGGCTGCATGGCTCGCGGCAGGAGGCTGCCTGACAGGTCTGGATGCAGCAGTCCCTCGGATTTCCGGGATAAAAAGACATCCCTGGCTGCAAACCTGGTTGAAAAAGCTTTGAAAATTCATGGAAAGTATAAAATATGGAGTATGAAATAAATAGTCAGTAAACACTGTTTGGCAAGTGATGACTGATCATTATTCACTCATCTCTTGTCAGAATGCTCATTTATCATTTATAACTCTTACATTATTAGCCTGCGGTCCTTTCTTACCTTCGCCAACCTCATAGGCTACGCGCTGACCTTTGGACAGTGTTCTCAATCCCTTCATTTGAATAGCACTACGATGGACAAATACGTCGTCGTCAGGACCGCCGTCATCTTGTTCTATAAATCCAAAGCATTTTTTGTCGCTAAACCACTTGACCGTGCCTTTGGAAGATTTCCTTTCAGAAGGGACGTTCTTCCGTACCTTTTCAGTTGAATCTGGCCTATTATTTTCATTGTTCTTATATAGTATTTTCAGTCTCTTTTCAGATTCTTTAGCCTTTTCGCTTAACTTATCCGAATCCCAGGGTTCCCACGGCGTTATCAGACGAGCCTGAAATCCATGGACATTTGCCCATTTTTCCCGCAGTTCCTTATAACCCGGGTTGCCATCCGGGTCGTCTTTTTGTTCTAAACGGGGATAACGAATCGTTGTATCGTTATTTTTCGGGATTTGCAGAAGTTTCTTTAAATTTTGAATATGCTCAATATTATCCCAGTTTTTTTCAAACCATTCCTTACTTTCAAGTTCATCTTTTCCGGCTTGAATATAATTCTCCTTTTCATTCAGCCTGCTTTTCCATTCCCTATGGTTTCGGATACCTTCCAGGGGCGTTCTGACAAGAATATCCTTCACAGTTATTTTTACGCTTCCCATCCCCAGGGGCTTGCCCATGCCAAAACGGTGCGCCATCCCGGGTTCGAGTTCAATGGAATACAACAAATTCCCGAGTTCCCATTTGGTAAGATTTTCAAATGTTATTTGAAAGCGAAAGATATTTCCTGCGGCAAGCGGTTCAACAGTCGTGTTGTTTTCAGAAGGTTCTTGGGACTCAATTTTTACAGGCTGAGGATGGTTGACATAAACCTTTCGGCCCGGAATCCTGGCAGATTTACTAGGCAGAGGCCATGTGGCTCTCGGACGTTCCAAAAGTTTAAAGGTTAGAGGTTCGCCCTTGCCACCTTCCATTTCTCCTTGTTCACGCTTTTGAGAATACCATTTGGCGGATATATTCCCTTTGCCGGTTTCACTCTCAGCAGGTATCTCATTTCCATTCTCATCTGTTTTCAACAATCTTGCAAATCCGAAACGGACGCGGCTCCTGTAACTCGTTGTTCCGAAAAGGCTGCATGAGGGGCAGAGTCCTCTTGGAAAATCAGAGAAATGATGCTGCAAACATTCGGGATCGCAGTCTTCGCAGTCTTCAAGACATTCCCGCATGCAGGGCCTGAGTTTATCATAACCCTTTATAAATCTTTTGCCCATTGGCAGATCATCGCTTTTTCGTGAGATACAGACAGGTACGATATTTTCAGCGTTATTCTCATGCTTATTAAAATAAATCAGATCCCCGTCACTCAGCTTTTCGTTGACAATCTGCGTGCGGAATTTGTTATTAATCTTCCCGGTATTGTCTTTGTATGCTTGAAGTACGTCATTATATTGTTCCCGAGCCTTGCGCGATATTGAAAATATATCTCCGCCCGATTCAAACAATCTTTCACAACGCTTATTGATTTTATATTCAGTATGATCAACAAGACAATAAAAAACAGGACGAGGATACTGGTATTCCTGACCCGGCCTGATTTCAGGAGAATCACTTTTCAGGAGTATATCCAAATTTCGGGGGTTCCACTTTTCATTGTAAGGGAGATAAGCTTTGGACGGATCTTTCACAGCGTTCGCTTTTTTGTTGGCATTGTTCGGACCCGTGAATTTCAAAAATCCCCTCCTTTTGCCGCTATCACTCAATACGGCAATCTTATCCACGCTGTCGTTACTCCATTTGTCTTCTATATTAAAACGAACCTGGTAATTCCCTGATAATATTTTCTTCCGCGTTTCTTCATCTTTCTCCGATAAATATTTCCTGTTTTTTCGAGCGCACTCTGCGATAAAATTGTTATTTTCAATTACTGAATTTAACAATTTTTCCTTATCCTTCTTAGCATATTTCAAAATCTTCTGTTTGTATTGAGAAGCCAATTTTTTTTCTATTTCCGTTTTCATATCTTCCACAAGTTCATCTTCATTTTTGTATTCTCTGCCCTTCAATTTTCTAAGTTTATTAATGACATCTTTGGGCAGCTTTCCTTTAGCTTCCAGGTTTTTTAAAGATTGCTCCGTCAATTTAAAGGGTGGAATCAAATCCAGATAGTCTTGTGTCTTTACAATCTTCTTTGTTGTATCTTTATCATCATAAAGAGGAACCCGATAATTTTCGCACTTTACCACAAAATAGTTCCCGCTTTTATCTGTTCTCACCACACCGCTCAGAAATTTATCTTCTTCCTTTTTATTCTCGGATTTTCCAGCTTCTTCAGCTTCCATCCTCCTGGTAAGATAAGATTTTTCATCCATTGTTCTGAAACAGGAATTGGTTATCATCTGATAGACCGAGCTGATCATTCCCCTAGTACTCGACCCCGGCAGCATCACCTCGTCATTGATTCGGAAAAACCGGTAGCATTTATGCGTGGTGTGTTTCATTATCCGGGCAAATCCATCATCTCCAAGTTTTTCATGCAGTTCATCGCTGATATCCGCAAGCTTCAGGCGTATCGTTTCATCTTGTTTCCGGATAATTTTGCTCAACGCATCTTTTGCTTCAGGATGAAAATCCGAGAAGTCTTCGTATTCCTCTTTGCTGAATGCGGCAGTCAGCTTGGAATCTTTCCGATTCACATCCGGTACATGCGAAATATTATCCTTCTCGGTATCAGGCGTGAAAATCGGTCCGAGGGTTTCCAGATCACAGATGATCTTTCCGCTCAATATGTTTCCGTCATGGTAGCATTCATGGGTATTAAGATCATGAAATCGTCTGACCTTGGGATGAGGAAGCAGGTAATAATAAGGATTGTACAGACAATCCGAATGCAGATCGGGTTCTGAAGCAGATATGGTTTCCGGCTGGGAAATATCTCCGTCCGGTGAAGGGTGAACCATTGAATCTTCTTTTTTCAGTATTTCGTCAACCGGTTTTGGAAAATCCTTTATAAGCCAGTCCGGTCCTTCTGTAAAATTTATCTTTGACACCCAGCCATATCCTGTGGAGCCGTCAGCTCCCAGCGTTGCCATGCCTTCCTGGAGATCAATAAAGGCATTTTTTAAGACGATCCGGGATTCCTCATCCAGCTTGCTGCTGATCCAAAACATGCCTTTAAACTTCAGGGGAGTGGAAGGACTGCCGGGCAGGGGACGATCATCAAATTTGGCTTGTTCCCTGCCTCCGCCGTTCCAGTCAATTGCCACATGATCGCATCGGATGGGCTGTAAGGTTTGCGCTGCTTCGTTTTTACAAAGCTCTGCATCCTCAAACCGGACGTGTCCGCCGGTTTGATTATTGCCGAATATGCGGCATATAAAACAGTCGCAATCTTCATGAACAATGTCATGAGCGTCATGATTCTTACCGACTAGGTAACGCAATGGTCCCCTGATCCCTTCCCCTTTCAGACAGTATGCAGATGTTGTTTCGGGCTTTTCGTCAACATAGATGATCTTTGTTTTTTTGAACATCACCGCGTCAGGCGTGTTTTCGTCAAACAGGGCAGCAATGGGGTCGTTTGTGATCACGGGGCTTTTAAAATAAAGTTCGTAAGCAACCTTTGTAAAGGGCGGATTCTGAGGCAGGGGGCAGGTTCTGTATCTCAGATGAAAAGCCGTCATTTTCAAGGGCTTGTTCCAATTCCTGTTTTTCGAGACCGATAAATCCTCTCTCTTTTAAAAGTTTGTAAAAGTTGTTTTTCGCTTCATCATCCTCATCCCGTTCGTCAAGTGAAATTTTATAAAATTTCGGTTCAATCAGGTTAAATCTTCCTTTACCTGTCCCGAACTGTCCTCCCAGAAAACACTGACCGTCTGCCCATAATCCCAGAACCTGCAACAGGGGACTGAGGTCTTCATCATAGGAGTTAAATCTCAATATGAATGGAAATCGAAGCCCTTCCGGTCCTGTTTCCATATTGAAAAGCGCACCATGTTCAACGGTTCCCATATGCGGTGAAATGCGGTTTCGATGGCGTATTTCAGGCGGTATTTTATAGTCACGGGCTGTTGAATCCGCGGGTTTGCACCTGGACATCACATTGCAGAGCGGACAGTCGCATGGTTTTGAAGTGCCGATATCCACGATGTTGCATCCGGATATTACGACTGCCAGATCGCGGCGCAATACCCCTCTCAGGATATCATAGGTGAGCCTGAGATGACCGTCCGGATCGGTGATAGTCTTCAGATCAATTTGTCCCCCGTCCTCACCTGCCCCGAAAAAGAACGGGGTTTCCGCCTGAAGATATCCGGTGATAATCCGTTCATTGACTTCATCCGGTATATCTTCGGCATGAATGAAACGGGACGCGTATCCCGCGTCATTTTCAGATTGTCTTGCATAATATTCATTTTCTCCCAGGACCCGCCCCGGGGAGTCCTGGATGACTTTTAATGCCTTTGCTTTTGCATACAATCGTCCGCCTGTATTTTTCAAAAACGCTTTGCGGCTGATATCATTTAATTCCTTCACATGATTCCTGACAGCAGTGATAACATTCTCCGAATCTTTTGATTCTTTCAACCCCCAGAATGTTGATTTTCCAGTCTCTCTGTTTTTCTCCGGTAAATTTTCCAGTTCCTCTTTTGGTTTTCGCCGCAGGTCAAGCACTGCATCCGCATATACTCTCAAATGGACATTATGCTTATTTTTTTCAACGATATTGATAATTTTTTCAGAAATTTCTTTTTCCTGTTTTTCAATATTCGTTTTATCTTCTGGGACAATCTTTTCAGTCAATGGATCGGAGTTATCTTCACTGTTGTTCGGATCATCAATACCTTCATCAGAAAAGAAATCATTATAAAAATCTTCTAACAGCAACTGGTGTGCGGAGAAATCCCACAGGTTATCCTGTTTTTCCCCGATATCAATCCGACAGGGAGCACCTGCAAGATAATTGATACGTGCAAGCCCGACAGCCAGCAGGGATTTTATTTTATGAACGTCTTCTCCGACCAGTCTCCGATCTGTTTTTATGGTTCCGAAAAACTCGGAGCAGCGGGAATAATCCGCCTCCCATACTTTGAAATAATCCTTGGCCTTTCGGCTGTTCTTATCGTAGCGGTTCTTATATCTCAGGCTCGCCAGATCAGGTATCGGATCTGCTTTATCTGCTTCTTTTTCGCCTCCCATTACAATGAGAAAATTGGAGAACCGCACTGATTTCGGATCTTTTTTACGGCAATATCCAGATTTATCATTTTTGTTTTCCTCATATTTTTTAGCATCAAATGCACCGAGAATTTTACAGAAAAGACAGGCATCTTTCCATGTCTGGCAATACGCTTTATCTCCGAATTTATAGCGGCTTCGATGGCGTATAAATTCCGGTTCTTCCACGGGTGATAGCTTGGTGTCTTTCAGCGCGTGACCGGGACATAATTCTTTAAAGCTGTCACCACTGAACAAGGCGAACATCTCCTCCAACTGCCTGATCATTTGGGAACGGACCAGTGTGCCGCGTATATAGGGCTTTTGGCTTTTGTCTTTCATTGATTTATGCCAGCTCGCATAGGACAAAAAGCGTTGGTATTTTGCGCTCCTCTTCCGCTCTCCTTCATCTGCCCATTCTGCTATTCTGTATGGACCGAAGAATTTAATTCTTACATTTAATGTGATCAGGCTGTCGTGTCTGTTCATTTTTCCTCCGTATTCAGTCCGGGGAACTTCTGAAAATAGTCCGGCACTTTATTGCGGAGACGACTGAAAAGCCCTGCTTTTCAGTCGTCCCTGCGGGACTTGATAATTCGGGGCATCTCACCCGGCAATAAATTGCCGGGCTATTTTCAGAAGTCCCTCCGGGACTGAAATTACCTTCAGCTTATAAAATACGCCATCTGCATAACCATTTTAAAATCAAATTCTTATGCTTAATCCGGCAGGTTATGATGCAGGATACCCCATACATCTGAACAGTGCGGTGTAATATAATTTCATTTCTTCAGGATACTCCGCAAAAGTCTCCGGACTTATATTTGGATCTTTATTCCCCCAATACACGGGAGGACTCTCTCCCATCCAGTCTGCCTGTTTACCCTGGATAATCTCCCACAATTTTTTCTCATTATCAGGAAATGCGGATTCTGCGATTTCCCTGAAAAGCACTGTGGGGCACTTCCACATTGTGCCCGTAACCAATGACGCACCTTTGCTTAAAAATATTCCTGCAAGCGAAAGATGCTCATCAATCTGGGTTTCTCTTATGGGCGACAATTCACTTTCACACGCGCCCAGCAAAACTTTTGCGCCTGAAAGATTCAATGGAATCAATTGAAGATCAAGAAAACTTATCCCTTCACTGCCAAGTTCTAGGACGGATTTGAACGAATAAACTTCATCTGCCTTTCCGTGGCAGAGGATAGAAAAGCACTCCGGAGGAACCCTTTGGAAGTCATCATTAAATTCAGCCAGGGTGCTTGAATCGGCGTCGTCTTTCTTATGATTCCAGTAATCCGATTCATAGATTTCCCTGTAGTAATCCGACTGATTTTCAGGGAAATATCGGCAGCAATAGTTATAGCGGCCCGAGTAATCCGGATTTAGCGCATCTTCAGAAATAAGCGACCAAGCCGGTATATAAGTGGAACAAGTATTTTGAAAGAGATAGGTTCCATCTTTGGGATTTTGAGGATGTTTAGCAGCATGTAAGGGAAGCTGGTGCATAAAACCGTGAGGTATGAAAATGATTCCTTTGGATTTTTCTGCAATTTCAAATAGAAATAACATCGTTTCCCCTATTTTTTCACAAAGCCTGCTGAGTTCGTGATGGCTTTCATCTTTGTTTCCAGAGGGCAAATTTATATATTTTTCTCTCCATTTTTTATATGCGACCCAGACAGGTGTTATGTCAAAAGATTCTATATACTCCCATTCCGCGTTATCGGAATCATCGGACTTTTTTCGACCCGCCAATGCAAGACATTCGAGTTTATCATTTTCTTTCTCCTTTAAATAAAAATGAACGGCTGTCCATTCGGGCGGTATTTTTTCATAGGATATGACATTCTTCTTGTCGGGTTTAAATTTTTTGAGCAGGTTTTTCTTTATTTCTCCGTAGTTCGGAGCATAAATTCCCATACCTGTATGAGATTCCATCAGATAGAACTGTTCCCGCCATTTCTTTATACGCTCTGCATCTTTTCCTGTCTGATCAGAGAGAAAGGCATCCATTTCATTCCATGTTAAAGGAGTCCTGCTTTTCAGAGAATCAATCACCTTAACAGCTTCGAGAAGTTCATTATTTTTAAGCGCAGCTTCGACAGCCAAATCATAGATATCTGACAAACGGGACCAGTGCTGCCGAATTTGTAAACCGCATCCCATCTGACGTTCTTTCTCATGACAAATTTTCCATGCTTTCAAAGATAACTCCTGCCATCCCTCGATTTTTTGATGTTTTATTTCTTTTATACATTCAATGATATCATCCCAGACCGGGGAAAAGAGTTCGTATTTTTTCAATTTCCCAATCACCGCACCCGCTTTTTCTTTCACCCGCTCGGCAGTTTCTTTTTCATGGTTTCTTTTATAAATGCGAAGTCCCGCATTTGCCTGGATCAGAAGGAGCGACGGGGAAACTTCCTCATCAGATTCGGTAATCTCAGCAGTAAAAATCACTTCAGCTTTATCGGATTTGGGATCATCATAAAACCGGCAGTGAAGATCAAGGACAAAAAAGACATCAGAGGGATGGCTTGAATTAAAACCGGGCATGGACACTGCTTTTTCGACAGCCGTTTTCAATTCATCGAGGTATTCTTCTTCACCCAATCTCCAGAGTTCATAAAGTGATTGAATCTGGGTAAAATTGAGCGTCAATTTATCTTGTTCTTGTTCCAGAGGTACATGAGCAAGACCAATCCACTTGAGCGACTTTTTCATGGCTTCAAGTTTCTTCTCCGGTGCTGATACGCCTTTTCCTTTGGGAAGGATACTTAATCCCCTTTTTAAATAGCATTTCGATATCAGGTGACAGATTTGCCATGAAGGCCTGACCTTGTCATATTTCCATTCAGGTGATTCCGGATCATCAAAGAGATCCAGGAGAATTCTGACGGCTCTTTCCAACCACTTATTTCTGAGTTTATAAACACTCTTATTATCTGTTGCTTTTTTATAGAGTTGTTCGGATTTTTCAACCAGGCAGTCTGCTATCACCTGCTCTGTTTCCAAAGCATCAACCATTTCTTTGCACCCGAAATCGGTCTGATCAGGGCAGCCTTCTACGACCGGACAACCAGTGTTTTTATCACTGAACAATCTCAAAGCAGCTACAAGACCGATCCAATCTCTTCCCCGGGCAAGCTCATTTATGGCCTCACGGAAAGCTACATCACGTTCTTTTTCAGCCTTTCTTCTCTCTTTCGCAAATGCTTTCCGAGATGTTTCCGAAATGGTTTCCCAATTAAAATCAGTATCCACCGAATCCATCAACCTCTTTGATACATTACATTTTTTTTCAGCATCTCTTTTCTTTCGATCAAATTCTTCCCAAAATATTTCAGAAATGGTTTCCCATTCAAAATCAGCATCCATCGCCTTCTTTAATATCTGTTGTCTTTTGGCTTTCACAGCATATCTCCTTAACCCAAGTTGAACGCCGTCCAAATCTGACCTCCCGGTACGCTTCAGCGTACTTTAGCTTTCAGCCGGGGCTTGTCTACCAACTTCGCTACACTGATTAGCGATAAGCGATAAGAAGGGTTTCGTGTTTGCGTGATAACTACAAGGAAAGCGGATAAGAAAGGGAAGAATATCACTGTGCTACCTTCCTTTTCTTATACGTTTTCCTTGTAGTTCTGTTAAGCGGGATCAGCGAAATTGGTGGGGCAAGCCCCGGGATTGATCCGGCATTATTCGGCGTTATGTAATTTTCATTTAAAAACATAGCAAAACCACCTTATTTTCTGTTCAGGTGATGAGATATTTTTGATATCAGGCTTTCGGTTTTCATCAACCGCACATTTAATTTCATCCAGAGATTGTTCGAGAAGCTTCGCATGCTTAGACAAGGTCCAGCCTAAAATAATAAAAGCACAGTTATTATCTTTGTTTAAAGAATCACCGACTTTTGATTTTATGGTATCAGGCTTGAGAATTTCTATTTTGCTTATTTCTTCTGTACTGTAATCTTTGGTTATAACCACAAAACCATAGCAGAAATTACCTTGGCGCGGAGCGACACTCTCACGTAACTGCTTCTTTATGTTTTTAGGAAGTGTTCTGAATATGCCCTCCCATTTATCAACATCCAGGTTTACAACATCATTAAAATCCGCAATACCATCTTTACTATCGCCAGCTTCTTCGATGTATATAGAATCGTATGGGCATTTAGTCCCTTCTAAGAATGAGAGGAAATCTGCTGACAACTGTGGCATAGCTAAAGTCTGACTTTCCTGAATCCACACAGGAACAACCGGGGGCTTTCCATTACCCCCTGGTGGCTGAGGTGGAAAAATCGCCTCAGAAACTCTTGGCAGCAGATCCAGGATTTCTCTTTCATGTTCCCTGCTTTCCGCATCTGCCAGCCGCATATCCAGAACCAGGTCCAGGCAGAACCGGCAGGTGAGGAGATGCTCGCGGAATCGGGAAATATCTTCAGGATCAATCTCGTTCAAGGCATAATCAACTGCCATATCTGATTCAGGACAATCAAGCGGCTTTAATTTTCCTGCCTCCTGAAATGTTTCGCGCAAATCTGCCATGACTTCTTCGGGAAGTTCGTCTTCCCTGACCTCTTCCGGATCAGGGGTCAGATTAAGCCACCAGCGGTCAAGACCATACTCTTTATCCTGCAAAACCGGAAAGATATCATTTATGACGCGAAAATAACCAAAGTATTGCTCAAAACGCTGTTCGATTTCAGCAAATCTTTTCTGAAAAAGTTCAGGGTTTATCACTGTCTGAAAAGGCTCACGATCAAGTTCTTCCTTTGTCAGGGCCATATCCTGAAATTCCAGCAGGAAGTCATGGGCAGTCTCTCGCAACTCATCTTCCATCCATTCAGAATCATCAAGCAGGTATCCGTCCTGCGTAAGACGCTGTACATCCCGTAAGAGATTTTCAAGTTCATCCATATATGGGATAAGTTCATCAGAAATAATCTGCTCTATGTTTTCACGATCCTTCAGAAATTGTTCATTTAACGCTTTTTCAGCCTTGGTTCTCAAAGAAGCGAGTTGATCTTTATATGGCTGATATTCCGGTGGCATAATTTCATGATTCAGCAATTCAATTGCTGAACGACTTCTTGCCCGATGACTCAGAATCAGAAGCAGAAGATAGGTCTGATTATAACCCTCCGGCGGATCTGTCCACGCATCCAGTGCCCAGGCATATTTACCAGTATCTTCTTTTGCCTGCTCGAAAAATTCATCCGCTGACAGGCTGTTATTGGTTTTTAAATTTATATTCATGACCATGACTCCGTCTGACATTGGCTGTTTTTGATCGTCTTATTTAAAATTTCTGATTCCCCAGTTATTCTTATTACACCATATGATGCTTCCGGGGCGAGCTTCTCCGCGAAGTTTACTGATTTGTATATCACGCATTCGCTGCAAAGGCATCCTTGTCTTTCTGCTGTAACAGGTCTTTAAATTATAGATATCTTTTTGAAGTAAAACTGTCTTAGCAACAACCGCCCGATCCGGCATTGTCCAAAAAATAGATGCCCCCTCACTGTCAGAAAAAGCACAGGCATAACGGGGGATATTTCCACCTTCTTCAAGAATTTTTTTTATAAGATTCAGATATCCCTTTTCCAGTTCAACAACGATATCTGTGCATTCGTGGAAAAAATACCTGCAATGTTTACACCGCGGATATTTGAAATCCGATCCTGGTTCAAAGAAAGGGCATCCTAAAAGATAGAGTTCTTTTACGCATTGCCTGATTAATTGTTCATCTGCTGATACTGCATCTTTCCAAGAGATATCGAATTCTAAAGGATTTGCAAAATGTTTTACTGCATGACTTCTCAGCTTTTCATGTTCTGCAAACAGGATGATTTTCAATATGGTTCCGCCGTGCTGAGGACAGTTATTATCACAGATCTGAACAGGTATTTCTTTATAATGCTTATGGTTAATGTTCACTTTTTACTCCTTGAGTCTGCTAATCCGTTTTGGGATAAAAAATCATAATCTTCAAATACTTTGTCGTTATATTTTATTAATTAAACAGGTCTATATGATTCCAACCGTATTTTCTTCTTAGTCGTTCTATTATTAAAGTGAATTTTGCTATGGATCCGGTTCTGGGGCGTTTAAGCTGTTTCCTGATCGCATCTGTTTTTCTTTCGATAGTCTTCTGATCAGACATCTTACCGGCTAACTCCAGTTCAGCCATTTCTTTATAAGTCATCCCCTTAAGACGCATACGCATCAGTTTGGCGTCCCTCGGTGAAATTTTTTCAAGCTGTAGTAACGCATCGTGTGTAAGTTTATTCTGTCGTATTTTTGGTGCATCGTCCAATGAGGAGGACAGAGAATCTGACTCTGTAAGTTCGGGCGGAGGATCTGACACCATAATAATTCTTTTTTTGCGGTTATTGTCTATTATTCTCCATTTGAGAATTTTTGAAAGATATGTACGCAATGACGCATTTTTTTTTCCTTCATACGCGCATATAGCCTTGGTGTTAAGAAGTTCTAACCAGAAATCGCTGAGTACATCTTCAACACTGTCAGTGTCATATAAAGAGTGCCGGGCAAAATTCATGAAAAAACGATGATACTTATAATAAAGGTCGGTTATAGCCTCTTTGTTACCGGAGTGAAGTTCCTCACAAATCTTTTTGGCTGTCCGTATATCACTTTCAACTTTATTTTTTAACATTCGAAAGCTTCCTCCCTGAATAGTGACCGAAAAGTATCATGAAACATTTCCGGTAACAGAATGTCTTATTGTTATAAAAGGTGCGAACTGCTCGGAATGTAATCCGCTCCCATTGTTTTTCCTAATCCTTTAGTCGTCCCGAACACAACAAACGTGACATATTTCTGAGCGTAAAAAAAATTAAATTTTCTGTCCGGTTTTGTTATTCGTTTACGACTGAGAGAATAAAAAGACAATACAGTTGGAAAAAATAATCGGAGAGACAATGTAAAGTTATGATCATCTCCCATATCTGTAAATTTTAAGTGAGCTATCTGTCACAAAAAACGAAATAAAAGTCAATAGGGTAAAGAGAGTATTCAGAAGGGGGAATTTTCACACCTTTAATTTTATAAAGCATAGCGGCTATACCCGGAAAATTAAACATAACCCAACAACAAGAAAGGTATATCCTCATGGAAAACGCAAAGCCGCAGAACGCCCGCAATACTCTGAAAATCGTCTCAGGTACGAAGCTCGTTACAATCTCAGGAAAGGGTTTTATATCGGTTTTTTTCCAAGTTGTCAACATATTTGGCCTCTTTTGGGTCATGGTTCTTCTTTATGCCGGTGACTTTATGTCCGCTTTTATTGAAAAGCAAGTCTTTTTTCATGCCATATTAATCGTTGCGGTAATTGATAAAATCGGTATGCACCTTTTCTTTCGCCTCTCCCATGCTGACATGTCCTCTGGAAATGCAGCCGGGCACACATTCAGCCCGCATAGCGATACCTCTGTAAAAACCGATCTCTACTTTGGTCTTGGCAAGCCTGACGGTGAGGTTGTTTCTGAATCCGAGTGGAAGAGATTTAGCAGCCGGCATATCACGCCGAAGTTTAAAAAAGGTCTGTCAATCAAGAACGCTGAAGGGCAATGGATGACGCTCGCAGGAAAAATAATCAATGAGAAAAGTAAGATATTGACTCTGATGCATGAAGGTGATGAAGATACAAATCTGTCCATAGAAAAAATTATAGACACATATAAGAGGCACT
>JAUCGG010000078.1 GCA_030378015.1 Desulfococcaceae bacterium HSG8
TATGCTAAGAAATGAGGACAAAATAACTTCCCCATTTGAACACGCTGAAACCCTAAGGGTTTTGAAAACCCTTAGGGTTTATTGAGGAACTTATTTCATCCCCATTCCTAATCGCTTTTTTACGCGCTAATTGCCAAATCTGGATCAAAAAAAACCGTAGGACGGTTAGGCTTCGTTTCAGCATCTTTAGATTCCGGAACCCGGCCGATTGATGTGTCGAATGATCACTCACTTTTTTATGAAAAAGGAGGCAACCATGAAAAAAAATGTATGGGGAATTATTCTTTGTGTGGTTTTGTGGGCAGTCGGTTTACCAGTCATGGCCGGTGAAAAAGCGCCCCCATCCATGGAGAATCTGGCAAACACTCAACTGACAAACTACGGAACAGATCCGATCATCATCGAGGCAGTCCGGGCACAAAATGCCCAGGGCAAACCTCTCAAACAAATAAGGAAATTGGATGAAAAATGGAAACGCACCCCCGGTGTTGCTGATTTCATGAAAACACTGATAACTTCGAAATGCGGCAAACACCTCGGAAAGATACAGCGCAACGCCGGGTATTTTGCCGAGATTTTTGTCATGGATAACCAGGGGGCCAATGTAGCAATGACTTTCAAGACCTCCGACTATTGGCAGGGTGATGAGGACAAATTCATCCGGTCATATAATGATGGTATGGGGGGCATTCATATCAGCGATGTTGAATTCGACGACAGCGCCCAAGCCTATCTCGTACAGGTTTCCATACCGGTAAAAGACGGTGAAAAAGTGATCGGAGCCATCACCTTTGGTATTGATCTGGATGCATTCGAAAAAAAGAAATAAAAAAAGGAGGCGGCATGAACCTTTTCAAGAATATGAGCGTTGCGGGCAAATTACTCATGGGATTTTCCGTGATGATTCTGTTTATGGGCTGTATCGGCTTGGCGGGCTATAACGGTTTATTCCATATCTATAAGGATTTGAACGAAATATTTGAAGTCAGGTTGCCCAGCCTTGATTACCTCATCGAAGCGGATCGAGATCTGCAGCAGCTTCTGGTGGCCGAGCGATCCATGATTTTCGCCAGTACGGATTCCGATGTTTTTAAAAGTTTTTTAAAGGATTACGAAGAAAACTTCAGGCAGTCTGTTGAGAGATGGGAAAAATTCAAAGCATTGGCGGCAAGCCCTGAAGAGGCGTCAATTTTTCCGAAATATGAAGATGCCCGGCGGGAATGGGAAGCCATCACACGGCAGGTAGTGGCGGGTCGCAAGCAGGACACGAGAGCAGGACGGAGCCTGGCCATAGACCTGACGCTGGGACAGGCCAAGGAAAAATTCGAAACCATGAGAGATTACCTGGACAAACTCACGGAGATCAATTTAAAAATCGCGACAGAATCCCATGGCGAGGCGGAAAAAACCTACAAACAGACCCGAATCATTTTTCTTCTGGTTACAGGCATAGGCATCTTTTTAGGACTGCTGATGGCGATAATCATCGGAAAAGGTATCACCATACCACTTTCCGAAGCTGTTGTAGTTTCCGACCGGATATCCCAAGGGGATCTGGATATGGAAATTGAATCAGATCGCAAAGATGAGTTGGGGCTATTGCTCAAGACCATGAAGACCATGACCACAAATCTGAAAAAGAAGGTAGGGATGGCTGAACATATCGCCAAAGGTGACCTTTCGGTGAATGTCGATATCCTGTCGGAAAAAGATACCCTGGGAAAATCCTTTTCCAAAATGGTTTCAAACCTCCAGGATACGGTCCATATGGCCGAGCAGATATCCGATGGTGACCTCAACGTGGATGTAAAGATTCTTTCGGAAAAGGATACCCTCGGCAAATCCCTTTCTAAAATGGTTTCAAACCTCCAGAATACGGTTCATATGGCCGAACAACTGGCCGAAGGTGATCTGAAAGTCGAGGTAAAGATTCTCTCGGAAAAAGATACGCTGGGCAAATCCCTTTCCGCAATGGTTTCGAATCTTCAAAATACGGCCCATATGGCTGAACGACTGTCCGAAGGCGATCTGAAAGTCGATGTAAAAATTCTGTCGGAAAAAGACACGCTGGGCAAATCCCTTTCCACTATGATCGGAAAACTGAGGAAAATCGTCACCGAGGTCAAAGAGGCTGCTTACTATGTTTCATCGGGCAGTTCGGAAATGAGTTCAAGATCGGCCCAAATGAGTGGGGCGGCCGAAAGCATGTCCCAGGGGGCGGCGGAGCAGGCAGCTTCAGCAGAGCAGGCTTCTTCATCCATGGAGCAGATGGCCGCCAATATCCGGCAAAACGCCGACAACGCCATGCAGACGGAAAAAATCGCCCTCATATCAGCCGAAGATGCAAAAAAAGGGGGCGAGTCCGTAGCCCGAACCGTCGTCGCCATGAAAAAAATCGTCAAAAAAACGTCCATTATTGAAGAAATCGCCCGGCAAACTGATTTGCTGGCATTGAATGCCGCCATTGAGGCAGCAAGGGCCGGAGCTTACGGTAAAGGCTTCGCCGTTGTGGCATCGGAAGTGCGGAAGCTGGCCGAGCGCAGCAAGGTGGCTGCCGGTGAAATCGGAGAGTTGTCCGAGTCGAGCGTCCAAATTGCGGAGGATGCAGGAAACTTCCTTATTCGTCTGGTTCCGGATATCCAGAAAACCTCGGATCTCGTCCAGGAGATCAGTGCCGCCAGCAGTGAGCAGAACTCGGGTGCCGATCAGATCAATAAGGCGATCCAACAATTGGACTATATCATCCAAAAGAATGCTTCCATGTCGGAAGAGATGGCTTCGACTTCGGAAAAAATCGCCTCCACCGCAGAAGAGCTGGATGGCCAATCCCTTCATCTTCAAAGCCTGGTTGAATTCTTTCAAATCGGAGAACGAAGACGCAACCCCGTCTACGATGAAGGTGAGAATGAAGACGAAACCCTTGTCTATGACAGGCCGGATGAAAACCGAAAAAGTGGAAAGGCCGAAAAGAAAAAAAGCCGTAAAAAAACAGGGGATACGAAAAACGACAAACCTGTGAAACCGGTTCGAACAGGTATGCAATATGCCCGGGAAGAAGACCGGGCTGAGGATGAGTTTTACAGGAATGATTTTGAAAAATACTGAAGCCTGAAATCCTGCTTCGTATTTAAAACCTGTTTAGCCAATACGAGACGCCGACATGCTCCTGTCGATTACAAATCAAAAGTATCCTGCAACGATCTGGGTTACCTGCTTCATAAGAACCCTGATCAGGGCATGTATTCATGGGGGTAGCTCGGGAACTGAACTCGCAAAAGAGACGAATACGATTCTGAAATATTCAAAGCGAAAAGGCGGGTATATCAATGTCAGAAATGATGCTTTGCTGTATAACAATAGGCATAACCCGGCAGTTAACGAGGACATCTGAAAGCGGTGTTCCGCTGACGCTTCACACCGCTTTCAGATGCCTGTTACTTCTTTGTTTTATGTGGTTTGAGGTCATCAAAAAAATCGGATATATATACATAAGAATTAGAAAAAATGAATCATCTCACCGGTGAAATAAAATTGATCAGATCCGGCATGTCGGTAATTCCCTGCACGAGTTTCAGTGAAAGAATGAACGAAGAAAATACCGATATTTTGGGCATCGCTGGGATATTGATGATGAAACCGGTTGTAAAATCGGAAATGGTCAAAACGGCCCGAATTGTGTTGAACGAGGCCAAAAGCCGGAATGACGATTAATTGTTTAACATTGAACATAAAGGATCTATGCTGCACCTGTTTTGTAAAGTTTCAAAGCAGGATTGTTCATAAAATTTGGAGAATATTATGAAGATTCAATATAAGACTTCCGCCCTGATGACCCTGCTTGGAGTCGTCATAATAATCCTGACCTCTGTATTCTATCGCTCGTATAACCAAAAATTTGCTATGGACGCGGAGTTGAATACATTGAAAATTATCTCTGAGGAAGTTGCTCTCCACATGGAGTCTCATCTTCAAGAGAAAGCGAAAATTACAGTCACTATTTCCTCTGCGCCGCTTGTCCGGGATGCTTTGTTGAAAAGCAATTCCAAACTCGCGCCATTAGCTGATAAAACCAGAAAAAATGAGATTGAAAGGCAAAACCGGCAATGGATGGAGACAACAGACATTAATGATCCCTTTATTCAAAAATACATGAAAAATGCTGTTGGAGAATTTTTAAAGCATCAGCAAACGCTTCTGCCTGGAGAGTATGGTGAAATTTTCCTCACCAACCGCTTTGGGGCCATGATTGCCACTACGGGAAAACTGACCTCTCTTTCCCATGCTCATAAATATTGGTGGCTTGCGTGTTACAATGACGGCCAGGGCAGAATATTTTTTGATGATCGAGGATTTGATACAAGCCTTGAGAGATACGTACTTGGCGTGGTTGTTCCAATCAAATATAAGAATCGAATCATTGGCATATTGAAATGCAACTTTAATATTATTGGACCTTTGACCGAGGCCGTCAAAAAGTCCGGTTTGAGTGATCGGGCCATGTTGAAAATCGTTCGTACAGGTGGACTGATTGTGTACGAAAAGGGTAGCACTCCCCTATCGACACAGGTTGACAAGAGATTGGTTGAATTGTTATGGCAAAATAAGGATGGTGTGACAATCCTTCCTGGAACCGATGGAAATCAACTGGTGGCTTATTCTTCAATACCAATGACAACAGGGTCGGACCGATATGGTTTTGGAGGTAAGAAGGGATCGATTGATCATATTAAAGGAAATGACGGGAAAGCCTGGCATATTGTCGTTTCTCTTGATGAAGAGAAATTTATTGAATCAACGCACAAAACAACCAGGCTCATCATTATTGTCGGAATTATTTTCACCTTTTTTACCACTGTTGTGTCTTTGCTTTTCGGCAAATGGATAGCGGTGCCAATTGTCAGATTGTCAACAAAGGCTCGGATGATTGGAGAAGGGAATCTTGACACACAAGCCCCTATAGGCTTAAATGATGAGATTGGATCCCTGTCCAAATCATTGAACAAAATGGTGCGAAACCTTAAAAACACGATGGCATCCAGGGATGAGTTGCTACATGAAATCGAATTGAGGAAAAAGACCGAAGAAGAACGAGACCGGATTCTCTCTTTTTCAAATGATTTGATCTGTATCGCCGGAATGGACGGCTACTTTAAATATGTCAACCCGGCATGGGAGAAATTATTGGGCTACACCACAAATGATCTGTTATCACGACCGTTTTTAAGCTTTATACATCCCAATGATCATCAAAAAAACAGTGACGAGCTCGCAAGTTTGGCCGAAGGAAAGGAAACATTGAATTTTGAGAATCGATACATTTGCAAAGACGGTTCGATCCTTCATATTGAATGGATAGCCATACCAATAATCGAAAAAAATCATATGTACTGCATCGGGCGGAATATTACCGAGCGCAAACAATCGCAGAAAGAGCTGATTTTTTTAGAGAAAAGAAATCGAGCGTTGCTCGACCACTCACCCGTTTGCCACAAAATCACGGACCTCGATTTCAATCTGCAATATATGAGCGCCAACGGATTTAAAATGCTGAAACTTGATGAGAATGCCGAAGTATATGGAAAATCGTATCCGTTTGAATTCTTTCCGAAAGCGTTTCGCGATGAAATGACAGAAACAATGAAAAGGGTAAAAGAGACCGGCGACACGCTCACCATCGAGGGTTTGACCAATGACGCTGAAGGCAATGAAGTGTGGCTCGATTCGACGCTCGTACCCGTTCCGGATGATGATGGTAAAATTGATTACATAACGGTCGTGTCGGCAGATATAACTCAACGAATGCGTGATGAAAAAGATAGAAAGCGCCTTGAGGAAAACCTGATCCAGGCTCAGAAAGCAGAAGCGATAGGAACTCTTGCCGGCGGTATTGCGCATGATTTTAATAATATCCTGTTTCCCATTATCGGCATGTCTGGATTATTACTTGAAGACCTGGCAGAGGACAGCCTTGAATATGAAAACGCTTTGGAAATATTAACGGCGGGAAAAAGGGGCGGTGAACTTGTCAAACAAATACTTTCATTCAGTCGCCAATCAGAACACAAAATGGCGCCAACCCGCATTCAGAAAATTCTCAGGGAAGTTTTAAAGCTTTCAAGGTCAACCATTCCTTCCTACATTGAAATCATTGAAAACATACAACCCGACTGCGGTTTGATTATGGCGGACCCCACACAAATTCATCAGATCGCCATGAATATTATCACCAACGCTTACCATGCCGTGGAAGCTGACGGTGGTAAAATAACCGTCCGGTTGAGGGAAACGCAATTGGAAGAGGCGGACCTGCCTGCAATCAATCTTGAGCCGGGTAAATGTGCGATTTTATCTGTTTCCGATACGGGAAGCGGGATTTCAGCGGAACTTATGGATAAAATTTTTGACCCATATTTCACAACCAAGGAACAAGGCAAAGGTACCGGTCTCGGCCTTGCCGTGGTGTACGGAATTGTCAAGGAACACAAGGGCGATATAAAGATTTGCAGCGAGATCGGCAAAGGGACGACATTCATTGTATATCTTCCTTTGATGGATAAAACGGTCAAATCCGATAAGAAAGAAGTAATCGAGGAGAATCTTCAAACAGGGGATGAGAGGATTCTGCTGGTTGACGATGAACCTTCCATTGCAAAACTCGAAAAACTGATGCTTGAGCGTCTTGGTTACAACATTACCATGCGTATCAATAGCATTGAAGCTTTGGAAGCGTTCAGAGCGAATCCTGATTCTTTCGATATGATCATTTCCGACATGAACATGCCGAATATGGCGGGTGATCAACTTGCCAGTGAAATAAAATCAATCAGATCCGACATTCCGATAATTCTTTGCACGGGGTTCAGTGAAAGAATGAACGAAGAAAAAGCCGATATCTTGGGCATAGCAGGGATTTTGATGAAACCAGTCGTTAAGTCTGAAATGGGCAAAACGGTTCGAAAATTATTGGATGAGGCAAAAAGAGAAAAGCAACAATAATTATCCAATTCTTCAGTTTTACGAGGCCAATTTTGCCAACAATATTTGATGTATAGGTTAACAAAAAATAGTGAAAAGTGAAAGAAAAAGCCATATAACCTGTCATTCCAGCGGATTTGCGGGGCTACGCACCGTCGGATATATTGCATTTCCAGGTTGTTCCCCTGCGTGTCATGGCCGCCACAGCCTTATCTCCTATTACAAACACCCGGATATCCTCACACCGCGGGTATGTATTCTTGGAGGTAACAGATATACCTGCCCGGTTCAGGAGTACGAAAAACCCTGTAAGCCGTTTCCTTGTCAGAAACCCTGACCATGCCCCTTCCTTCGGAACCGGACAGAGGTTTTACAATCACATCTCCGAATTACGGTCAGTACGATGAAAATGCATGGCATCCGATATGAACGGTGACACAGATATGGAAGAAAATCAGATACAATCTGAAAAATATTTTTTTGGCTGACAAATATCCTTTCTGTGTTACAGAATATATCCGTTAATACTGAGGATAATTTTCCTTGTCAGAAACTCTGACCATGCCCCTTCCTTCGGAACCGGACAGAGGTTTTACAATCACATCTCCGCCTTATCCGGATTACGGCATGATACTATCAGTAGATCGAAAATTTCTGCAAACAGTGGATTCCGGTTTTTATTGAAAGTCCGTAATAATAATAACGGAGTGCCGGACTTACAGTCTGGCATAGCGTAAGCGAGCGCAGCGAAGCTTACGGTTCATCATTCGTTGTGACCGTCAGTCATGGAAGTTCCCCGGAATGACAATCAGTAGATCGAAAACTTTTACAGACAGTGGATTCCGGGTTAAAATCGGAAAACATCCGTTTTTTTTAATTTTACCCGGAATCCATTGTTTGCAAAAGTTTTCGATCTGCTGATTATGATCCGATTTTGGTTTTTCCAGGCAGGTCGGAGAGTTGCGTCACGTATCACGTATCACGTATCACGTATCACGTATCACGTATCACGTATCACGTATCACGTATCACGTATCACGTATCACGTATCACGTATCACGTATCACGTATCACGTATCACGTATCACGTATCACCACGTATCACGTATCACGTATCACGCATCACGCATCACGCATCACGTATCACGCATCACGCATCACGCATCACGTTCCATTTTTCAGTCCCCGAATAAACTTTTCCGTCAGTTCCGTGGAAGCTTTATGTTCAACAATATCCCCTTCAGGAGTTATCCCTCTCACCCTGACGTCGTATAAAAAACATGCAAGCAGACGGATTCCTACTTCTATTCTGTCATGCACATTTCTGAAATCATCTTCGCTAAAAGGGGCCGGAGCCGGTATCGGTATTTTCTGGCTGACGAGTAATTTCATAAAATTCAGAATTCTTCCCAGCCTCAGCAGTGTAACAGATTCAAGCCTTGTGGTTGTATGGGAGACGGGCAGCGCGGCAGACCGCATCATTGAAAAATGATCCGGGAGAATTCCCAACTTTGCGGATAACTCAAAATCCTCACTCCCGGGTGACGGATAAAAAACAGATACACCGGCAATTGCTCTTCTCCTGGCTAACCAGAGAATGTCAGAAAGGGAATCCTCGGCACGCTGACCCGGCGCACCCGCAATCACATAACACACGGTTTCAAGATCATATTTACCGGCAAGAGTGATTATCCGTTCAACAGCTTCCCTTACATCGGGCCGGCGGAATCTTCTGAGCTGATCCCGGGATGTCGAGCCAAGAGAGAGATTGAGTGCCCTGAAACCGGCCTCCTTCATCAATCGGATCATCTCCTCATCCAGTGACGGGGGAAAAAGCCCGTTCATGGCTCTGAGCTCAATGGCCGCATCCCCGAAACGCCTTTTTATTTCGCGCAGAAGTCTCATAAACCATTCCTTTTCCAAGGACAGGTTTTCATCCTCGAAATCTATAAACCCCGCGTGATATCGGGTAACGGCAATCTTGATTTCACGAAGAACTGATTCCACGCTTCTCCGCCGATACGGCAACTCGCCGGCCCCTAAAGAGCAATAGCTGCATTTCATGGGACATCCCCGGCTGGCAACAATAACCGCGCTTCCTCTTTTTTTCCTTTTATAGAAAGAATGCTTCACAAGATGCATCGCCGGCAAAGGCTGATCATCCAGTCCTTTCATCGCTACAGGTTCGGGAACGCAAAGCCTCCCGTCTGTTTTGCGAAATACAAGTCCCGGTACGGAATCAAGGTCGGAATCCGCTATTTCATGTGTCAAAGACCGGATTTTCTCTGCAAGCAGGGGCATAGAGACCTCTCCTTCGCCTCGGATGGCGAAATCCACTGCTCTGCATTCCATTACTTTATCCGGCATGGCAGTGGGATGATGACCCCCGAGGACAATCCTGCATTTCGGATGGAACTTTCTGACGATTTCCGCGGTTTCCAGGGCTTCATCACTGTATGCGGTAAAGAGAGAGGAAATTCCCACCAGGAATGCCCCGGATTCCCGGGCTATTTTTCCTATATACTCAAAGCTGTATCCGAAATGCCTGAAATGGTAGAAAAGCGAAAAAGGAGAAACATCGGGGACCCCGTAATATTCCCTGGTGTATTCCAACTCCCGCGGCAAATCAATGATCCGTGATTTGGAAGTGGCAAGCCCGTCAAAGATGGCTGTTGAAAAACCCTGTCTGATGAGTGAAGCCGCGATACAGGCCAGTCCGTAGGGGATTGTCCGCTTTGCAGTGAGGTAGAAGTCTCTTATGGGCGGCTGGATGAGGAGAATGTCTGTCATAGAAATTAAATTACAATACCCAAAGCACAAATTACAAATAAATCATAATCGGGCGCATTCCCAAAAAGTAGGAAATTCTCGTTCCCAGGCTCTGCCTGGGAATGCATTCGCAGAGGCATTGCCTCATATTTCGGCTTAGAATCAGCAAGTTAAACGGAATACCTCGCAAGGCAGAGCCTTGCAGGATGCATTCCCAGGCGGAGCCTGGGAACGAGTAACATATTGAATTTTATGATCTGTACATTTGGCCAGTCTGACCTTAATTTTAATCTTGCTCTTTATCAAGCAGGAGGAAGAGCACAAGAGCAAGATACCGGGTATATTAATTTGGGGGAAATACCTAAACAGTGGATTCCGGGTTAAAATTAAAAAACATCCGTTTTTTAATTTTCCCCGGAATGACAGTTCGACAGGCTCACTGCCCTGCTACTGGCCCCCTGAGCCTGAGCCTGCTACTGTCCCCCTGAGCCTGAGCCTGCTACTGTCCCTGAGCCTGCCGAAGGGCCGAAGGGCCGAAGGGGATGTTCTCCGGTTTTAACCCGGGATCCACTGTTTGCAAAAGTTTTCGATCTACTGACAATACTCAACTCACAAATAAATCATAATCAGTAGATGGAAAAACAAGTATTTCAGGCGTGTTTGTCAATCAGCCCGGAGCGGTTCAGGGCATTTTCCATCTACAGATAATACTCAAATCACAATTCAGATCGGATATTGTGATTTGGGATTTATCTGAGATTTGGTGCTTGGAATTTGGGATTTATTATTTGAGATAACTCGTTTGATTTTCAAAGTAAATGTTGTTCCCACGCCAATTTCGCTTTCCACTTCGATTCTGCCGTCATATGACTCAATGATGCGATGGACAATGGAAAGGCCAAGCCCGGTTCCCCGGGATTTTGTCGTAATAAAGGGATCAAAGATGGTTTTGATAATTTCCGACGACATGCCGCTGCCTGTGTCGGTGACCCTGATGGCAACATACTTATCTTTTACCGGAAACATCTCAACATGAATGCTTCCCCCGTTGTCAATGGACTCGGCAGCGTTTAAAAGAAGGTTCCAGAAAACCTGATGCAGATGAACCGGATCCATTTCTATCAGGATGCCGGGTACGATTTCTTTTGTAACAGAAATTTTTCCATAACAGGTGGCATCTCTTTCAAAGAGCATCAGGGTTTCCGTGAGCGTGCTGCCCAGATCAAAGACTTCGAGTCTGCCGACGGGGGGCTTTGCAAATAAAAGAAAATCGCTGACAAGAGAATTTAAGCGGTCTGCCTCACGCAGCGCGATATTCATCAGCTTATCCTGCTCGGGGTTATAATTTGCCTCTTCTCTCAGCAGTTGTATCGAACCCCTGAGAGAAGCGATGGGGTTCTTAATTTCATGAGCCAGGCCCGCTGCCATTTCGCCGATGGCTGCCATTTTTTCAACGCGTTTGACATGATCCTCCATAACAAGGAGAGCCTTTTTGGTTTTTCTTTCCTGCTCCGCCAAAAGACTGCTCAGAAAAGCAACAGCAAAACATGCGATCATCATGATTATGATCTTGTAAAGGACATGATTCACGGTGTAATCCACAATGATAAGGTTTTCCATACCAAATGGCTTCAGAGCACCGTAAAATTCGAGATCAACCATCAGCCCGTACTGTATGCTGCAAAATGCAGCCATAATCATGCTTCCTCTCCTGAAAAGGAGCATACTGGCATAGATAATCACCACAAGATAGAGAAAGACAAAGACACTTGAAAAGCTGCCTGTCATAAAAATGATCACTGTCACCAGGAAAGTATCTACGCTGACCTGGATATAGGCAAAGAGAGGAAAAGTGAGCCTGCTTTTACTTCCGGGAACAAGGAAAAATTTCAGAACAATCGTGTAGCAAAACGAAAGAACAAATATGCAGGCAATTATTCCGTAAAGGCTCAACAGCGGCTTTGAGAGGGGAGAAGCAGCCTGGCCCAGTTGCAGAACAATCGTGGAACTCAGCAGCAGGGTCGTAAACACAACCCGGAAAAACGTGAGCCATTTCAGTTTCTGATAAAATTCGTTATCTGAGAATATCATTGTTAGTTGTCAGTTGTTAGTTGGCAGTTGTTAGTTGGCAGTTGGCAGTTGTCAGTCGTCAGTCGGCAGTCGGCAGTCGGCAGTCGGCAGTCGGCAGTCGGCAGTCGGCAGTTAGCAGTTAGCAGTTAGCAGTTAGCAGTTAGCAGTTAGCAGTTGTCAGTTGTCAGTTGGCAGTCGGCAGTTGCCAGTTGCCAGGCGGCAGGGCGCATTCCCAAAAAGTAGGAAATTCTCGTTCCCAGGCTCTGCCTGGGAATGCATTTGCAGATGCTTTGCCTCGTATTTCAGCTTAAAATCAGTGAGTTAAGCGGAAGGCAGAGCATTGCAGGATGCATTCCCAGGCGGAGCTTGGGAACGAGTAACATATTGAATTTTATGGTCTGTACATTTAACCTACTTTTTGGAAATGCGCCCCTGCCGACTGCCGACTGCCGACTGCCGACTGCCGACTGCCGACTGCCGACTGCCAACTGCCAACTGCCAACTGCCGACTGCCAACTGACAACTGACAACTGCCGACTGACAACTGCCGACTGACCACTGCCGACTGACCACTGACCACTTCCTAATCTTCAATTCTTTTTTTCGCCTGTTCAATCAGTTCAACAAGGCTTAAAACCTTCGGTTTTGGTTTTGAAGCTGCAAGCGCGTTGAACTGATTTTCGGGCAGTTTGTCTTTTAAATATGCCACCACATCAAAATCCTCCCACCAGCAATCGAAAACTTTGAAGCAGGGCTGTTCTTCATCACCGCAGGTGGTGCAGTATTGAAATGATACGGGACTGCCCAGCCTGGGACACCGGCGTTCGAGTTGAGCTTTGTTTTCTTCTGTCATAATAGTCAGTTGTCCGTGGTCAGTTGTCCGTGGTCAGTTGTCCGTTGCAGACCACGGACAACTGGCCACTGACAACTGGCAAAATTAAAATTAGAAACTTTTCAGCAACTGCGGCTTGGGAAAATTTTCAAACGCTTTCTTCGACTGTGACATTTCCTCTTCTGGCAGGTCAAAATCCTCCAGCTCTCCTGCAAAATATTTCTGGTAAGCCCCCAGATCAAGAAGCCCGTGTCCGCTCCAGTTGAAAAGAATGACTTTCTCTTTTCCTTCTTCCTTTGCCTTTTTCGCTTCGTCAAAAACGCAGGCCAGTGCGTGAGTCGTCTCCGGAGCCGGGATAAATCCCTCTGTTCTTGCAAAAACAGCCCCTGCATCATATGCAGCCAACTGCGTAACTGCCTTAGGCTCGATAATTCCTTCGGCTATCAACTGACTCACCGTCGGAGCCATCCCGTGATATCTCAGCCCGCCTGCATGAAACGGCGGCGGCACAAAGGCATGGCCCAGGCTGTGCATGGGAAGAAGAGGGGTATATCTCGCGGTATCACCGTGATCATAGACAAACGGGGCTTTTGTCATTGTCGGACAGGCAGCCGGCTCCACCGGATAGATACTGATGTCTTTACCGTTCATTTTATCAAGGACAAACGGAAAAGCAATGCCTGCAAAATTACTTCCGCCCCCGGCACACCCGATGACGATGTCGGGAAGCTTCTCCCCGACTTTCTCCAACTGTTTTTTTGCCTCCAGACCGATGATGGTCTGATGAAGCATCACATGATTAAGAACGCTTCCCAGGGAATACCGGGTTTTACCGGTCGTGTCGCTGACCGCTGCCTCAATTGCTTCGCTGATCGCTATACCGAGGCTTCCGGGGGTGTCCGGAGCCTTTTCCAGGATTTCCCGCCCTGCTTTGGTTTCCGAACTGGGGCTTGCGACACATTTTCCTAACCAGGACTCCATCATGGATTTGCGATAGGGTTTCTGATCAAAACTGACCCTGACCATAAAAACCTTGCACTCAATTCCGAACTGGCAGCAGGCAAACGAAAGCGCGCTTCCCCATTGTCCGGCCCCGGTTTCCGTGGTGAGTTTCTTAATGCCGAAGACTTTGTTGTAATATGCCTGGGGCACCGCTGTGTTGGGTTTATGGCTTCCGGGAGGGCTTACCCCCTCGTTCTTAAAGTATATCCTCGCAGGGGTATCCAGGTGTTTTTCAAGGGAAATAGCCCTTATCAGGGGGGACGGACGCCAGAGGGTCAGGATATCCAGCACTGGTTCGGGGATATCGATCCACCTTTCGGAACTCACCTCCTGTTCAATCAGATTCATGGGAAAGACCGGGGCAAGGGCTTCGGGAGTGATCGGGTTCCCGTCGGGTCCCAGGGGCGGGTTCATTTTTATATCTGCAAGGATATTGTACCATTGACGAGGTATTTCATCTTCTGTAAGTAAAACTTTCCTGATTTCCATAAAATCTCCTTTGTTTGAATAATTCGGGGTTCAATCCGAAAACTTACCCCCGGGGCGGGGTATCTCGTTTTTTTCCAGCATAGTGCTGACACTGTCAAGTATCCCGTTGATGAATGCCCCGGATTCTTCTGTACCGAATTTCTTCCCCATATTAATTGCTTCGTTGATGGATACTTTTGTCGGGATATCCTCTCGGAAAAGCATCTCATATAATGCAATTCTCATGATATTCCTGTCAACACATGACATCCGGCTCACTTTCCAGTTACTGGAAACTCGTTCGATAATTGCGTCAATGTCAGACCATACAGGTATGACGCCTTTCACCAGTTCGAGAAAAAAGGAAACAATATTTTCCTGAGGGGCAAAATTCTCGCAGTAGATGTCCAGTGCCTCCTGTGAGGTATCCTGACGCATATCCATGTAGAAGAGGGCCTGCAAAGCAAGCTCTCGTGATTTGGTGCGGGGATTCTTTTCCATAATGATCAGCCCTGATCAACAACTTCAATCAGATTTGCCATTTCCACAGCAGCCATGGCCGCGCTCCAGCCTTTGTTCCCGGCTTTTGTTCCTGCCCGTTCGATGGCCTGCTCAATGGTATCTGTGGTTATGATTCCGAAGATGATCGGGACCCCGGTTTCCATACTGGCTGAGGCAATTCCCTTGGATGCCTCGGCACACACATAATCAAAATGCGGTGTGGAACCGCGGATAACAGCTCCGAGGCATATGACAGCATTGTATTTTCCTTTTTTCTGTGTCATTTTTTTCGCTATCAGCGGAATTTCAAAAGCACCCGGTACTTTTACAAGCTCAATATCTGATTCCAGGGCACCGCAGCGCGTCAGCGCGTCCATAGCTCCGCCCACAAGCCTGTCTGTAATAAAATCATTAAACCGGCTTGCAATAATTCCGAATTTTTTACCTTCGGCAATCAATTTTCCCTCAAGGGTTTTTGGCATTTTTTACCTCCTTTGTGTCAGTTGTCAGTTGCAACGGACTACGGACAAATGACAAATGTCACAATCATCGTATAATCCTTATGCACATTGATAAACTGAAATGTATTATCATCTTTCAGCCCCATGGTTTTTCCGTCAACCAGAACCTTGTCAACCACGTACCCGGGATCCGGGGTTATGGTAAATATAATCTCTTCTCCTTCCCTTACCGGAACATTACAGAATGGGGATATGCTCCCGTTTGCTTCTGCCAGGGCAGTTATGGTGTAGGTCGCAACGGACTTTTCCTTAAAGGTTACGGCAATGGAAGCATCTCCTGTGATGTTTCGTAAAGTGTATATATTTTCATCTGTTACCTCGGATGGTTCCCCATTAACAAACACCTTGTCAGTTTCGTATCCGTCATCAGGAGTTACAGAAAACATCACATCATCACCAGTATAAACCATGAGTTCGCCTGACGGTATAATGTTCCCGTTTTCTCCTGCAACCGCAGTGATCCTGTACTGATCAGGCATTGACGTCACCCTTTCTGTCACCGTCACTGCGTCGGATGTATTTCCGGCCCGGTCTCTGAATTGCACATATATTGTTTTTTTCCCCTCGACCCGGGTCAGCGTCCATTCCCTGGTTTTCGCCATTTTTTCCCATTTGCCGCCTTCACCGTAAGAAATGTTGCTGATATACATTTCCGAAGCCCCGGTGGCTCCCAGTGTCAGAATGATATTCCGGTTCAGTGTAAAGGGCGACGCTGTCACGCTGGTATTATATGGCGGAACGGTGTCAATCCGGAAAGCAATATGGGCAGTATCACCGATCCGCCCCCTTTCATTTACCGGCGCGACATGGAAGTAATAAGCCACGTTATCGCCTTCAAGCCTAGTACTGCTTGCCCGTCTGCTTCTGACAGGACGGGTGCGCGGTGCGGTGCGTTTTGTGATTTCGATTCCGGAATCCCTGTCAAAGAGGTAGTAATATCTTTCCCCGGGATCATCCGAAGAGGATTCCCATTTCACTGTGACTTCCGGATCTGAAGACACCATACCTGAATCCGGAGAACTGAGATTCAGGGATTCCCCTGTGTCCGAACGTGCGTTGCCTGACAGGGAAGCCTGTTTTTTTCGGGAAGAAGAAGTCGGGTCGAATCGGAAGTTTATCACTGTTCCTGTTTCATACACCGCGGCTTGGGACGGATTATCACCAGCATCCGGATCATCAAAACCGATATCTCCATCACCGGCCCATTGCGTCAGTGTGGTTCCGTCAGTCAGAAAAGCAATGAATTTTAACTGATATGCCAGTCCCACACCTAATCCCCGGATTTCAAAATTCCCGTCCTCTCCCACATGCTCGGTTCTGATCAGGTTTCCTTGATTTTCAAATATGTCAATCACTGCATCCTGGAAGATATCCGGGTTGAAATCTTCTATTACCCCGGAAATACTCCCCCCGAGATCAAGAGAAAAACTGACCGTATCTTCAGAGGCTCTGCCGTATTCAGGCTGAGACGAATAATTCGCTACATTTACATCAACTTCGTAGTCGTTCAGCGGGATTCCATCCAGGGATTCCTTTTTCAGCCCCCTGATTGCATATCTCCCCTGTTCATCAGTTACAGCAGAGCCGCTGTAATTCAGCACATTTCCCGAAGATTCCGAGTATGCCTCCACAAGAACCCCGGCCAGAACCTCGCCAGTGCTGTTATCCTTTACCTCTCCGCTGATGGTTCCTCCGGATTCAAGGCTGATGATATCAACCTCAAGCTGACCCGGAAGGACTGTTCTTTCAAGATATGTATGGGATTCCGAAAACACGGTTATCACATAATCTGACGCATCCGGCAGATTGGTAAAATGATAGGCCCCGTCTTTATCAAGCGAAGCTTCTATCCGAAAATCCATCTCTTCCGAGAAGATGATCACCTGGACCTCTTCCAGCGATTCATTCTCATTTACCTGAATGGTTCCGCTGATCTGTCTCCCCGGTTCCAAAGTGATATCTGTGACAGTGTCACTGTTTATGAAAATATCTTTTTCAATAGAAACCGCATAAGGAGAATCCTCTGGCGGTGTCACCTGAATCATATAGTCTTCGGATGGCGGAAGGCCGGGGATTTCATAGACACCGAAAATATCTGTCGTGCTCCACTCATAAAAATCCTGGGAATCCGACCATATCTCGACTTTTGCGTCCGGTATCAGTGCCCCGTTTTCATCGCTTATCTTTCCTCGGATTTTGTATGCTTCTCTGGAACTCAGTTTGAAATCCCTGCTGCTGCCATCTGCGACTATGGCGAATCCTTCCTCCGAGGTGTACGGAAGGGAAGGATCGGGCCGGGCAATAATCGTATAGGTTTCTTCCGGATCAAGTCCTTTAAGCTCGTAGGTTCCGTCTGCTCCGGAATACACGCCGCCGTAACCTGTCTGCTGTGATTCGGACCAGGCTTCTACCCATATACCGGCAAGGGGGTCGCCGTTCTCATCACGTATGGCTCCGCTGACGGTTTCGCCTTCGGTAACAATGGAATCTGCCGGGGATTCACCATCCCCGGTACTGACTGAATCCGAAAGTCCACTGTCCCTGACAATATTCCCCTGTTCATCAAAATAAAAAGGCGCCATGTCCGGTTTTACTATCTTCAGCTTATAGTCATCCGCATCTTCAAGACCTTCGATGATATAACTTCCGTCCTGGGACACGGTGACGCCCTTTCCCGATCCGAGGCTGTCTGACCATACTTCCACATAAGTTCCTGTCAGGTTTTCCCCGGAAATCCTGCCGGAAATCACCGCACCCGGTTCCAGGGCAAAATCAACCTGTCGGGCCTCTGGAGAATCGGTATCCACAGGGCTTGCATTTTCTTCTGCCGCGGCGTCATAGTATCGGGTTTTATATTTGTCCGACCTTACAGAAACGAGATAATCTTTTGCAGGGAGCAGGCCAGTAAGTTCAAACGGAACCCCGGGGGTATCCGCGGCCTGAAGCGTTACACTGATTTCCGCTTCCTTTCCTGTTGAAGAAGAAAACGCGTGAACCCGTACCTCATCTCCCGGTGATGCGATTTCCGGAAAGATGACCTGCCCTGAAATTATGGCCTCAGCGGGTATCATCGTAAAATCAATATCTGTCGCGTCTTCTTCTGAAAGATCCAAAATATCAGCCTCATTCGCATCGGTTTTTCCATTGTAAATCTGCCAGGCATAATCCGTGGAAATAATCTCTGCCCGATAATCATACGCGGGCTTCAGGTCTGTGAAGGTATATTCAATATTCTCGCCGGTACCTATGAAATACAGAGTTCTGACGAGTTCCTCAGACTGGGAAAATACCCTGACCTGTACCTCATTGTCCGGATCAAGTCCCTTTATGGTTCCGCTGATTTGCCGCAGAGAGTCTGTCACCGGTGTATCCGGATCATCCGGGACATCTGAACCAGTCACATTGATGCTGAGATCAAAGACCTCGCTGTCATCCTTTCCGTCGCTGATACTTACCGGAACCGTCAGTATTCCGAGGAAACCCGCTTCCGGGGTAACTGTGTCGGCATCACGGGTGTAGTGTTCCCCGTCATGGACGGTAAGCATGAAATCACCAGGGAAAATATTGTCCGGGTCGGTGACGATCAGGTCAGCCGGCGTGATGGTCAGCCCGGTTCCAGCGTCCGTGCCCAGATCGTTCTGTCCGGTGATAATCGGGGCATCATTAACATCAGATACCGTGATATCGAAAACCGGGAGGCTTGCTGTTTCCGAACCATCTGATACACGGATCAGGATGTTGCTGACCGTGCCCACACCATCGTCGGAAGGTGTGCCGCTCAGTTCGCCCGTGGCAGTGTTGAATTCTGCCCACCCGGGTTTGTTCTCTATTGAAAAGGTAAGGGTATCTTCCGGGTCATGATCGCCGGCCTCGGGAACAAAGCTGTAAGGCGTATCTTCATCCAATCGGGTCATGGGAGTACCGGAAATGAGGGGTGCGTCATTGATATTGAGTACCGTGATATCAAAAAGGGGCAGGCTCACGGTTTCTGTCCCGTCTGTAACATAAATGACGATTCTTTCATATATCCCCGCATCTTCATTATCAGGTGTGCCGCTAAGTTCGCCCGTTGCAGTGTCGAAATCCGCCCACCCGGGTTTGTTCTGAATGGAAAAGCTCAACGTATCCTCAGCATCGCTGTCTTCGGCAATGGGTATAAAGCTGTATTCGCTGTCCTCATTCACGGATATCGGGGGAATCCCGGAAATTATCGGCAGATCATTGATGTTCTTGACCAGTATGTCAAATCCTGGTAATTCAACTGTTTCCAGACCGTCAGTTACGCTGATGATGATACCGGGGCTTACTTTAACATCATCATTCCCAGGTGTACCGCTAAGTTCGCCCGTGGCAGTGTCGAAATCCGCCCAGTCCGGAGGATTGACAACAGAGAACGTCAAGGTATCTCCCTCATCAGGGTCTTCGACAGTGGGCGTAAAGGTGTAGGTGTTGTCCTCGCTGATGCTTGTCGGCGGAGTGCCGGAGATAACCGGTGAGTCATTGATATTGATTACCGTTACGTCAAAAGCCGGCAGTTCTGTCGTTTCCATGCCGTCTGATATGCTGATAAGGATGCCGACATGTATCCCCACATCATCGTTTGCCGGTGTACCGCCCAGTTTTCCCATGTCAGGATCAAATTCCGCCCACACGGGCAGATTGAGAACAGAAAAGGTCAGCTCATCTCCGTCTGTATCGCGTGCTTCGGGTATAAAGCTGTAAAGCTCGTCCTCATTAACGGTAAGGAGCGGGGAACCGGAAATCTGCGGCGCGTCATTCACCGGATCAACCGTGATTACAACTGTTCCGATGGCAGTGCTGAAGGGGGTTGTCCCTCCGTTGACGGTGGTATCTCCGTTGTTATGTCCCGTGCGATCCCAGGCGCGGAATCTGATCTCAGCCGTACCGTTGAAATGAACATGGGGAACAAAACGGATCACAGCGGTGTCATTCAGTAACAGGGCGGTTTGTTCGGAGATATCCCCTGGAAAATCGCTGAAACTGCCATTCCTGTTGTCATCATACTGCCACAGTCCGTTGACAGTATCAGCCCCGCTCACTGCAATGCCTTCTGCTGCATCCGCGTCAACATCGGTCAGCGGATCAGCAACACTGTTGCTGGCAAGGATATCCGTGACCCTTGTGCCTGTATTATCAAAGTCTGCAACATCTTCGTTTATCGTCTGGAAGTTCATGGATTCGGTATTATCCAGCAGGGGAGCGTCATTGACATTGGCCACGGTGATCAAGAAATCCTGGGAGGCCCTTAGTCCGCCTGCATCCCTGACTCTGAGTCTGACCTGGTAATTTCCTACATCCGGATTCCCAGGCATCCCTTTAATAATAGCTGTTCCGCTGCCGTTATCTGTAAACGAGAGCCATTCCGGGAGAATCGGTGCGGTGATCCTGAGCGAATCCCCTTCATCCGGATCAGAGGCCGTGATCTCGTAAACATATTCCGCATCTTCGGTTGCCGCGGTGACGGCTGCGCTGGTAAATGCCGGAGTCTCGTTGACATTCCCGACGCTGATTGTGAATACCTGTGCATGGGTTTCGCCAGCTTCATCTTTTACCTGAAGGCTTACATCATGATTCCCTAAATCCGTGCTGGCAGGCGTCCCGGTGAGTATCCCCGTGCCGTCTCCGTTATCCGTCAGCGTAAGCCAGGCCGGGATGTTCGGAGCGGTGATCGTAACGGTATCATCCGTATCCGGGTCATCAGCGACCAGATGGTACGTGTAAACCGCATTCTCCTCAACATCCGTGACCGGTGTGCTGGTAAATGCCGGCGCATCGTTGATATTTGCCACGAGGATGGTGAAAGACTGGCTGTCTGTCCCGGCTTGTGAGTCTTCTGTTTTCAATTCAACAGGGTGTTCCCCGACATGGATATTTCCAGGCGTCCCGCTGAGGACTGCTGTACCATCCCCGTTATCCGTGAACGTAAGCCATGCCGGAAGAGTCATAGCGGTGATAGTGAGGGAATCCCCGGGGTCAGAATCTGCGGCGATAATGCTGTAGGTGTAAACCGCATCCTGGGTTGCATCCGTAGGCGGCATACTGGTAAAAAACGGCGTGTCATTGACATTTCCAACAGTGATCGTAAAAGCCTGTAAAGCTTTATCTCCCGCTAAATCTTCGACTTCCAGAACAACCTCGTGATCGCCGGTTTCCTCATTGGTCGGGGTCCCCGTGAGCGTTGCAGTACCATCGCCGTTGTCCGTCAGTGTCAGCCAGGCGGGAAGCGTCGGTGCGGTGATAACACGGGTATCCCCGAAATCCGGGTCAGCAGTGATTACGGTGCAGGTATAAACCTCATCTTCCGCAGCGTTGGCTGGCGGAGTGTCAGCGAACGCGGGCACATCATTGATATTGGTTACACCGATTCTGAAGCTCACCATATCTGTTTCTCCGGCTGCGTCCGCAACCTCCAATTCAACCATATGATACCTGATATCGTTATCCCCGGGCGAGCCTTTAAGCAATGCCGTACCATCGCCGTTATCTGTGAGCGTCATCCAGTGCGGAAGTACATGAGCCCTGATGGTGAGGACGTCTCCGGCATCCGGATCATGAGCCTCAGCCAGATAGGTGTAATCGTCGTCTTCATATATCTCCATATCTCTCGCGTCAATAAACCTCGGGGGATCATTGACGGGATCAATCTGAATCAGGATCGAGACAATCTCCGAATCCGATAATCCGTCATTTGCCTGCCAGGTAAAGGTTTCAGTGCCACCCTCGTTTTCATCCGGCGTGTAAGTGAATTCCCCGGTTTCCGCATCTGTAATTTCAACGGTTCCCCGGGCAGGCCCGGTTACAATGGTGTATGACAGGGCATCTTCTTCTGCATCAAAAGCAAAGAGTTTGCCTTTCAGCGCGGTATCCTCATCTGTTTCCAGAACAGCATCAATAGCCGCGGGCGGGCGATTGATGAGGATCTGAAAGCTCTGGGTTATGGTATCATTCACACTGAATCCGCCGCTGACAAGAGACTCATTGCACTCGAATTTTACAAGCGAAAGCCCTGCAAAGCCCTTTTCTTTTACATCAAAATGGATCAGGACAATGTCGCCGCTGCCTGTAATCAGGTCAGTCATGGCATAAATCGAAATAACAATGCTGTCCTCCGCGCTGTGTGTCAGGACATAATTACTGCCTTCCAGAATCCCGCCGGCAAAGGTAATATCCCTCACCTCGGCTATAGCGGGATCATACCCGATAATCGTGATATCAAAGCTTTCAATCGTTTTTTCCTCAGTCAGCATAACAGGAACCGTTAACTCAGAACCTCCGGTCAATCTGATGGTTTCATAGCCAAAGGCTCCGCTTGTGATAAAAAAGGACAGAAATACGAAACAGCTAAATAGAAATAATGATTTCATCTGATATCTCCGTGATGCGTGAAACGTGATTCGTAATTTAATGTCATGCAATTTTTCACGTTTCACGGGTTCAGCAGATGGAAGTGTTGCCAGATGCTCGCTTGGGATTGACAAATCCCAAAAATTTCAGGGTGCTTTCCATAAGTTTGGCCTATTTGAGCAACACACTGCAATATACGAATAGGGCTTCCCGATATCCTTACGGGAACTTCCATGACCTGCCAGTCACAACAATGATGAACGTCCGCCGCGACTCCCCCTTTCGTAAAGGGGCCGGGCCTCTTTTCGGCCTTGATCTTCGTTTCGGCCGTTTGTCTGAACCACGATTTGCAGTATTAAAGGATTGGCAGGATGACCTGCTGTAAATCCTGTTCATCTTTTAATCCTGAAAATCCGAGTTCAGACAAATGGCCGAAACGAAGATCAATGCCTCTTTTTTTACAAATTTGTAAATTGTCGTTCGGAAACTTTCCGTGAAAATACAAAAACAAAACGATAAAGTAGCAGGCCCATAAAACTTAATTACAATCAGTTTACAGCAAAAATTATAAAAAGTCAAAAAATTTCATTCGAAGGTTTGTATTTCAGCTTTTGTGAAAATATCGAAACCTGAAAGGGGGTTATATATATAAAAAACAAATTGATGCTCCCCGATTTTACAGCTTCGGATGTTTTTCAGAAATCATGAATCATACGGATTAATACAGGTTTTTTCCTTGAAATATTTATCTTTTTA
>JAUCGG010000079.1 GCA_030378015.1 Desulfococcaceae bacterium HSG8
ATGAGAAAATCAGGGGAACCGTCCTGATCAGACTGTTTCTGAGCCTGATGAGCGGAATCTTTTCTCCCCGTTTCGGAGAAGTTTTTGACAGGATGATTCCCCTGCTTGCCGAACTCTCCCGGAAGGAAACCGGCATGGAATACATTGAGACTGTCCTCAGATATATATGCCACACGTCCGATGCCCTGAGTTGGAAGGACATGGAAACAAAGCTCATACAGGCGTTTGACGAGGACAGGAAAGGAGACATCATGACTATCGCTGACGAATTACGGATGGAAGGTGAGATCAGAGGTGAGATCAGAGGCGAGATCAGAGGTAAAATAGAAACATATCAGGAACTCATGGCTAAAGGAGTTATACCCGCAGACATGGCTGAACAGAAGATTGACGAGCTTTCAAAGAAGCTTGAGGAGATTGCCGTCCGGGTTCGGATGACTCCTGCCAGCGTTTCCGATGCTCCTGACCAGGCTTCGTTATGATTCCTCTGCTTGCCGAACTTTCCCGAAAAGAGACCGGCATGGAATACATTGAGACTGTCCTCAGATACATCTGCCACACGTCCGATGCCCTGAGTTGGAAGGATATGGAAACAAAGCTCATACAGGCGTTTGACGAGGACAGGAAAGGAGACATCATGACTATCCATAAACCAGGGAGATTCTTATGCAGATGAATATTACTTAAAGGTTTCCCAAAATTTTAGTTCTGATACGGGAAGCCTTGCTTATAAGGGATTTGCAGATTCGTCTCTCCGCAAGAGCCGGTTTTAATTATTTTCACAGCCTTTCTTCCTGTTTTTCTGTTGTATGGGGGAAATTATAAAACTGGTTTTTAACCATGAAAGACACGAAATTATCGGAATTGTATTCTTTTTCCGGTTTGCGGATATTCACCGGCAGGAGGAATTTGAAAAAAAATTTTCCAGACCGCTGTGAAATCAGAAAAATCTTCCGCTTTGAAATAGGCGATTTACGCCTTGCAGATTGTCATGGGAGTAAAAATCTTCAGAACAACGACGCATGAAAGTATTAACTAACTTCTAAGAATTGCTGTATAAAAGGAGTGCCAAACTTACAGTTTGGCAGAACGGCAAGGGGATATGATTGGGCGCATTTACAAGTTGGGGGAGTAATTTTCAGTCCCGCAGGGACGACTGAAAAGCTCGGATTTTTCAGTCGTCCCTGCGGGACCTGATAATCCGGGGGACCTCACCCGGCAATGAATTGCCGGGCTGTTTTCAGAAGTCCCTCCGGGACAATAAAAGCGACTCCTCCAACTTATAAATACGCCCGATATGATTCCTTTTTTGCAAGTGATATGAAACGGAAACAGGCTCCTGCCAAACTGTAAGTTTGGCACTCCGGATCAGACCACTGACCATCACTCAAACCCGAACCCGAGCAGCGTAACATCATCCTGCCGTTCATTTCCCCCCCTGTATTCCTCAAAAGAGCGGACAAGTATCTCCCGCTGTTCCTCGAAAGGGAGATGAACATTTTCTTTCAGCAGTTCCCTGAAACGCCGGCTCCCGAATCGCCGGTTCCTTTCCCCGCCGAGCTGGTCAGCAAACCCGTCGCTGAACATATAAAAGGACATCCCCTTCTCAATCTTCACCGCATGATTCGTGAAATCAAAGTTCAGGCTGGATTTTTTATAGCCCAGGCTCTGTTTGTCCCCTTTTATTACCGTCAGTCCGCCGTCACAGATATGAATCAGCGGCAGCTTTGCCCCTGCGAAAACCAGGTTTGTCTCCGCGCTGTCCGGGGAGCCGGAGACAAAACAGACCGCGGCATCCAGGCCGTCATCCGAAAGAGCATAGTCCGTGTCCTGCTGGAGGGTCGTCTTTACCAGGAATCCCAGGCGTTTCAATATCTGGGCAGGGTCAGTCCGTCCCTCCCCTTTCACGATCTTTCTCAGGCCGAAACACGCGATAATAGTCATAAATGCACCGGGAACCCCGTGGCCGGTACAGTCAAGTACGGCAATAATGAATCCGTCTTTCACCGAATCAATAAATATGAAATCTCCCCCCACGATATCCCTGGGCTTCCAGATAAAAAAGCTTTCCGGCAGAAAACTCTTAATGTTTTCAGGATTCGGGAGAAGGGAATGCTGGATCATTTTGGCATAGCGGATGCTGTCCATTACCTTTATATTTGCAGTCTGAGCCAGTTCCCGCTCCTCCTCGACCTTTTTCTTGCTCTTTCGCAGGGCTTCCTCAGTTCGCTCCCGTTCAACGATCTGCTCTGTGAGCTGCTGGTTGATCCGGGTGAGTTTGGCAGTCTGTTCCTCGACTCTCCTGTATGCTTCATCTCTCTGAATCATATTGATATATGCCTGGGAATGATAGCGGATACGGGCCACCAGTTCGATCTTATCCGGCGGTTTTACCATATAGTCATTCGCACCCATATTAAAGGCTTCTGCCTTGATCTCAGGATTCTCATCTGCAGACAGGACGATTAGGGGAGTATGCTGTGTGGTATCTTTGGCCCGGAAATAATAGACCATATGCAGGCCGTTAATTTCAGGCATAACAAGGTCCTGGAGAATCACTGTCGGAGAAATCTCATCAGCCATTCTCAGACCATCCCGCGCGCTTTTGAAATAATGAAAATCAATATCCTCCTCGGACTCCAGCATCCGTCCGATGATTTTCCCGATAAAAGCCTGATCATCAATAAGCAGTACCCGGATTTTTACATCCGGGGAGGTTAAGCACGATTCGGATATATTCGGTTCATGATTCATTAACATTCCCTTTTTTTCAATTCGTCAAAACCCGAAGCCCACCACGGTCACGTCGTCCCGTCTCTCATTCTTACCCATGTGGGTATGAAAAGCTTCAAGAAGTTTTTCCCGCTGTTCATCAAAGGGGCAGTGAGCATTTTTTTCCAGGAGATTTATGAAGCCCCGGGTACCGAAACGGCGGTTCTTTTCCCCGCCGGGCTGATCCGGGAACCCGTCGCTGAACATATAAAAAGACATGCCCTCATCAATTTTAATTGTGTGGTCGGAGAAATCGAAATTTATATCAGATCGCTTATACCCGAGGCTCTGCCTGTCTCCTTTGACGACCGTGACTTCGCCGTCGCGGATATAAACCAGGGGCAGTTTTGCCCCGGCAAAGATCAGGCCGAAGGAACCGCTGAAATACGTCTCCCTGGGTTTTACAAAGCAGATAGCGGCATCCAGACCGTCATCAGAAAGAGCATAATCCGTGTCCTGATGGAGCATCGTCTGAACCATGAAGCTCAGGCGTTTCAGGATCTGAGCCGGATCATGGTAGCCCTCGTCCCGGATGATTTTTCTCAGCCCAAAAGCCGCGATCATTGTCATAAAAGCCCCTGGAACCCCGTGCCCGGTGCAATCAATCACCGCTATAATCAGCCCGCCCCCGATGCAGTCCATGTATATGAAATCTCCGCCCACAATGTCCCTAGGCATCCAGACAGAGAAACTGTCCGGGATGAAGCCCTTGATATTTTCGGGATTCGGCAGAAGGGATCGCTGGATCATCCTAGCATATCGTATGCTTTCCATGATCTTCCTGCTGACGGTTTCAGCAGCCTTCTGCTGTCTTTCGGCTTTTTCTCTTTTTTTTCGTTCCGTAATATCTACCATAGATCCTTCGCAATAAAGCACCCTGCCGTTTGTGTCCCTGACTGTCCGCGTGGAAACTGATACATAAGCCTCAGAACCGTCTTTCCGGTGAATCTGAGTTTCAAATCCGACGACCCGCCTGTTCTGTTTCAGAAGGCTGAGGAATTCTTTCCGACGTTCTTCACCCGCATAGGTCTGCTTCGGAATATTGGTGACAGTGGAAAGCATCTCCTCCAGGGAATTATATCCCAGGATTTTCACCATAGAAGGGTTGGCAGCAAGAAAACTGCCTTCGGGTGTGGTCTGAAACATACCCTCTGCCGCGTTTTCAAAAATACTGCGATATTTCTCTTCAGCCTTCCGCATTTCCGTAATCTGGGATATGATCCTGTTTCCCATCTCACCCAGCACATCTGCAATCTGCCGGAACTCGGAAAACATGATGCCTTCGGGCCGGGGCAGATTATAGATTCCGTCAGCATAGGACTGAACTATCAGGATCAGGCTGTTCAGAGCAGCAGACAGGTGTCTGGCAAATGTGTAAGCAAAAAGCGTAACCAGGAGCACAGCCAGTACGATAAGAAGAATCAGATTCCTGATAGAATCCGTGATTTCCGAAAAACGGCCGGAAAACGGTTCGGAGATGCGGAGCGTGTAGCGGTGCTTCTGGCCGCTTTTCGGATTCCCGAGGTCAAATAAAATCTCGCCGGATATGATGTCTTCCTGGTTTCCGAAAGCCGGAGAAGATACGATCCGTATATCGTTTTTGAAGAAATCAACGGTCCCGGGAAGCTTTATTTCTGACAATGCAAAACCTGCCAGGTTTTCAAAAGAAATCATCGCTGCGAGTACTCCGTAAGTCTCATTGGTTACGTCAAATACCACGGGAACTAACAGGACAATTCCGTAGCTGCTTTCAGGCCGGTCATTCGGATCCTGTGATGCTTTCCCGGTTCCTGGCATAGTCATCTGGTTAATAAAGTTTTCATCTCTGAACTCGACAATCCTGTAACCTGTTCTTGCATCTCCGGCAGGGTTTGAAAGCATCTCTTTCGCGTTTTTCAACACTGATTCGGGCCATCCGGCCCTGACAGACCCCGGGGCTTCTATTACAGCCTGAAGCTCTGAATCAAAAAGACGGAGAACGGAAACCAGGGGGTTCTCCGAGATGAAATTACGGATATAGGCCGGGGCCCGCTCTCCCAGGTAATGGCGGAATCCGAGCGGTGTCTTTCGGGTTGCCAGCGCCACATCACTGTTGCTTCCGATGGTTACAAGACGGCTGATGATCAGATCTACCTCGTGGTTCAGAAGGTCGGAAACGCTTTTTGCCGTAAGATTCGCTTCCCTTACAGCAGCCTCACGGGTGATATTATATATTTTCTTTACCAGCAGCGATGAAAACAAGATCACCGGGACGCTTGCTGATATCAGGATGATAAGAACCAGAGTTGTGCGGAAGTTTCTGAGCATTTTGACCGAATATCTGACAAATGTTGTAGGAAATTATAAAATTACGCGATGTGCAAGTTTTTTTTAACCGCAGAGAATGCAGGAATTTCACAGATGCATCTCTTATTTTAATAGCAATAATTCTCTGTTCATGTCCCTGATGTATTCCCATTCCTGATTGTGGAAAGCCAGAGCGACTTTGCTTAATACAGGTTGTTGATAATATCCGAAAATGAATTTATCGAAGTTTTTAATATCTATTTGTCTGGTATGGTTTATATCCGCATAGAGTTTTAAAATAAACTTCACCTGCTCCCTGCTCAAAGCTGTTTTAGGGATTTGATGATACCGGGTCATTGAAACAGGCTCAAGTATTCCGAAAGATGAGAGTGTTTTGAAAAATGAACGAGTTGAACGTTTCACGATTTCCGTATCACCGAACTGAGCTACCATTTGTTTGCTAATGAGCGATGAACTGAGTTCCTGGCAGGGATCAAATAATTGTTGTATTTTTTGTGTCTGAAACCAAAGGATTTCATAATCCATTGTTAGTTTGGCAAGAAAGAGCGGTTTCATAAACCTGATGTCATGGGCTTTGCATAGTTCAATCAGGAGGTTGTTTTCAATGGTGCTTTTATGATCCTGAAACGAATATACAAAGGTTCTGAACAATACTGTTCGGATTTTCCTGGTGCCGTCTTTGCCGGTCCTCTCAACCGCTATGGTTTTATCAAAAGCCTGATAGTAATCCGAAGGTTTTTTCCCCGGTTCGATCATCTTCAGGGTTTTGTATATCCATTCGGCTTTTAAGGGTCTGTCAAATCCCATCATGATTTTGTTATCTCCGCAAAGGGAAGAATGAGTTCGTCAACGGTTATGCCGCCATGCGTGATGGCAAGCTTTCCGGCAGTGTCGAACATGGTCCGGTTTTCCGGGAATACGACGACCTTTCCTTTGACAAAAGGGACTTTGTATTGCGGATAATCGTAAAATTCCAGCAATGAGGATTCATCCACAATACAACCTCGTCGGGCAAATTTGTCATGAAGCCACTTGTCAATATTTTTTCCGTTTCCGGTTGCCACCGCGGAGCCGTGATCGGAGCATATAAATAACCGGTATCCTTCATTCAGTAAGAGGTTGAGCGTATCGCCGAGTTTCATGTTGCTGAGATAGTTTGTTACGGAATCGAAATAAAGGGCTTTTGAGTCAATATCCGGGGGGAAACGGGTTGAATGGCTCAGTTCATCAAAAAAATTAAAGAGCATTGTAACAGCGGTGATTCCAAGTAATCCGTCGGATGAAACCGGGTCTTTTCTCCGGAAATGTTTGTGATCGTGATCTGGAAAATTCTTTCTGAATTCTTTTATCTCGTTCACGGATTTGGCTTGATAAACCCTGTCGCATGAACCGCTAAACAGTGCGCTCCTGGAGATGATGGTCGTTGTGGGGATAAGCGCGTAAATATATTTTTCATGGTAATCAAAACGGTTGGGCTTCAGATGTTCTTTCAGCAATTGCCACTCCGCTACACCCAAACCGTCAAAACAGATAAGAGCGAATTTCTCTATATTCTTATTTTTGAGATACGGAATGATTCGGTCCACCGATTTTATATCTCCGGGGCCGGAATACCAGATGTTTCTGAGTTCACCGGATAACACATAATCCAAAACATACTGATCTATGATCTTTTCCGTTTTTTCGGGGCGTTCCTGTTTCAAACGGTATGATGTATAAATCAGCTTTCCCCATAAGGTTCCGATTTCAATAATTTTGTTGTAATCTGCGTTTTTTGAAAGGATCAGGTCAATCTGCTTTGTTAAAATTTCTATTTCATTCTGTTGGTTACGGTTTTGTGCCAGGTTCAGCAATTCCCGGAGGTTATATTGGGTAACAAGCTGATGGGGGTCACAGGCTGACAGATAGTTGCAAAGAGTAATGATTTCATGGAGTTTTAACTGAGAGAACAAGTTCGGACCGATGTTGAAGGGGAGGTCATCGTATTTGAAGAGATAAATATCCGCTCTCCGGTGCAGATACGAGGGGATGTCTGAAAAGGAAGATATAATCAGCCGGGAGTCATCATTTAATTGCGATAAAAGTTGGCGGAGCGTTGACGCATGGCCTGAGGCAATGCCTTTCTGAAACAGAAATGTTTTAAAATCAGGTGATGAGAGTATGCCGGTTTCATCGGCAATAATCTTTTTCGCCTGACTCCCGAGGTTATATTTTATAAGCAGTGCATTTCGCCAGTCCATTCCGACTTAACCCCGCATAAAAGGATTGATAATCAGCAGGTCATCCAACTTCTGGCCATGCTGCATATCTTCCGTATAAATTTCAAGGCACTCGCCTTCCAAGGCGGAAGCGATTACAAGGCTGTCCCAGAAAGATAAGTGATATTTTTCCCTGATCTGAAATGAGTTATGATAAGTTCTCTGATTTACGTTCATGATGTTACTAATCGCTATGATGTTTTCCTGAATGCGCATATAGACTTCCGAGTCCCCATAACCGAATTTTCTGATCAGGTTCCAGTGGCATTCATTCAGTATCTGGGTGGAAACAACAATTTCGCTTTCTGATAAAAGCGATTCGAATAGTGACAAGCTCACGATTCGCTTCTCCTTTTCGGAAGGATCGTTGCTTTCGACCAGACCGTAAATCCAGATATTGGTGTCAATAAACACTCTTTTACCGCTCATAAATTTCTTCCCGTTTTCCGATTATCCGGTAACTTTCCGTGTGAAGAGGTTTATAAAACCCCGGTGGCAATTTTTTTTTATAAGCATTGCCATGCATATCCTCTAAAATAATTACCTTCACATGTTTATGATTCAGGTTTTTTAAATGCTCAGGTAATTGTATGATATTCTTTTTGATTTCGGTCTCAAATTCTATCTGCTGCATCTTAATTTCACCTCTCTTTTTCTTTTTAACTGATACCCTCCACCCTGATTTGCGCCACTTCGAGTTCTGCAATGATCTTTTTATTCAACGATGAGATAGCTGTTTTTTAAAAACGGTTTATGCCAGAGACTCCGTAAGTTTGTAAGCTGGTATTGTTTTTGAAGGGGTGCCGAGATTCTCCAAAATCAATTCCATTGCTTCTGCTGTTTCCAATGAAATAAGTACATCCCCGCAAACTGAGCAGACATCTGCCGGAACATTTTCCAAAACAATCAGTTCGCCTTTACGCTTTAGCAAACGCGGGATATATTTTTTTTCATATTGTCCTTGACAATTTTTTATTGAACATTGTTTCATTTCAATCCTCTTTCAAAAGGTGTTGGCCATTTCGGAGGCAAAGGTTCATACACAGTGATGATAACTAATTCAGGCAATGTTGTTGTACAAACGATATGCAAAAAACGTTCATGCCCCTTACCACAGACAAGGCAGCAAGCGCCTCTTTCATATTCAGGATAATTTTCAACAACGATTCCATGCTTCAAAGCCGTCAGCAGTTCGGAAACAGATACATTATCTTCAATCATTTCATCCTGTGCATGAATGGTAAGCTCGACAGTTCTGTCGCTTATATGCTTTTGAATTGTTTTGACAATGTTATCCAAAGAATATTCATTCCTGATGCTTTTTGGCATAAATTTCTTTCCGTTACCAATTATCCGATAACTTTCCGTGTGCAGAGGTTTATAAAATCCCGGGGTAATTTTTTTGGGGAATCATTGTCATGCATACCCTTTTTCTTTTTAGCTTATACCCTCCACCCTGATTTGCGCCACTTCGACAAATTCGCTGAGTTCTGCGTTGTTTTCAATGATCTTCTTATTCAGGCGGTTTGCAACGGAGAGAATATCTGAAAACCGGTTCTGTTTGTAGCAGGTTTCAAAACCGAACAGCAAGGCTTCTTTGCGGATGGTTTTTATTTTCTTTTTGCTCGTCCGGGCTTCGATCAGGAGACTTTCAAATTCCTTCATCAGGGCTTTTTCCCGTTTATCGGAGATCGCTGTTTTTTCTGCTTCTGTTTCAGGACGGCGGAATTCCCCGCGTTCAGAGACAAAATTGTCTTCCAGGAGTTTGCTTAATTCCGGCACGATGTCATCGGAAATATTTGACAGCTTGTTAAATGCGGTACGGATATCTGAAAAGGTTCTGGGCTTGTCAAGGAACTGGTGCAGCCAGATTAAGGCGGATTTTTCATCGGATATGAACAGGGTGGATTGCCCATGTCTGATTTCGTCAATGCCTTCCAGTTTCATTTTCTTTTTGAATTCTTCATAAGTTTCGGTTTGATCGCTGTTGAACCAGTAGCCGTCAAGCTCTTCAAAATTTTCACTGAGCATGGCATAGAAAGATTTTGAATCGTAGCGGATTTCGTAACCATGCTGGACGTAATAGGCCAGCATTTTGGAATAGAGCATTTTTTCGGTGCGCTCGATGGCTGGACCTTTGGGTAAATTTTCAAGAAACTGTCTGACGAATTCGATTTCAAGGTTTTCGCCTGCGGATTTGAGAAAGCGTTCGGAAAAGGAGGTTTTGGGTTTGTACGCGGAGATGACGAGATCGTTTTTGACTGCGCCTGCGGCTGTGTATTGTTTAAAACTTCCTTGTTTTTTATTAAGAACTGATACTTGTGCAATAATAAAACCTGATTTTATCATTGATGTTTGAATGACATTCCACACTGATGACTTTGAATTATGAAATTCAACGGTTATCCATCTGTTTGGCTTTAAAATCCGAAAATATTCTTTAAAAACTGAAAGGATTATCTGATAATAATCAGCTATTTCTTTGTTTTGGCTTCGATTAATAATTGCTTCTGACTGATTGTTGGTGAATATTTTTAACCAAGATTCCCAAAGATAGTTTAACTCGGAATACATTAAGTTATCACCAAATGGCGGATCAGTGAAAATGTAATCAATGGATTCAGAATCTATATTTAATTTGCTTGAACCTGATGTGCTTATAGAACAATTACCATTATTCTTTATTATATCAAAACGAATAGATCGGAGACGTGAAAAATAGCTATGAAAAACACTAACTTCAGGAATTGCGCTTGACATATAATACGTCCCTTTGGTTCCCGCATTGATTGCCCCACCTCCACCATGGAAATAGTATGAAAAAGCTATGCTTGCCAATTTGCAAATAGCCCTCATCATCGCAGTGAAACCAAACATTAGACGGCTTCTTTCAGATTTATTACTGATTTTAAAAAAACGGTCCCATATTGCTGAAAGAACAAATAAATTTCTTTTCGTGTAGAAATGATGGACATGAGTAAAGCCTTCTCTATCATTTCTCCTTGATTCATCTCCTGCAATCATCCTGTCTGTAGGAAACCAATAAGGAATATCCAAACCTCTTATTTTTTCAATCAACTTCAGATTCTGTTCATCCGGCTTTTTCTCATACCGCTTTTTATTCCATGTATAATTGATCAACACTGGAACCTGCTTTGCCTGAGTAACTTTCTGCCCTATGGCTTTATCAAAAAACGTAACCTTTGCCCTTTCGCAGTCTTTTTTCTTTAAACTGGCGGAACAATGCGGGCATGAAAATTCTTTTAAAACCTTACCTGCCTGCTTATCCACCGCCACATCCCAGAACACAAAATCCTCATTGCAATACGGACAGATAAAAACATCACTCCAAACCGTATAATTGATCTTCCCTTTCTTCTCCTGATGTTTCTCTCTGATCTTCTTCAGGCTTTCGGGAATATCCTCATCCGCTTCCACATGCCGGGTTTCATACATCCATCCGCATTCATCCTCCACCTCTTTTAATATCCGCTTGGCCTCCCTCTCAAATTCATCCACATCCACCGGGTTATTGTAATTGTAGGCGATAAAAGTGGCAATGGGCGACAGATCGCTTAAAATCGCTTTTCTGTTCAGCAATTGCGCCGCAACCCCGGTCATGCCGGTTCCGCAGAAACCATCCAGAACAATATCACCCTCATCCGTATAATGCTCAATATACTTCATAATGGCTTTGTGCGGCACTTTGGTATGATAGGAATGGGCATTGTAAATGGGATCATTTTTTCCCTCGCTCACATCCCCCACAAACGGCTCCCGGTGATAATCATCGGTTTCCTCATCATAGGCCATGCCATGTTCCGCGATAAAATCATTGAGATACGGATTGGGACACGCTGTGTAATACGGAGGATCGGAAAGGGCCAAGATGTCCTTGTCCTCGCCGATGGGATAGCCTTCGATCTTCTTCATTTCTTCCAGATCTTCTTCAAGGGGTTTAATCGGTTTCATGCGAAATAACTCCGTGTCCAATTTTTATATCCTTCCAAAATCTTATCATTAAAATCCTGAACATCCGCATCGCTCTTCCGTTTCCAACTCATGATTTAACAGCGTATAACAAAGCTCTTTCATGACCGCCCACCATCAGGGAACAGGGAAAATTGAAGGTCATCCCGATCAATAACTCTTCGTGATTTTCTTCCTGTTTTTAATGCGGTTCCTGCCAAATCCTCATCAACAACTGCAACAGGATAAAGATATGCCAGCAGGTTTCCTCTGGCAACAGTCCTCCTGCTCGGTTCAGCTTCATGCCGCCAGGTATCCGGGAGCCAGTTGAAACAAACCCGTTTGAATCGTTGTCCGTCCTGAACCATCTCTTTCAGCTCCGCAACCAGAAGACTGTCATCATCCACCTGGCTGACAACTGCCGGAGAATGGGTGTTGACGATCACCTGACGCAGCGGATTGTCCGGCCCGGCCGGGCTTTCAAGGTCTGTGACAATATCTTTCAGAAGTTCCAGCATTGCAGGGATGCGTTCAGGGTGAATGCCATTTTCAGGCTCTTCAAGGCAAATCAGACCGCTTGCCCGCGGATCGAGCTCCAGCACGGCCAGGGCAAGAAAACGCAATGTTCCGTCTGAAAGGAAGCGAGCCGGATGAACGGTTCCGCTGTGATCCGCCACTTCCAAAGTCAGAAGCTCTCGCCGTTCATCGCTGTCAATCCGAACCGTGTGAACGTCCTCAGTCAGTTCGGACAGACGCACAGCAATCTGATCGTAAATCAGGGTTTCGGTTCCCTCGCCGGAATCGCCGGCTTCTGTTTTGCAGGAACGCGCCAGAGAATATAAGGTTGCGGCCAGATGAGAGCCGTCATAGCCTAATCCGGGAGGTGTCGTAAAACTGTCGGATTTCCGCAATGAAGACGGTTCCAGTTGCAACAATCTCCAGGACTGCATTTCCCGACGGGCGATCAGCGCGGTGGGACTTTCCGTGGCGTTTACGGTCGAAAGCACTGTCCGGGGAAGATTTACAGCCAGAAGCGATTTGGGTCTTCCATGACTGCCATCCTGACGCAGTCTGATGATTCGCTTCTTTCCCTGGTACTCTGTTGAGATAAAAGATGATGTCCTTCTGCCCTTTAATACGGATTTACGCCAGGAGTTTGCTTTGTGAGGAAACTTCAGGCGTTTTGACGCTTCACTCAGATTGATGTGTTCGAGACTTTCCCGAATCAGTTCAAGATATCCGAGTGAAGGCAGTTTTTCATCCACCCGATAAGCCAGGGTGACAGCGTAACGCACAAACGTGATGCTGGCTTCCGCAACCTGTCCCAGGTCATCTGTGGCTTCGGGCGGAATAATCATCTCTGCTTCAAAGGACATTTCCTTTGCGTATTTATCCCCTGCATGATGGAAGAGACCGCGAACATCACCGGTTCTTCCGCCTTCATCACGGACAGACAGCGCGGCGTTAATCAGGGTGTCGTTGGCCAGCGCACTTAAAAATTTAATTGCGTCGAACAAATTGGATTTTCCCACGCTGTTGGCTCCGGCCACACAGGTGAAAGCGGCGAAACGGATATCTGCATCAACGAGGTTTTTAAAACCGCTGATCTTTAATCGGGTCAACATAAGATTTATCCATAAAATTTTAAACTTTTTGCTCTGGTTTGGCACCCACCAGAAATTCAAACTGGATAACTGACGAAATAAACAATCTATGTTTCTCAGCCAGTCTGAATAATATTGTATTATCTTTTTCTCTGCTTCTAAAATGGTCAATCAGAATGGATGTGTCAACTACAATGCTTCCAGCGTCCAATTTTTATATCCTTTTGAAATCGCATCATTAAAATCCTGAACATCCGCATCGCTCCAGACAGGTGCATTCAACAAAGCCTGTCTTACTTCATCATGTTTTTTTTCTTCCTGAATGACAATTATCCTGAATTTTTCTTGTTTCCCTTTGAAATCCTTCGGAAGTCTGATCATTCCATCTCTTATTTCAGTTTCAAACTCATAAGCAATCATGATTCCCCCTATATTTTCAGATAATTTTCAAACGGTTTGATCTGCTTCATTTTTTCTGATTTTCTCCCTTTCGTTCAGCGTGTGTTTCAGCGCCGACATTCTCAGCCTGTCTTTCTCAAACAATGATTTTTCTTTGATTTCAATAAAATACTCAAGACTCAGCACTCGAAAGGTCCTGTTTTCAATTTGTATATCTTCCGTATGTCCGATCAAATCAGTATAACCCAGACCGTTTTCAATGGTTCCGAGAATGTCGAGCGGGCCGAAACGGGTTATCAAAAGGTGATGTCCCTGTGATCCGAGCGATTCAGCATCCGGCCTTATTTTCTTTGGATGACCGCGATAATGGGCATCCAGATATTCGAGAACACACAGGACACGAGAGATATTCTCAGGCGATCCGGAATGGACCACATCCAGATCAAATGTCGTTACAGGCGTACCGTGAAGGACAGCACACACGCCTCCGACAATGATAAATTCAACCTGATAATCATGAAGCGCGTTCAGAATCGCTGTTATCCCGGGTTCGGATTCCTGCATGTTTTAACCTGTAAACAGATGAAATATTATCCTGCAATACCTTCAGACGCTCCGCAGGCGTAAGGCTCAACATCCAGCGAATCAGCGTCAGATCAGTCCCATCCTCGCTGTAAGCCGGGTTGCCGTCGCTTAAATGATAAATCCTGACAGAAGCATTATAGCGGTGCATCATATCCTCTCCTAAACAAATTTAATCCGTATCTCACTTTCCCTGCCCTTCTTTTTTATCCGGTGTTCAAGATCAAAAAAAGATTTCCGCAACTGTTCAAGGGTCAGCAGTTCATCTTCCCTGAAAAAATCCCTGTTCAGTTCATCCTTTTTCAGTTCCACAATAACGAAATCTTTAAACAACTGATTGATGCAGCGGATCAGTTCCACCCCGATTTTCCCCGGCAATTTCTGCGTGTCGGCAATCTTTCGGATAACGCCTTTGCGCTTTTCCGGGCAGTCAATCAGCTCCAGATGCCTGATATTTTTGCTGACCTCGGCAACAATGGTCTGAGCATAATCGTCAAAAATTCCCTCCAGCACATCATCCGCAGAATCAATCTCTTTTTGTATAAGCGGATAATCCCAGTCTGTCTTCATAAAATTGCAATAGGTGCAGAAAGGCGTGGCACATAGCTTGTCCACATCCACCTGAACGCATCTGAGCTCAAGGAGCTTTTTCCATAGCGACATATGGCTGTCAAACTTCGATTCCACAAGACAATCAAGCTGAATGAGTGTTTTTATTTTTTTGGCAATCTTATGCTCATCAATGCTTTCCAAAACACGCCAATCCACCTTCTTCCCAACGGTTTTTTCGTGCGCCGGAAAATAGAAATCTTTGACATACGCGGATTTGAAGGACTGAATTTTTCCATCAATGGGCAGGCGTTCCGAAGGATCAAGAAATCTGGAAATATCTTTTACAATCTCCATCGTATCATCGAAAAATGCCCTCAGCCTTTTGTTTAATCCCGCATCTGCGGCATAAACGGAATTTCCATCCAGGATTTCCAAAGCCTGACGCATGTACTCTATGCCGTCATGCACAGTATCGTGGTAACAGGTCATGGCTTCACGAATATTGCTCTGCATGGCAACAGCGTCTCTGATTTCCGACAACCTGCTGTTCAGATGCTCTATGGATGAAAACTTGGCATGATTGGCAATATCCAGAACTTTCCAGCCTGTGACCTGCGTTTTTTCATAAGCGGTTGTAACATCTGCAACACGGATGAAACACTGAGGTTTTTTCCCTGCCTTGTCAATAAGGGTCTGAGTCTGAGCAAAATCACCAATGAGTTGGGCAATCTTTTCCTTATATTCCTTAAACGCCTCATTACGGGTTTTTTCCTGCAAAATTTTTGCGCCGTTCAGGCCCAGGGTATTGAGAAGCCTTTGGGCAAAATCATAGGAAAGATCATCTTTGAGGATCGCGTAAGCAATGGTTTCAAACTGGGCAAGGCTTTTGAATTTTTCCCTGATATTGCTGATATCAAGGGTATCTCCCCCTCTTGCCTTGAGAGAAATCTTTCCGATAACTGTCAGAAGAATCAGAATCAGATGAACGGTCTCCGGTTCGATACCATACGGGGCTTTTGCCAGTTCAGCGATAATCTCCTTTTCAATATCCGTGACCCTGTCTTTCTTGGAGGAGATGATGTTCAGGATATACACCGACAGCCTGCTCCCTGAAATGTCCGGATCGTTTTGTGAATTCAGCAGATCCATATTTTTCAGAAACTGCCGATGCGCCTGTTTCAGTTTTGTAAAATCCCCGGCTGCCAGCTCAGAAGCAATGTCCGACAATGTTCTCAGGATGTTGCCCGATGACAGAATCTGGGCATATCTCGGATGCTCTTTGTAGATTTCATTGAAGTGTTTGTCAAACACAGATGTTTTCAACTCGTACATCAGCTCAAAAAGATTGTCCTTCTCCCTTACAAGCTTCTGCACCTGCAAGCTTTCACCGTTCATCCATGCACTTGAGGATGCATAAAACCATCGGGCAATCCTGAATTTGATCCCCGGTCTTTCCCTGGTGCTTGTCCGGGTTCCATCTATGGTTTCAGCCAGTTTTTTTTTCATCGTCGAAACAAGGATATTCCGGTTTATGAGTTCCCGGATGGCTGCAATCCGTTTCAGTGCTTCGATCTTCAATTCACTGTCAATGGTGATTTTTATGTCAAGCTGGTGTTCGCACAGCTTTGGCATATTCTCCGTCCGATAGGGAGAAATCACGGCAATGGCGTAATCTTTTCGGGGAAGACTTGAAAACTCAGCCCCTCTTCGGGCAAAAATAATATACCCCTTTCTGAACGATTTGACGCTTGGCCATGGACACTCGTCTTCAAATACATCCCGAAGATTCTGAAGGGATCTGAGCTTGCCGAAGAAGGGCTGAAGCTCCAGAATATCCTTCACCTGATCGAAAAATTCCTCTTCAATCCGAATGTCCGAAACAGTATTGACAGCAGTGTCAATGCGTTCCTCGGGGTCCTTGCCGTCAATGGCCGGGTCCAGTTTGAAATAATCATTCCCGGTGGCGGTATCCTTGACGATTTTCAAATAGAAACCGTCTGTTGCGTTTCGGATTTTCTGAATGATTGACGATATATAATCCACCGCTGTAAACACTTTGGATTGCGGTATGATCAGCAGATTTTCCGCCAATTCTTTTGCTGTCGCGCCGTTTTCCCCCCTGCTCCAGAGCGCATACACCGCAAGTCCTTCAATGAGTTTGCCGGCATCTGCCTGGAATTTGGATTCAACAGACACATTGATTTTCTGACGGATCAGGCTGACCACACGGGCAAGGTCATAAACCTCCTCCATGTTACGGAGATTGGGATATGACTCAAGCAATTCAAAAATTTTGTTAAACGTCAAAAAGAACGGAAAAGGCTCATCCAGAGCATATTTCAATTCATTCTGGGCAAACTGGATCACTCCTCTTTTTTCAAAATAGGGGAGTTCATGAAACAGATTCAGCAGAAACGGCGTAAACGGAAACAGGTTTACATAGTCTTCCATCCGGTTGGCGACATCCTCGATTTTTTCGGAAAAAGGTCTGAGCCTGTTTTCAATCTCCGTCTTCTGATTGGCAGATTTCGGAACAATCCTTTCCGCAATCACCTTTTTTACCGCTTCCTTGTGGATGATGATATTCTGAAACCGTTCGCTGACACGGGATTCCTGGGCCGCGATTGCTTTGAAACGGGGACTTGAATAAATATCTTCCTGCATTGCGGTGACAACCATGAGATCCTGGTCCTGGCAGACCTGCCCGATAATCCGTAAAAACTGGAAATCCCGGTCTGTCAGATGCGGTTGTTTCTGTGCCAGAAAATCCGACACCTCATCCATGATTACCAGCAAACCGGCTGTGGGATCATGGATTTTCACGGTTTCGATGATCCTAATGATATTGTCTTTATGATTGATGTCGTCCTTTGTAAATTGAGGAATCGTAAGATTATGGCTGGCTTTGAACTGCTTGGCGATCTCTTTGTAAAACCATACGGACATCTCCGCATCCCCGGGCATCAGTTCAAACTGTACCGTACTGAATTTTCGAGAAATATTATGAGCGGCCTCCCTGACATTATCGTTTTTGATCATGTCCCGGATTTCCGGTTCCGTGATAATAGAAATCAGAAAAGCGATAAGATGGGATTTGCCGCTTCCGTAGTTACCGATAATCTTGACCGCTTTATGATTCGGTTTTTCCAGATTATCCAAAAAATCTGTGATCTGTCTTTCCAGGGATTCGGAAATAATAAAACTGGAAACCAGTTCTCTTCTTGAATCCTTTTCCCTCAGATCAGCGTCGATATCCACAACGTCTTTGATCTCTGTGTAATCGAACAGATGACCGATGGCATCCCGAGCCAGTTTACTTTTATCGGTAATAACCGGTTTTGTTTTCCTGAGAGGTGTGTAATTTTCTTCAATCTCTTTGATTTCAGTCAGAAAAACATCATGGATATATTGATCCGAATACTCTTCCGTGCCGGTCTCTCCGTAATAGAGGCGGTTGCCGAACAGCTTTTCATCTTCCAGGAAAATAACGCAGTTTTTATTTCTTGAATTATATTTGAATGCCCCTATGGGCGACATCTTCAGAAAAGCTTTATGATACAGGATGCTTGAATTCACTAGGATAAGGTTGTCCGGCTTGCCGTGGAACCATTCCTTGATTTTCTGCCCGATATCATATGAAGGTTCTTCCCCTTCATCCATATCGGATATCAGACCTGTCAATTCACCTTCAACATCCACAAGGCTCCACCCCTGCTCCCGGAGATATCCGATGATGTTATCCCGTTTCACCACATCACTGCCGGTAACGCCCCATAGCTTGAATCGCTGGCCTGAGACCAAGTTCAGATAAGTGTCAATGTGTTTTGATTCCATAAGAGTGCGACTCAGATCGAAAGTTTATGTGAAAGTGTTTGGTGTTTTGTCATCAGCTCCGACTTTCATATTTCGTTGTCATCGTCAGATCATGGAAGTTCCCAAAACCCGACCGGATAAGCAAAACCGGAGTTTGGCGGACAAGTGCGTTCCCAAACCGGAGTTTGGGAACGAGGCGATTTTTTTATGTTTCCTGTATCCCCGAGGAAATTCTGATTGTCCTCTGCGGTAAAAACTTCATGGCAGATAGGAATACACCAGTGATCTGGCCAGGCTGTATGCCTCTTCGCTGATCTGGGTCCATCCGACAGACTGGTTTCGAAACCCGCGGATGGCATCATACATCTTCTTTGAGAGCGGATCACGGGCAGCAATTTCCTCCATAACTTCCTGGCTCAGCCTGGCCAGTTCCATGAGCAGACGATCCGGAAAACGTCTGAGCTGTACCTTGTGCCTGTTCACCAGTTCCAGAAGGGCAACCCCGTTATTTGCCGAGTATTCTGACCATAAACGATAGTATGCGGCAGAGGCAGCCTGCCTGATAATCTCCCGGAGATCCGCGGGTAAGTCTTCGTATATCTTTTTATTCACGAAACAGTCTGACAAAGCCCCGGGTTCATGCCATCCGGGCCAGTAGTAGTATTTGGCGGCTTTATACAATTCCAGCTTCAAAAGGATTTACCCACTCGGCCGCACGGATCGCACCGGATTTCAATGCGTGAAAGATTTTGTCAGACGGAAGATTAACCACTTGGGCGCCTGCCTTGGCAATCACTGCTCCGCCCAGTCTCGGCATTCTTATCTTCAGTCCTTTGAAATCGCTGATGGAACGAATTTCTTTGTTATACCATCCTCCCATCTGAACCCCCGAGGTTCCGGCTGCAAAAGGTTTGAGATTATACTGACCGTAAATTTCATCCAGCAGAGCCTGGCCTCCGCCGAACTGAATCTAGGTGATAAGTTCATGGGCATTCAGTCCGAAGGGAATGTTCGTACAGAATTTCAGAGCATTATGTTTATTTTCCCAATAATACGGAACACCGCATCCCATTTCAGCCTTTCCATCGGCAACCGCGTCAAAGGACTCAAACCCGGGAACAAGCTCTCCGGAGCCGTAAACGTCTATGCGGATGCGGCCCCCTGACATTACTTCGATATCTTTAGCCATTCGGACGACATTTGTGCCCGCAGGTGGAAAATCTTTGGGCCATGCCATGACCAGCTTCCATTGATAACTTTCCCTCGCTGACGCGGGCGAGCCTGAAAGTGCGGCCCCTGCCGCCCCCAGGGTTTTGATGAAATTCCTTCTGTTCACATTTTCTCCGTATGAAATCAGATAATGGCCCGGACGAAATCAGCAAAAAAATACTTACAAAGCAAGCTTTGCACTCCGCAGATGCGGTAAAAAAATTAATCGTCAGTTCCGAATCCGGTAATGGTCAGAACACAGAACACTTGCAAAGCAAGCTTTGCACTCCGGTAAAAAAAGTTTAATCGTCAGTTCCGAAACCGAATCCGAGTACGGTCACATCATCCTGTATTTCGTTTTCCCCCCTGTATTCTTCAAAAGCCTGGAGAAGAATTTCCCGTTGCATGTCAAAAGGGGTTCCGGTATTTTCCTTCAGCAGATTCTTAAGACGCTTCGTACCGAACCGGCGGTCATTTTTTTCTCCCAACTGATCCACATATCCGTCGCTGAACATATAAAATGACATCCCTCTCCGGATACCGACCTTATGCTCAGTAAAATTGAATCTCAGATCGGATTTTTTATAGCCGATGCTTTTATTATTCCCTTTTATAATTTTTATTTTATTCTGGTGAGTGTAAATCAGCGGCAGCTTTGCCCCTGAAAAAGTCAGCTTGGCCTCTCTCATGCTGACAAAACAGATGGCAGCATCCAGTCCGTCATCGGAAAGAGCATAATCAGTATCCTGCTGAAGGGTTGTCTTTACGATAAAACTCAGGCGTTTCAGTATCTGGGAAGGCTCTCGGAAGCCTTCATCTCTTATGATTTTTCTCAGACCGAAAGAGGTGATCATGGTCATAAACGCCCCGGGGACACCATGACCGGTACAATCAATAACCCCGATGATAAAGCTGTCCTCAAAACAGTCCGTAAAAATGAAATCTCCGCCCACGATATCTCTGGGCATCCAGATAAAAAAGCTGTCCGGAAGGAAGGTCCTGATGTTTTCCGGGTTCGGCAGCAGGGAGTTTTGGATGAGCTGGGCATAACGTATGCTGTCCATGACCTTTTTATTCGCTGTTTCTGCGGCTTCCCGTTCCATTTCAGCTTTTTTCTTGCTCTCAAGAAGGGCTTTCTCAATCCGTTTGCGTTCAGCAATCTGTTCCAGCAACTGCTCATTGGTCTGCTTCAGCTTGACCGTCTGTTCTTCCACCCTGCTGTAAGCTTCATCTCTTTCCAGCCTGTTAATATATGCTTGGGAGTGATAGCGGATGCGCGCAACCAGTTCAAGCCTGTTAGGCGGTTTGACCATGTAATCGTTGGCACCGAGTTCAAATGCCTGGGCTTTGATCTTGGGATCTTCATGACCGGACAGGACGATCAGCGGGGTATGGGATGTTTTTTTTTTCGCGCGGAAATAAGAGACCATGTGCAAACCATCAATTTCAGGCATGACCAGATCCTGGAGAATGACGCTGGGGGCAATTTTATCAGCAGTTTTAAGTGCTTCGCGGGCGCTCTGAAAATAATGGAAATCAATATCTTTTTCACCGTTCAGCATGCGCCCGACAATTTTCCCGATAAATGCCTGATCATCAATCAGCAAGACAGTAATCTTGGAACTGGCAGCGGATTCATCCGGTTTCAGTTCATGAGTATCCATTCCAACAATTTCCTTTTTCATGTTTCTCAGTCCCGCCACTGAAATATACCCCGGATTGATAAAGGAATTCCCCCAAATAACTTACCAGCGGTTTTCAGGACACGGATACGCACGGATCATTTTCAGTAATGAGATCCGGGCCGGTTTTCCGATTACGGGACACTGACCTACTCGGATCATTTCTGTAATAAAATCAATGCGTATCCGTGTCCCGTACGGCGGATATATTATTTTCCGGGTGCTCCCTGATTCAATAACAGACTTCCGAAGTTTCGGAAACTTCGGAAGTCTTTTATGAAAAAACAGATTTCAATAATAAATCTTCTGCCTTACACGCCCTGTTTATTTATTTCATGAAACAAAGGGACACGTCAATGGGGTGAAAAGAGTATTCAGCGGTGGGAAAAATCTACCCTGCCGCTGGCTTACAAGAAAACATAACTATCATATTTTTGGTGTATAATTCAAGAAAAGTCTCACTGTCGGAAAATTAAAATCTGATAATAAGTATGGATAAGGTGCCAAAAATTTGTATTGACAATGTGTTATCGCTGCTTATGGTATCGGAAAATTGATGTGTGAAACGTGAAACGTGAAACGTGAAACGTGATGCGTGAAACGTGATAAGGTCAGAAAAAGCCGGGGAATCAATCCATCGGCTGGAGGGCGCATTTACAACTTGGAGTCCCGGAGGGACGACTGAAAATAGCCCGGCAATTCATTGCCGGGGCGGATGTCCCCGTTTTTTCAGTCCCGGAATCTCGCCCGGCAATGAATTGCCGGGGAATTGCCGGACTGTTTTCAATCGTCCCTCCGGGACTGAAAATCACTCCCCTGACTTGTAAATACGCCCTCGGCTGGAGCACCCGGGGATTGATTCCGGATTTTATAATTTTCTATACACAGCAGATGGAAAGTGTTCCCGAAACGCTCGCTTGGGATTGACAAATCCCAGGCATTTCAGGAGGATTTGCCAATCCGCCGAGGGCATTTTCCATCTGCTGATACAGGGACAAATCATGAATCCATTCAGAACCCCTGCCAGGGGGTATTTTTATGTTATTTTTGCCGCTCTCCTGTGGGCAATCGCGGGATCATCATCAAAATATTTGTTTCATAACGGAATTTCTCCTTTTCAACTCGCACAGCTCCGGGTGACAATTTCGGCTTTTGTTCTGTTTTTGTGGCTTTTCATACGCCGGCCCGCTCTGTTGAAGATTGACCGTAACGATATCACTTACTTCCTTATACTGGGGACATTCGGTATGGCCGCGGTTCAGATCGCGTACCTGTTTGCCATAAGCAAACTTCATGTGGCCGCGGCCATCCTGCTTGAATATCTGGCCCCGATATTTATTGCCCTGCATTCTGCGGTATTCCTTCGGGAAAAACTCAGCATGTCAACGGTCTTGGCAATTGCAGGCGCGACCACGGGCTGTTATCTGGTTGTGGGCGCGTATAATCTTAATATGCTGAACCTGAATATTGCTGGTATTATCAGCGGGATATGCGCTGCACTGGCATTTTCCTGGTGGTCCGTTCACGGGGAATACGGGATGCGCCGCTATGATCCGTGGACAGTTCTTTTTTATGCGTTGCTTTTTGCAGCACTGGAGTGGAATGTACTTCACCCTCCTCTGGAATCCCTTCTCCATACATATTCCCCTGTAAAATGGACTATGATTTTATATATTGCTGTTGCCGGCACAATCCTGCCATTCGGGTTCTATCTGGAAGGAATCAACCTTATACGATCCACGCGCGCCAGCATCACGGCAACGCTTGAGCCAATCGGCGCGGGGATCATCTCCTACATTTTTCTGGATGAGATCATGGAACCTTTGCAGATTGCCGGCGGGGTGCTGGTCATCGGTGCTGTGATCCTGTTGCAGTTGAAGCAGGAATATGATGACAAAGCCCCGGATATTATACGGGCACAGAAACAGGCTGATGATTTACGACTTAAATCGTAAATCGTAAATATTAGGCATTTTCAATATATTAAAATTTCTATTCTGGGAAATCTAATTAATATGGGTGGTTATGAAAAT
>JAUCGG010000368.1 GCA_030378015.1 Desulfococcaceae bacterium HSG8
AGAGTGTCGGCAGATCGAAAATGCTCGGGATTTGTCAATTCCGGGCGGGCATTTCGGAACACTTCCGATCTGCTTGGTATAAGAAAACCTCCTGAAAGACAATAGAAATCTATGTGCCTCTCCGGGTTTAAAACACCCGAAAAGGTTGCACTCAAACAATTTAATTTTAGGATAGAAAAAATGAGTTGGGATTGGGAAAAACTTAAAGAACAGCAACAGAAAAAAGGGGAAATCCCCCCGCAGATGGATGTTTTTATTAAAAAGATGAATAAGGTAAAAATGCCGGGAGGACCCTTCCTGGTCGGTATTTTCATTATCCTGGCACTGTTCGGTTCTTCGATGTTCTTTACTGTCGAAGTGGATGAAGTGGGTGTGGTTCAGCGATTTGGGAAATACGTCCGCACCTCGGGTCCGGGACTTAATTTTAAAATGCCTTCAGGGATTGAAAAGGTGACAAAGGTTAAGATCAAGCGGGTTTATAAGGAAGAATTCGGTATCCGGGCCGCTCAGACCGGACGTTTTCCAGCCGAAAGTGAAAATAATGTCGCGCTCATGCTTACCGGGGACCTGAATGTTGCCCTGGTTCCGTGGATTGTTCAATACAGGATAAAAGAACCATATGATTATCTGTTCAAGGTGGAAAATATTAACACGCTGCTCAAAGATATGTCCGAAGCTGCCATGCGACTCGTAGTGGGAGACCGAAGCATTGATGAGGTCATCAGCAAACGTGAGGACATTGCTGATGAATCAAAACGTGTACTTCAGGCAGAATTGGACAGGGCGGAAACAGGCATAAACGTGATCACCATAGAAATGAAGCGTACCAACGTGCCGGGTCCTGTTCAGCCTTCGTTTAACGAAGTTAACGAAGCCGTGCAGGAAAAGGAAAAACTGATTTACCAGGCAAAAGAGGAATATAATAAGGAAATTCCCGCTGCTATGGGAGAGGCGGAAAGAACAATAAAGGCAGCCGAAGGATATGCATTGGACAGGGTCAACCGGGCAAAGGGTGATGCTGCCAGGTTCAGGGCAATTTATGAGGAGTATGTCAAGGCAAAGGATGTGACCAGGCGGCGACTCTATCTTGAGACTGTAAGAGATGTTTTCCCCAAGCTGGGACAGAAATACATTATTGACTCAGATCAGAATAATGTTCTTCCTTTTCTTAATCTTGGAAAACAGGGGGTAATCTCCTCAGATAAGGCAGGTAACTAATGAATAAAGGAGTCGGTGTTTTGATTTTTATAGGCGCGCTGCTTATCGTGGCTTACGCGTCAGCCTATGTGGTGGATGAAAGGGAACAGGTGGTTGTCACCCAGTTCGGGAAAGTAGTGGCAAAGCCTAATGTGGAACCGGGCATTTATTTTATGATTCCCTTTATCCAGCAGACCAATTATTTTCCCAAGAATCTTCAGGAATGGGATGGTGACCCGGGGCAGATTCCCACGCTGGATAAAACCTATATATGGGTGGATGCTTTCGCGCGGTGGAAGATCACTGATCCCATCAGATTCTTCCAGACCATCGGGGATATGTACACGGCCCAGGGGCGGCTGGATGATATTATTGACCCTGCTGTAAGAAATTTTATCACGTCTTACAGCCTTATTGAGACAGTCCGCAAGAGTAACCGGGAACTGCCGGTTGAAATCGGATTGGACGAAGATCATTCAGCAGCCAGCTATAGTACAATAGCAGTAGGCAGGGAGAAAATCACAGAAGGAATTCTGAAACAGGCTCAACCCAAGCTGGAAAAATTCGGTATTGAGGTGGTTGACGTTAAGATCAAACGGATTAATTATGTGGACAGGGTAAGAAAATCCGTTTATGAGCGAATGATTGCAGAACGCAGGCAGATGGCTGAAAAATTCCGCTCCGAAGGAAAAGGTGAAGCCAGCAAAATCATCGGTGATAAAGATCGGAAGTTAAAGGAGATCACTTCTGAAGCTTACAGGAAAGCCCAGGAAATCAAGGGACGGGCAGATGCAGAGGCAACCCTGATATATGCCGAAGCCTACGGCTCTGATCCTGACTTCTATTCCTTCACCAAAACCCTTGAAATTTACAACGAATCCCTTGATAAAAACAGTTCCCTTGTGCTTTCAACAGACTCGGAGTTTCTGAAATATTTCAAGGGATATTCGGATATGCCATCTGTTTCCCATGGCAAGGCAGGACGCGGGGCAGAGCAAGGTATTTCTGCTGTTGCGGATTAACGGGGGCACTGATTTCAAGCCCGCCGGACTGACAAGTCCGGCAGCCCGGATTTTGCATCGTTCGCCGAAGTCGGGACTGTATGCGTAAGCTTTGCTCCGCTCGCTTACGCTATGCCAAACTGTAAGTTTGGCACTCCGTTGTTGTTGCCGGACTTTCATATAAAAACAGAAAAAAGCACCGAACTGTGAGACTGTGGTGCTTTTTCTGTTTTAAAAAGAAGCTGCAGGTATCATTTTATTTACCCTTTCTTCTTTGATGCCGCGTACGGGCCAAAAGCTTTCTGTGCTTATGCTTTCTCATTTTTTTCCTTCGTTTTTTGATAACAGTGCCCAACCAATCACCTCCTTTCCGGCCTTTATTTTTTCA
>JAUCGG010000369.1 GCA_030378015.1 Desulfococcaceae bacterium HSG8
AAACTCTGTTTGCACATGCAAAACGGAGTTTTGCGTGCAATTGCGTTCCCAAACGGAGTTTGGGAACGAGGACAGCTCCTAACACTTTTAATTACACCCGCGCGGCTCAGGACATTTTTCATCTCCTGAGAATAGAAAAACAGGTCCGCCTGCTCCGATTAAACTTTGTTATCTTTTGTACTTTCCCCTCTTTTACCTGTGAAAGATAAATATTCTGATTTCAGATGTTTATATATAGCAATCTGATATTCGGATGAAGGCATTTACAGTTCAAATAAAATATCGTTCCAAAGATATTTCTTATTTAACTATCTTATATTACAAGATAGTATGTAAAGCACAAACTAAAATATCAGAAATGCTGTAACATTGTTCTTGCATTCTCTATTAAGCAAAAGAAAAGCATCTGTCAAGCACAAAATGACCAAAATCTAACAAATGAATAATATTCACAAAGTAAAATAAGGTTATTATCTTTTTATATAGCTGATTATCAGGGTGTCAGAGGGTTCCCGTATGATTGCCCTGTGTTGAGCAGGCAAATTGCTTGACACTAAGGTGAAATTGCTATATTTTGATCTTATTTGGAAAAGCATGTCGAATCACTGTATTTTTCGGTATTCTTGAAGAGTTAGAGCGAATTTTGAAACATTTTCGGAATTCCGGGTCAGACGAGCCGGAATCCGGAAGCTACAACGGGAGTATATATATGGTCGAACTGGATATTATCAGCATTGTGCGCAGCGCCGGGCTGATGGTTCAAATGGTAATGTTGCTGCTGCTTTTTTTTTCCATCACATCATGGTCAATCATCCTTATAAAATATCGGTATATCAAAAGAGCCTATAAAGAATCTGCCATCTTTACAGACATATTCTGGGAAAGCCGTGATCTTGCTGTCGCCTTTAAAGAGGCAAAAGAACTCCAGGGCAGCCCCATTGCAAGGATATTCCGCATCGGGTATCTTGAGCTTAAACGGCTGCGCGAGTCCGGTGTTTCAATGACATCCGAAGAAGAGGCCCCGACCCTGAGCGGCAGGTTCAACGGGCTGGATAACGTGAAACGTTCTTTGAACCGGGCAATTAACACAGAGGTCACCCGGATGACGCAGATGATTCCCTTTCTTGCGACAACCGGAAATACAACCCCTTTTATCGGTTTGTTCGGAACCGTGTGGGGAATCATGAACGCGTTTCATGGCATCGGGCTTCAGAAATCAGCCAGCCTTGCTGTTGTTGCCCCGGGGATTTCCGAAGCTCTTGTAGCAACTGCCGCTGGACTGGCAGTTGCAATCCCCGCGGTCATTGCCTTTAACTATTTCATGCAGAAGATAAAAGTCATTGAATCCGAACTGGAAAGTTTTTCTGCTGATTTTCTGAATATCATTGAGCGGGATATTCGTTGAGTAGAATGTAACGCGGGAGTGCAAAGACTTCGGGTGAGCTCAGAGCTCAGTCGAACGCTTTGCACTCCGCTGAATTTATCACCGGGCATCATTTCTGAGGAAAAAATTGTGATATTTTTAAAGAATATTACTGCCCGCAGCATTATTGATTTTGTTTTTTTCTGCAAATGTCTTCTCAGAAAAAATCCGTCTGGGTGTATCGGGTTACAATTCTTGAAATATGCATGATCTCTCTGACAGGCCATAACGTGATATTATGTCATATAAAAATTTTACGTTAGACAAAGTTATTTACGATTTTGAGTTAGAATTCCATAAAATTCGGCTGTTTGAAAAGACTCAGCCGATAACTATGAGTAATTCGTATCTGAAAATATTAGAAAAAGGCTTAAGAATTGCCCTGCCTTCGGGAAGCGAGAAGGTCAGGAATGAACTGATTGTCATGCCTATCCTGTTGGAAGTTCAGGATATCAATGATGAAAAAATCAGTATTCATTCAGGTGTTAATCTGAATATTGATAAAAAGAAGGGGCTTACGGGTGAATGTGATTTTATTCTTTCATTAAGCACGATAACAGAGTTTTTGGACACTCCCGTGTTTTGCATTGTTGAAGCAAAAAAGCAGGATATAGAGGCAGGTCTGGGGCAATGCTCTGCGCAGATGATGGGAGCACGCCTGCTGAATCAGAAAAGAGACAAAAATATCACGACAATTTTCGGCTGCGTCACAACAGGGGCTGAATGGCATTTTCTGAAACTGCATGATCAGGAGTTAATATTGGACAGTCAGGAATATTTTATTCGCAGCACTGATGAGCTGCTGGGAGTTTTCCAGGAAATTATAAATTATTTTAAATGAAATGAAATATCTTTTTATTGATAACTTCAGAGGTTTCAGTAAAACCTATATTCCCATCAAAGATGTTAATTTCTTTGTTGGCGAAAACAGTACTGGCAAAACATCAGTTCTTACCCTGCTGAAGTTAATATCATCGCCCAGTTTTTGGAGAGACCAAAGCTTCAATAATGATGATATCAGTTTTACTGATTTCAAAGATATCGTCAGTATTAATTCTCCTGATAAGAGTTTTTTTCATATCGGAATGATTGATTTTCAACCTGATGACGAAAAAAAGACAAATGCATTCCTGATGACTTTTATTAACAGTAACGGGA
>JAUCGG010000318.1 GCA_030378015.1 Desulfococcaceae bacterium HSG8
ATTGATTTCAAATAATTATAGCTGATTTATCCGACCGGGAAAGGGTTTTTCTGATTTTTTCCCGAATTCTGACTGAATAACATAAACGGAGCCGGATTTCAATACCTTTCTGGGAATCTGTTTCGGACAGCGATACGCTTTATCTTGCATATCATGATATTGTCAGAATTTTCGGTGATTGGTTCTGACACTGATATCCGCGGTCCTTCTGTACGTTTGTCCGTTGCAACTTACAACTGACACATTACATGCTGTCGGCCTTTTTTATATGCTCCGAAAGAATCCTCCGAACTTCCAGAACCGCTAGGGGATGGTTATGTGCGCTGTGATCAGCCTGAACGATCTTTTCAGAAGCTACTCCTTCCAGATGGGCACTTTCATAGGGCACGACCATGTCGGTTCCCCCGGGCGTATCCGCAGCTTCGTGATTCCCGATAATCGAATGAAAGGTCACACCGGGGGCAAAGGGGATTTCCGCCAGCACATTCAGAAACGGATTGCCGGGTGACAGATTGTCAATGGATGTGGGAATGCTGTCGAGCTTCAGACCTCTGTCACCTGCTATTACTCTGATCGGTTTCATGGCCACGGCTTTAAAAATTTCTGCCCCTGTATCCAGTATCTTCCCCGGGAGCTTCACCAGCGAAGAACCGAAACGGCTGATGCTGAGGTCAGCCAGTTCAGATCCCCGATGCGGTGTGCAGATAAAAATCTCACGTCTGATGAAAGGAAGCGGTTTGAAATAAAACATCCGCTCCAGAGCGCTCCTTTTTTCAGGCGGCAGACCCAGTTCCGACAAAGGTATATCGGAAACAACCTCCCATAACCGGTCTCCTCCGTCCTTCACCATGATCTTCGAAAGCAGACCGCCCATGCTGTGGCCTATGAGAACCATCTGGTTGAAGGCCGGATCAGTGCCCTCCGGGTCGTATAGATGCTGTAATTCCAGCAGCGACTTACGCAATGTGTTTGCAGAGTAAAGCACCGGGCTGCCTGTGGGATACATGAAAAACCAGAACTGGCAGCGTTTACGCAATTCCGGATCACCGATCAGATTATTGAACATTGCCAGCCAGGTTGAGGGAGAAGACATCAGCCCGTGGACAAACACTACCGGAATTTTGCCGGGCTTATAAGGTTGCAGCATGTGCATTCCCGTTATTTCCTTCCAGGCTTCAGCGTCAAAAAGACCTTTGATACCTTCGGGGAGGGGCGTCTCTTCTATCATATACGCCAGCGGTGTGGTAAAATCCGATTCCAAAGGAACGGTCTGATCGTGAATACGCACATGACTGGTGTTTATCGTATCATAAATATTGAGTTCTGCCCGATATGTCTGACGCTTTTCCCCGGTCTGGCTCATAAACGGCTCAAAACCCACCAAGAGTGTCGCACCGTAGGTCTGCCTGAATTTGGGTAAAAATTTTTCCCGGACGGATCGCTCCGCATTCGGTTCTGTAATACGAACAATTACCAGGGGGACGCCCAGGCCGAACTGCATATGGTGATTGCTGAGTCCTTTTACCCTGAACTCATAGGTGATATAATACGTATTGTATTCCTCGGGTTTCCATGTCAGTTCCGTATTTTTTTCTTTGATTTCCACTGTCCCGCTCAGGGAAGGAAGGCGTGCCCCTTTTTGTACTCGCATTTTCTTGGATCGGAAATGAAGCACCATTGATCCTATGGAACGATTATAAAACTCGCAGACCAGCCTTGAATGAAGATCATATGGCGTTACAGGCTGTCCGAGCCGGGGATCAAACAGGTAATTATAAGCATACATGGCGCAGGAGAGATAAAGCTGCATGGCCTGCTCTGATTCCGGGTCTTTTTTTCTCGCTCGGATATAACTGAGTTCCATCAGGGCAAACAGGGATTCCCGTCCGGGATTGCGGTCAGTCCCGAGGGCCAGCCTCCTGAGAAGCTCTTCCGGGTTTCGCTTCCATTGATCCGCCATGTCATGCTGCCGCAGGAACAGGAGCGTGCGTTCGCTCGGCTCCGAAGCTGTCAGGGCACTGCGGTCAAGCAACTTAAAATGTTCATGAATGTTGACGGGCTTTACGCCGACTTTCGACGCACAGCCGGAGAAGAGTATCAGAAGTCCTAAAAGGATAACAACCCCTTGCTTGTCTGCTGAATCTGAGAGTTTTTTCATAATGTCTGAATCCTTTTATGGTATGATTTCAGAGGAGTTCAAAGCTTGCTTTGTGGCAGATGCGGCTCGGATTGCCAAATCCGAGCCATGTCAGGAGTGCCAAACTTACAGTTGTTACCCGTTCCCAGGCTCCGCCTAGTACAACTTGTAAATTCGCCCCCTTTTTTAAAGGGGTCCGGGGGGATTTTTGTCGCAACAGCCTTTTTTCGCAAGAAAAATTCCCTCTGACCCTTTTAAAAAGGGGGACGAATTTACTTAAAAGTTGCTCGAAAATTTGTTTCTAAGCTGTAAATCCTTGTCTGGCAAAGGTTCGGGAATCCTTGTTTATATAAGAGCCGATATTAATTGCTTTTTTTTGCATAATAAATTTAATATGTTGTAAATATTAATATTTATTCCGAAGAAATATTGAAATATGATGA
>JAUCGG010000080.1 GCA_030378015.1 Desulfococcaceae bacterium HSG8
AATCTTTCCACAAATTAAATTACTAGCTCCTCTGAAAAGTGGCGAATTTTTCGAAAATCTTCGTTTCGAAAAACAAGATTCTAATTGAATAAAATCAGTAATTTTTATAGTTTTCGTTCAGACACTAGTTAGTAGTTAGGGATTTCCCAAGAAATAAAATACCCGCTGCTCGCGGGGAATTGACAAATCCCCGCCGCGGGGGTTCGGATTTGTCAATCCGAACCGAGCAGCAGCGGGGCCGTTTCCCCGAACCGGGTATATTATTTATTCGGAGTTCCCTTACCTTTCCTTAATATTCAATTTCGGATAATTTCAAAAGATATTTTACATATCTGTCATAATCATCCCTGGCAACATTCTTTTTGGCAGATGCAAAAACGGTTTCACGCTTTTCAATGGCTTTGGAAAATTCTGTACTGATTCTGATGGGAACAGGAATCAGGTACTCGCGGTATTTTGTGGCAAGACGCTGTAAAATGTCCCCTGAAATTTTTACCCTTTTGTCATATTTGGTGTAGAGGATTTTTATGTCGGGAGGCTTGATACCAAATGCTTTGCAGATTGAAATTACTTCATTAAATGTTAATTCCATTCCCTCAAACGAAAATGCTTCACCGCAAAGCGGAATCACAAGGATGTCTGTCGCACAGATCGTTGAAATCAGAACTGCGCCGGGTGATGGCGGGCAATCAATCAGAACCAGATCAAAGCCTTTGACTTTCAGGGCTTCACAGACCCCTTGCACAGCCTTTTTCTGCAGGTCAGGAATCGTCAGATCCGAATCAAGAAGGCTGTTTCCCAGTGAAGAAGGAATAATATAGAAATGATCATCAATGATTTTAAGTGCTTTGGTGATACCTTCAGATGGTTGCCGCCAGATATCGTAAAAAACCAGTTCATCATCTTCGGGCCGTCTTTCAAACGCCTGCGACGCGCAGGCCTGGGGATCCATATCCAGGATACACGTCCTGAATCCGTATTGAACGGCCCTGGTCGCTACGGATATAGCACTCGTGGTCTTACCGACCCCGCCCTTCATATTCATATGCGCTATGACCCTGAACGAGTAATCAACCCCTTTTTCACCCAGGTATTCTCTGATCAGGGGAGGAGGGATGCCTATTTTATTACTTTCCGGTAGTTCAATCAGTTTTTTCTTATCAAAGGATGTAAGGGTTTCCTTTACTGACTGACCGGTAAGGCGGCTCAGTTCGTCTGCTGTTATTAAATATTTATAATTCAGAGGCATATTCACCTGCTTGTTCCCGGTCACTTAAGGAGTGAGAAGTAAAAAAGTAAAAACACTTCATAGATATCCCGGATTAAAGCAAATCCGGAAGTCTGTGTCAATCCGTATATTTCCATCGGGTGCATTATCGGCAGGGAAAAGGAACTGTCATTCGGGAAAAAGCCGGATTTCCCTCCTAAAGAATTTCTTCACTGTCACTTTTCAAGGCAGGTACCTCCTCCTTCCCCTCATCCAGCATTTCAGTATAGTATTTTTCAGATTTTTCCGGATCAAAATCCTGGAAAGTTCCTCCGGATGCAAAATGTCGTGCAAAAGTTTTCCCCACAGCATAGGTAGTGGCTTCTATGAAAACAGGTGAATTCAGTACTCTGGCAATTCGATCTCTTTCTGACAGAGAGTCTGATATCGGTTTCTTTATGGTCAGCATCACACTGGTTTCAATCAGGGATGCGATCAGGTCTTTCGCCCTGTCCTCGGGAAACGGGATGCTGTATGTTTTGGCAAGCCTTTTCAGCATGTTTACATGTATCCCCGTTAATGCCTCGAAGTCCGCCAACGCCACAGGAACCAATCTCATCTCTACGGATTTTGTGACATAATTTCTTACAATTCCATTTTCGTCCTCTTCCGAAACGTCTATTTCTGTTTTTTCTTTTTCCATTTTGTGCTCCTTAGAATAATTGAATAAAAGCTGAATTCTTGATTTCAGGGTGCAAAGGCTGCTCACTTTCGTCTGAAACATGCTTCATTTCCGTGAGACCGAAGGGCCTCTGCAACATATCGGAGTGACAACAGTTTCTTATTGTAAAAACAGCATCTCCGATGCTGCTTTCCACCATCACTTGAATTTTTCATAATTCTCATTATATTTCAACATTACCGCATCCGTGATTCTTTTCAGTTCCATGAAAAAAAAATACAGATCCGGAATTGCTATGCTATAGCTTCATTAAGCCGCTGGTATTAAGAAACAGAATTTCATCGCTCCTTCCTGACTTGAACCGCTTGTTGCTCGCGGGGATTGACAAATCCCTGCCGGGTTCGGATTTGTCAATCCGAACCGAGCAAGAGAGGGTCCCTGTTTACCAGAACCGGGTATATTATTTATGCAATCAAATAGTTATGTTCGGAATGCCAAGTGTGTCCGCAAGGCGGATACAGGACAATTCCGGAGTCAGTAAAGCTTAGGCGATTTCCAGAAAAGAATATACCAAGTGCGGTTTGTAGTTCCGCCTTCAGGCGGTGTTATGCCGCCTGAAGGCGGAACTGCAAACTTTGATCCGGTATGTTTTTTATTGGAAATCACCTTACCCGCGGTTTTCAGGATACACACACATGTCATTTTGTAATAAAATCCGTGCATATCCGTGTTTATCTGTGTCCCATAATAAAGTAGCATAGGCGAGCGAGTATATTATTTTTCGGGTGATCCAAGGCGGACAAGGCCGTTTGAAAATGGTTTCCACTTAAACGGATTTCAAACTTTCAATCCCAGGCGGTTTAATCGCCGATGCAGGGACTGCCTTGAAATCCTTAACAAACCTGCGGCTTTTGATTTATTATAATCAGCCTTTTCCAACGCTTTCATGATCAGAGTTTTTTCGGTAAATTCAAGATTTTTTTCCAGATCAGGAAGCAGCGATTCAACAACAGGCTGATTTCTCGGAAATTTTTGTTTTTGCAGGATGGAAAAATGCCGGTGCCTCAGGCTTTTGCCATTACATAGAATCACCGCCCTTTCAACCATATTTTTCAACTCTCTTATATTCCCAGGGAAACTATAGGGCATCAGGGCTTTGACTACATCAGCACCCACAGTTCTAATAGGTTTGTTCAGCTTTGTGGCATAATGTTCTGTAAAATCTTTCAGCAACAGCGGGATATCCTGTTTTCTCTCTCGTAATGGCGGAATGTGGATGACGAATGTGTTCAGCCGGTAATAAAGATCTTTTCGGAATCGGTTCTCGGAAACCAGCTTTCCCATATCTTTATTTGTTGCGGAGATTATCCGGACGTCAACAGGAACCTCTTCATAAGATCCGACTCTGAATATCGCCTTATTTTCAACTACCCGCAGAAGTTTGGCCTGCTGAATCAGCCGCATACTGCATATTTCATCAAGAAAGAGGGTTCCCTTATGCGCGGCTTCGAACCATCCGAGTTTGTTCTCGGCCGCACCGGCAAACGAACCTTTTTTATACCCGAAAAACTCGCTTTCAAACAGGCTGGTCGTAATGGCTGAGGCATTGACTGCACAGAACATGTAGTCTTTTCTATTACTAAGGTAATGAATACCCCTTGCTGCCAGTTCCTTTCCTGTACCGCTTTCACCTGTGATCAGTACGGGGGTGTCATAAGCGCGGGCAACTTCCACCATCAGATTCACAACAGACTCTATGGCCGGGCTGTTACCGATAATACGGAATCCTGTGTGATCATGAAGTGCTTTTGAAATTAAGGAATAATTCAACTCAATTTTTTTCAGTTTCCTGTTTAAACGAATGAATTTCCGCGTCCTTTCAATAGCACGCTGAATATCCGGCAATCGGAACGGTTTGGTCAGATAATCCGAAGCCCCCGATCTCATGGACTGAATCGCACTGTCCATGTTTCCATGTCCGGTGATCATAATCACCTCTGTATCTGGGAAGGATTTCTTTATCCGTGCCAGTATCTCTTGGCCGTTGGTCTCAGGAAGTCTGATATCCAGTATTACAATATCCGGTTCATGCTCATCTGCAATCTTAAACGCTTCGGAAGGCAGCCCTGCCTGGAACACAGCGTAATTATTATTGACCAGAAATTCCCCCAGTTCATCCCTGATCCCCTGATCATCGTCAACTATCAGAATTTTCAGATTGTCCATAATCCACCTTAGGCAATATGACCCTCATTACCGTATATTCATTTACGTGACTTCTGACCCTGATTTCGCCGTTCATTTCTCTTATAATGCCGTAACTTATCGAGAGACCCAGACCTGTTCCGCTTTCAGGATCTTTTGTGGTAAAAAACGGATCGAAAATATTATTTCTGTCCTCTTCGGAAATGCCCGTTCCGTTATCTTCGACTTCCAGGCATATCTTTTCATCATCATAAAATGTGCTGATTTTTATCTCTTTCTGATAGTTCGGATCATCAATAATTTTCTCTTTTTCTTCAACCGCATCCCGGGCATTCGAAATCAGATTTAGTACAACCTGTTCCAGTTTATATTTATTTCCGATGACAAAACCGACCGTAGGATCAGTACTGAGTCGGAGGATGATCTGATGATGATCATACTGAGTCCGGAGGATCGGCAGGGCATTCCGGCAGACCTCACTGATATCAATTTTTTCAACAGAAAGCGATGTCTGCTCTCTTGAAAATGTCCGAATATGATCAATGATATGTCTGATTCTGTCAATATACCCGTGAAGAACATTGACTTTATTTTTTAAATAGTCTCCGGTCGGTTTGCCAGATGATATTTTGAGTAAAACATTATCTAATCCCATTGAAATTCCGGCCAGCGGCTGGTTAATCTCATGAGCGATTCCCGCTGCAAGTTTCCCCAGGGATTCCAGCTTAGACCTTTGAATAAGGATATCCTGCTGTTTCTGGCGTTTCTTCAGTTCTTCCTGAACCCCGGTCTTCAAGGCTCCGGTTAGCGGTTTCAAGAGCTTGTTTGGCTTTCTTAATATCTTTATGAGAGCGGATCAGTTCCAGATGTGTATTCACCCTGGCAAAAACTTCCTCTTTTTCAAAGGGCTTTGTAATATAATCCACGCCCCCAGCTTTGAATCCTCTTAATTTATCCGCTGTGTCCGCAAGGCCGCTGATAAATATGACCGGTATGTCCTTTGTCTTTTTATCGCTTTTTAATTGACGGCATACCTCCAATCCGTCTATATCAGGCATCATTATATCCAGAAGAATCAGATCCGGGTTCCTTTTCCTGATAAACTCCAATGCCATGAAACCGTTTTTTGAGATTCCGATATTGTAGCCTTTATCTATGAGCAGATTCGTCAGCAGATTTAAATTTTTTATATTATCATCAACAATTAATATTGATGGCTGGCTTTCGTTCGTAAGTTCAATATCTGTTTCGGCCATATTTCAGCCTTCCGGCGTGAAACTCTGAAAAATGATAAGAGCTTGATGCCGCGAAATTTTTCGGTTCGTCAGGATATCTTCCATGAGATACATGGCAGTTATATCTTCTTTTCCTCTATCGGTCTCCTGTCTGACGCCAGCACTAAAAGCAGACCGATCAGCGGGGTTAATACCAGGGAACCGAAGAAATATCCCCAAAAACCGAATTTCCTGTTTTTACCCAGCAAGCCTATCAGAAGGCTTAATATAATATTGCTGGTAATTATTGCGATCAGCATAGTCTCTCCTTTTCCCGTTTCCCGGATCGGGCCTGTGGAGTTCAAAGCTTGCTTTGTGAGTATTCATACTTCTGTCTCTATTGCAGATTATGCAAAAAACAGGCTTTAAACTCCGCTGAAATGCTTAAAATTATGAAGTAGATCAAAAACTTCCGCTTACCTGAAAGTGTTGGTGTTTTGGCTCCGACTTTCATGTTTCGTTGTGATCGTGAGGTCATGAAGTATGAAAGCAAACACCAATGACTTTCATATAAACGGCCATGAGCTGACGACCACAACGAACTATGAAAATCGTTGAAAGAATGCAAAAAACCGCTTCGCTCTATTTTTGCACTCCTAACGCTTTCATATAAATTTCCATGAGCTGTCAGTCACAACGAGCGATGAAAGTTTTACAGTTTTCCTTAATACTTACGCCTTAAATCCTTAACACTTTCATATAAACGGCCATGAGCTGACGACCACAACGAATCAGAAATATTTACTATTTATATGGACAGAAATCGTAAATCATCATGGCTGGCGAGTAAAGTAATAAACAAACAATACACTGAATATTGACACTGCACCAGGATAAAGAATCTTTTCAGACCAGATACAGAATTTTAATATTCCCTCATTTCCTTTCCTATATAGCCTGTAAATGAATACTGACATTGAAGCATATATGATCACAAAGACATATACTGCAAAAAACGCGTATTCAATGGCTGTCAGGTAATCTACAGGAAAGTGCGTCAGAAAATCAGCATGAAAGGCTCCGTTTACAATCATAAAACCTGTACATGTCGCTATCCGGACTCCCAGCCTGTCCGGCTGTATAAAGCATGCCACATACATAACCAGTATGATGGCAATGACCGGAATAAAAGTTCTGAAAACATCCTTCAGTTCTGTTTTTTCCAGTATGATTTTTGTATTGAATCGGGAATAGCTGATTTTATGTGGTGAATTTAAATAATCCAGTTGACCCAGCGAGGAAATTTTTGTCAGCATATCCTGATGACATATGACCTCCCTGACCTTCCATCCGCTGATGGGTTTCATATCCTTTCTCCCCCATTTCATATGCTGCTCCGACGGAACATCGGATGCAGACGAGGGAATATCTGAATTGTCTTGAACGAAAATAAGGCTTTCCCAAGTTTCAAAATTATGACGAAAATGTATCGGCAGGGTCAGATGGCCGAAAGGATACGAATGAAAATCAAATTTGGCCTTAAAATCAGTTCGTAAACGAAATACCCGCGTCGTGGTTCCGTTTTCCGTTTCCTCTATGATGGCTTTCCCGAGCCTGAGCGGGTTGACAGCATTCATGAACCTGATATTCTGATAATCAAAATTTCCCGTATAGCGGAACCAAAGATAAAAATCCGCTGTAAACGTTGAATTCATAACGTCTAATTTATCAATTTTATTTATATAAATTCCCGAATGCACCACGCGGTTTCTTCTCATCGCTTTTCCATCAATCACCGAGATGCCGCCATCCAGGACCCTTTGGAGAACATTATCAATTTTTTCCATATTGGTGATCTGCTGGTATTGTGAATATGCTGGGAGAAGTCTTTCATGCTCGTCATATGTTCCTATGACATATGGCCTGTTGATATCTCCTTTTTCGTCGAAATAAATATATCCGGTCAGCCCCTCAACAGAGCGTTTCTCATCATAGAAGTTCATCAGGGAGTCCCTGAGTCTTCTCCGGTCTTCCCAAATATTATCCTGGAATTCGACGCGTTTCATGGCCTCGACAGCAACAAGAATTGCATCATAAAAACATACAGGACCCCATGTTGATTTTTTCTGATATCTTCTGAAAAATTCCTGCTCAAACCGGTACGTCCTTTCGTTTCCGATACCATTCATGTAGGGAGTTACGCAATAAAGTCCGGATGGGTAATATCCGGGAGGCGCATCCTTCCGCCCATATTTTTTGAGTCTTTTCAGGAGGGTCTGCCCTGAAAATGCATCAGGGCCGAATATAGAAAAGGGTTTGCCAGAATCTTTTAAACGGGTTATAAGCTTTGCGCCTTCTGTGCTGTGTGTCGCTATAAAGACCATTCCCGGGTCTTTCATTGCTATCAGTTCATCTGCAATCCGTTTCAGTTCTTTATCCAGATTTTTTTTATCATCGGTATCAAGCTTCCACACTTTTCTGACTTCAATACCGATTTTTTCTGCTGCTTTCTGAAATCCCCCTAAAAGGGAGACCCCGTAGTCATCCTTATCATATATGATACTTACCGATTGTTTCATCAGGCTTCTGTAAATGTAGTTTGCTATGAAGCTTGCCTGCAGAGAGTTGTTGGGGATTGTTCTGAAATACCAGTCGTTTTCGCGTGTCACACTATCGGCCGTAGCAGATCCGGTAATCACAGGTATTTCGTGTTTCCTGTAAATTTCCCCAGCGACAGCGGAAGTGGAACTGTAGTAATGCCCTACGACAAGCAGGACTTCGTTTTCTTCTGCAATTTCAGAAGCGACTCTTTTGGCAACAGCTTTATTATTTTCATCATCATAAATGCGAAGTTCTATCTTTTTGCCATTGATTCCCCCTTCATTATTAACCTTATCCACAAGCATCCTGATTGCGCAGACGATATCGCGTCCGACATCACGGCCCAGGGGGCCTGCGAACGCGATGAGAAGGGATTCTTTTTTAAATATAGAGGTTTTCTGAAACAACAGATAAACTACTATGTTGAGAAACAGAAGCGGTAGCAGAATTAAAAGTATTTTTTTCATTTGTCTCAAAATCATACGTCCCGGATACAGTAATTCGCGATTTCAAACGGAGTTCAAAAGCTTGATTTATCCGTTTTTATTGTAAACCAGTCACAAAGCAGGCTTTGAACTCCTCAGGCAGAAAGAGAGTACGTCACTTTTTAATGCTCGCGACGGACTGGCGGTGGCTCGGATTTGTCAATCCGAGCCGAGCAGGAGCGGCTTAAAAAGTGATGTACTAGTACATCAACTTGTAAATTCCTCCCCCTTTTTAAAGGGGGGCCGAGGGGGGATTTCTGCCGCAACACCCTTTTTTAGTAACGTAAAATCCCCCCGGCCCCCTTTAAAAAAGGGGGACGAACTTAAAAAGTGGTGTACTAGGTGATTTCCAGAAATGAATGTACCCACAGGTGCAGAACGATTCTCGTAAATTCCTCCCCCTTTTTTTAAAGGGCCGGGGATTTATGGCGTAACTCACTTTTCTGTCATCGTAAAATCCCCGGCCCCCTTTAAGAAAGGGGGACGGATTTACGGGTTACTGTACTGCATTTATTGGTATATTTATTTCTGGAAATCACCTTAGTCTTAGTAGTAATAGTAATAAAATAAGTACGCCAATAAGGAGACAATAGATAACAAAATAATGAAAGAATACATCGCCTTGTCTATCTGATCAATTCTTTTGGCAATGCGGCGTCCGCGCAGATTATATGCCTCTATGGACACCAATGCAGTCGTTATCGAAAGGAAATATATAGCGTACAGCACATATTCCAGCGCTATAAATCCGGACGACAGGGAAAAAAGCAGCAAATGATAAATCGAACCTGTAGCCGCGGCTGCCACGCATACGAATATACGAACAGTCATCTTTTCCGCTGGTATGGAATGAATAAAAAACAGCATTCCCAAGATCACAATAAACGGAAAAAACGTCCCGATAATAAAGCCTTTTTCATTCCTTTCAATCTTGATTTCGGAATTGATTCGGGAGTAAAGTATCTTTTTGTCTTCGTTTTTGGAAAGATTTATGTTATCCTGAAAACAGGATATATTGGTGATCTTCCACCCTGAGATTTCATTGGACACTGCGTTCCCGATATCTTCTTCCCTTGCAAATTTAGGCATACCCAGGGTATCGGGGACATAAATCAGTTTGATTCTTGGTATATTCTGGTGATGAAAACGAATGTGCAGGGAGTGATAGTCAAAAGGATACTCATAAAAACCAAAATCGCTTTTAAAGTCAGCTATTAAACGATAAGTCCGGGTCGTCACATTCCCATTGACTTCCTCTGCAATGGGTGAGCCCAGTTTAAGGTTAGGTTCAACAGCGTTTGTAAATTTGATACGGGTGTCGTCAAAGACCCCCTCAAAACGAAACCAGATAAGAAAATCTATGTTATAAATCCCCTGCTTTACATTCATATCGCTGATTTTATTAATATCAATGCCAGCATATACCATCCGGATACCTGTCATTTTCTGGCCTTCAACCTGGATAATTTTCTGATCTTCTTTAGCTTCATCAGCCACGAGCCGATATTGTGAAAATGCCGGGATAAACTTCTGCTTCTGATAAAAACCTATGGCCAGGGGCCTTCTGGCATTTCCCTCTTTATCAAAGTACAGCAGTCCGGTTATGCCTTCGAAAGCGGAATAATAGCTGTTGAACCTTCCCAGGGCGTCCTTGATTCTTCTCCGGTCTTCCATGACTTTGTTACCCTGAACACCGGCTTTTTCAATCGCTTCCAAAGCAATCTGTGCGGCATCATAATAACATGCAGACACCCATGAAGGTTCTTTGTTATATGCACTTACGAATTCCTTTTGGAATGCAACAGCCCTCTCATCGGCAGTTTCAATAAGAAACGGAGACACCGCGTAAATCCCGTCCGAATAATATCCGGGCCAACGGTTTTCAGCCGGGTATTCATTCAATACCCGGATAAATTTTCTGCCTGAAAGTGCATCCGCGCCGATAAAGATATAATTTGTTCCCGGATATTTTAACGAAGTGACAAGTTTTGTAGCTGCCGAGGAATGGGTTGCAAAGAAGATAATCCCGGGGTCGTCTGTTGCTCTCACTTTACTGGAAATCGTGCTTAACTGTTCATTCAGGTTCTTACTTTCCCGGTTGAATCCCCATTTGTTTTTAACCTTGATATCCAGATTTTTGGCTTCCTTTTCAATATTATCAAGAAGAGACATGCCATACTCATCAAAGTCATAAATGATACTGATTTCAGATTTCACGAGGGACCATTTCACATAGTTCGCGATAAACCGGGCCATAAGCCTGTTACCAGGTATGGTTCTGAAATACCAGTCATTTTCCATAGTAACGGATTCAGCCGTGGCAGATGCGGTAATAGCAGGTATGCCGCTGCCCCTGTAAACCTCCCCCGCGGCCATTGAAGTTTGACTGTAATAGTGCCCGATTACAAGCATCAGCCGGTTATCATCCGTAATCCTTGACGAGACTTTCAAAGCATTTCGTCTGTCGTTTTTATCGTCAAACAGAATTAACTCTACTTTTCTGCCGTTGATTCCGCCGCGTTTATTGACCTTGGAAATATACAGACGAATCCCTCTGAGCATTTCATCTCCGATCTCTATACTCCCACCGCTCATAGGTCCGACAACAGCAATATAAACAGAGTCTTTTCTCTCAGGTAACAGAAAAAAAATCGCAATGATGTTAAGACATATAATTGGCAGAACGATCAGTAACGTCTTTTTCATTATCAGGAAATCAAATCCTTTCAGCCAAAGTACAACTTTGGCACTCCTCTGAAAATGATTCACGCATCACGCATCACGCATCACGCATCACGTATCACGTTTCACGTATCACGTTTCACGTATCACGTATCACGTTTCACGTTTCACGTTTCACGTTTCACGTTTCACGTTTCACGTTTCACGTTTCACGTTTCACGTATCACGTTTCACTCTTCAAAATACCAGTTCCTAATATGCTGGCCTCCCAGCGCCATATGGTACCACCCTTTCAGACGGGGCTTTACCAGGCAATGCCCGGTTTCAAAGTAAATCGGGATCACTGCGGCCTCCTCTTCACACATAATCTGTTCGGCGCGTTTGTAAAACGCCTTCCGCTTCTCCGGATCGGTTTCTGTTTGAGCCATTTCCATAAGTTCCGCGAATTCTTTGTTTTCCCAATTGATCCCGATCATACCCTTGGACGGATGGAAAAGTTCGTTCAGCCAGTGGTTTGCATCCGGATAATCACCACACCATCCTGACCGGAATATATGCGGCGGATTCTTACCTGTAATTGATTCAACATAATCCTTCCATTCTTTCCCTTCCAGCTTAATGTCAATATTCAGGTAATATTTCAAGCATGTTTTGATTGCTTTGGCAAGCTTCTCATGGGTTTCTGATATATTATAGAGAAGAGTAATTTCGTCCTTAGGAAATCCTTCACCATCCGGATATCCGGCCTGGGTCAGCAATCTTCTTGCCTGTGAAGGATTAAATCTGATACCGATACCTTCCGAGGGGTCAACAGCGCCGAAAGTCGGTGGCCGCGTAAATGTTGTTGCCACTTCCTCCCCGCCCATGGTGATAATTTCGATAAGAAGCTGACGATCGGTTGCCGCGGCAATCGCCTTCCGAATAAGGGGATTGTCAACCAGGGGTTTTTTGACATTAAACCCGTAGGCATAGGTACAGAACTGGGGCTTCCTGTAATATTCTTTTCGCAACACCGGGTTCTGGCGGATACGCGGCATTTCCATCATCGGAATACGCAGATAACTGCTCCCCATTACATCCAGATCATTGCTTTCATACATGGCCAGCCCCATGGAACTCTGCTGTACGATATAATAGCGTACCTCTGGAATGCGAACATTTTTTTTGTCATAAAAATCAATATTCTTCTGAAGAATCATGACCATTCCCCGTTCCCATAAAGCCGGCTTATAGGGGCCGTTGACAACAATTTTTTCAGGATCTGTCCATTTTTCGCCATGTTCTTCAATGACCCGCTGGGGCAGGGGGCGATAAACATCAAGACCTGCGAGGGCTGGAAAATAAGGGGCCGGATGCGTAAGCCTGAATTCCAGTGTCTTTTCATCCGCCGCCCGGACGCCGAGTGCCGACATATCATTGAGTTCACCGGCATTTATTGCCTCTGCATTTTCAAGAATATACAGCATGTTCGCGGCCGGGCATTTGTTTTCCGGCCGTATATTTCGTTGAATGGCCCATACCACGTCTTTCGCCATTACAGGGTTTCCGTCTGTCCAGACAACATCATCACGCAGTTCGAATGTATAGGTTTTCCCGTCCGGGCTGACTTCCCACTCGGTCGCCAGTTCAGGAACCGCTTCGTATGTATTCGGATCAAAATTGGTCAGTCCCAGGAACAACTGTTCCGAGACCTCTGTCGAGGAGGGGTCATGGGTAAAACCCGGGTCAATAGCTGTTATGACACCTTCCAGGGGCAGGCGCAGCGTAAAATCAACCACATAGTCAAACAGGCTTATCCCCTCTTTCTTTTTCATCCGGGGCAGGAATACAAATTTCCCGCCGCTCATTTTTTTAAAAAAGACATCTTTTCCGGCAATATCTCCTTCACGCGTAAAAGAATATGGTCCTGTAACCCCTCGCCAGTCCTCAAAAAACCTCAGGGTCGTAGCCGCGACGAGCGGTACTGAAGTGCCGCTGCTTTCGATAGCGGCCGCCAGTACGGAGACCGCGTCATAGCCTTGGGCGGCCCAGGTATCAGGGCCGAACCCGAATCTTGCCTCAAATCGGTCAATAAAAGTCCGGGTGGTTTTCCCCGGGTAGTTAGGATCAAACACAGTGGGAACAACTGTCCCCTGTGCGGCTTTTCCGGCAATGGTCCAAAGACTTGTTGAATCAAGGCCGCTTCCGCCGATGATCGGTGCTGTGATTTCCATATCCCGGATCTGTTTGATCAGATGTGCGGCAGCAGGGAGACGCCCCGCGATGAAGATGCCTTCGAATTCAACTTCCTTTTTAAGCAGGGACAGAACTGCTCTGAAGTCTTTCTGCCATCCGAAATAGGATCGCGTGGCGACAATTTCAACGCCTTTTTCCACGATCTGCTCATGGAATATCTCTGCCAGACTCTTGTCGCCGGAGCCTCTTTCATAAAAAATTACGCCTTTTTTAAAATCCTCCATAGCAGAGACAAATTCAGCAGTCTGCCTGGCGGTATTTTCATCTGTCGTTATGTTTCTGAAAACATACTCATCGCCGTATCGTGTCAGATTCGGATGCGTGGCTCCCGGGGAAATGAAGATGACCCCGTTTTTTCCATATGTGATGGATGCCGGAATAGCGACATCAGAATTAAGGTGACCGATCACAGCAATCACATCAGGGTTATTTGACAGGCTGGTTGCGACCGACTGCCCCTTCCCAATATCTCCTTCATCATCGTAAATAACAGTTTTTATCTGCCTTCCAAGCAACCCGCCTCTCTGGTTGATTTCAGATACTGCCAGGCTGATTCCCTCTAAAAAAAAGCTCGGGCTTGTCGAAGTCTCAACAATTCCAAAGACAATATCTCCCTTGGCGTTGAGAGCTATTTCAGCCCTTTTTTTCAGTAAGTTCTGCTCACAGGAACAAATAAATAAAACAACAACTGTCAGGAGAAAAACAGATTTTAATTTTGCCATAATAGTATCTCACTACTCCACCGGACTTCCGAAGTTCCCGAAACTTCGGAAGTTTTCACGCTTCACGCTTCACGCTTCACGCTTCACGCTTCACGCTTCACGCTTCACGTTCCACGCCTCACTCCTTCTTCTCCGTATCAGACCCCTCCCCGTCTTCAGGCTTGCTTACAGGTTCGGTATCATCTTCGGGCATGCTCATGAGTTTGGTGTCCGTAAGGCCCGCGACATCATGGTATTCGGCACCATCCCAGGGAGCATCGAGCAAAAGGCTTCCGAAAATCGGCAGTCCCCCCTTTCCGCTTCCCACAACCACGACCTTTGTATTCTGCGATTTGGAAAGTTCTAACGACGCCTTAATTGCCATCCACTGCAACACCGGATTCGAAAGGGACATATCTACGATTTTGTTGTAATCTTTCAGACCTGATGCCTCTATACGTTTTCTCTCGGCTTCCTGCTTTTCTTTTTCAAGCCTGTATTTGTATGCATCTGCCCTATGTTTCTGGGACAGCTTGTCTTGGATGGCATTTTCAATGGCAGAGGGCAGCCTCATCCGTTTGATGAGCACATCATCAACTGTCACAAACCGTTGCGCAATCTGTTCAATTGCTTCGCTGAGCGATTTCTGAATAATGGACTGCTTGGTGGTATAAACCTCCTCAGCACTCAATCGCCCGATGAGTACACGGAGTACCTGCTCAATTTCAGGAATAACAACGGTATGCACATATTCGGGCCCGACTTTTTTGTGCAGAACACCTAAAAGATCATACTCCGGATAATAACGGATGGAAATGAGCAGATTCACCTTCAGGCCGTTATGCGTCAGAACGTCAAATTCATGTGAAACCTGCTGCACTCTGACATTGTAGATATACAAAGTGTCCCACGGGAAAATGGCATGAATGCCTTCCGGGTAAACCCTGTCAATCACCGTGCCGCCGAAAAACCGCAGATATAATACCCCGCCTTCCCCTGACCCGATGGTGACAATAATCCTGTTATACATATAAACAAACAAAAACAAAAGGACCAGTACGCCAATGGTTATAAAAGGCAGCCTTCTTTTGAGGCTCTGTCTGAAATTTTGGAATCTTTCCTTCATAGTGTATCACATGTTTGTCAGTTGGCAGTTGGCAGTTGGCAGTTGGCAGTTGGCAGTTGGCAGTCGCCAGTTGCCAGTTGCCAGTCGGCAGTTGTCAGTTGTCAGTTGTCAGTTGTCTATTATAGCAACTTGTAAATTCCTCCCCCCTTTTTTAAAGGGGGGCCGGGGGGGATTTCTGCCGCAACACCCTTTTTTTGTAACATAAAATCCCCCCGGCCCCCTTTAAAAAGGGGGGGGACGAACTTAAAAAGTGGTGTACTATAGCAACTTGTAAATTCCTCCCCCCTTTTTTAAAGGGGGGCCGGGGGGGATTTCTGGCGTAACCACCTTTTCTCGCAACGGAAAATCCCCAGGGCCCCTTTAAAAAAAGGGGGACGAATTTACAGGTGATGTGCTATTTCCGCCCATTGCCCGTATTCCATTTTCAAGACCCGGTCAGCGACGTAAAAATATCTGTCGTCATGGGTTACGGCAATCACCGTTTTTCCCTGTTTTTTAAAGTCCGGAAGCAGTTGGCTATAAAAATATTCTTTGAATACAGGGTCCTGACCAGCGGCCCATTCATCAAAAATAAAGATATGTCTGTCTTCAAGCAGGGAGGAGATCAGGGCAAGCCTTTTTTTCTGACCTGTTGAGAGATCAACCCTGGTGAATCTGCCGTCCGTGAATTCGGTTTTGCGATCCAGCTTCATTCGGATTAACAATTCATTAACTCGTTCTTCGCTGATATCAGCAAGCCCGTACAGCCGGTCAAAAAGGTGAAAATCCGTAAAGATCACGGAGAATAAATGACGGTAATCTGTAATTCTGATTTCTTCGTTATCCATATATATCCTGCCGGAAAACGGAAGGTAAAGCCCTGTAATCAGTTTTAACAGCGTTGATTTTCCACTGCCGTTGCCTCCCACTATGAACAGGGTTTCACCAGCCTGAACCGTCAGGTTCAGGGGACCCACCGGAAACACCGGTTCACCGAATTTGTCTGTATATTGAAAAACAATATCTTCGTACCTGATCTCACTGAATTCTGCTTCAGTCTTCTGAACAGCGTCTTCCTGCTCAAGAGTATCCAGCATCTGTTCAATACGGGATAACTCGCGGACTGCCGAGTCTGCCTCGGCTAAACGGGGAAAGGCCTCTACAATGGCACTCAAAGGCAATAACAGGATCCTTCCGGTTATTTTGATTACTGTATCTTTTGGAAAATCTCCCACAGCGGGCAGTAAAAGAGCGATGATGGCAAACGCTACATTCCACAGCACAAAGGTCAGGCTGTCCTGATGGATAAAATGGTACGCGGTCTGAATTCGGATATTTTTAAGCTCCGCTGTCCGCTTTTTCAGGTTCCTGTGAAAAAAATCATCACTTTTTTTGTTGTTCAGTCTCAATTCTTTAAAGCCCCGGAGGAGGTGGTTCGTTGAATTGAAAAAGCCTTTCTCTTTTTTCCGGATCTCAATCAGCGACAGGTGAATTGACCCCTGGTTCCATACGAAAAGCAGCCCGATACAGAACAGCATTGCCACTGTAAAGAGCAGTATATCCCATGAAAACCAGGCAATATATATCAGTGAGGCAACTAACGCTGCAACGGACCGTGCCAGTTGGGAAACCGCATAGGTAGCTTCCGAAACAGCGTGAATATCAGATGCAATCGCAGTGTGAATCTCAGATTTCCCCATGGTTTCAAGAGAATACAGATCAGCATTTCTTACTTTCTCCAGCATTCTCAGACGGACCCGCCGGGTAACCCCCTCAACCAGACGGATAACCGACATCTGGAGTTGTCTCCGGAAAACCGTATACAGATAGAGCGCTATACAAAAAAAAATAAAATACCTGCCAACAGAGTCGTAGGGCTGTCCCGCGGCCGCCAGGATTATAATATACAACAGTATATTGGCAGCCGATGACAGAACGAGCATGGTAATCAGAACTCTGAGCGAAAGCTTTGATTCAGCTTTTAACAGTTCAAGGATCGTCATCTGATTATTCTGCCGTCTTCCAGTTTTAACATCCGATCTGCCAAGTGAAAATATGAGTCATCGTGCGAAACCGCAATAATTGTCTTTCCTGATTTTTTTAACTGGGGAAGCAGTTCTTCATAGAAATATTTTCGAAACCGCGGGTCCTGATCCGCGGCCCATTCATCCAGAACATAAACGGGCTTGTCCTCCAAAAGCCCGGTAATCAGCGCGAGGCGTTTTTTCTGAGCATCTGACAGGTCAATATTACTGAACCGATCCCCGGTCCACTCTGTTTTATAGTCCAGTTCCAGCAGTTCCAGCAAAGTGTCAATTTCTTTCTTCTCAACCAGATCAATACCATACAATCCGTCAAACAGGTGAAAATCCGTAAACATAGCGAAAAATAACGAGCGGTGGTCGGCCATGTCCACTTCTTTCCGGTCAATCCGGATAACTCCTGAAAGCGGATGGTACAGACCGGTTAATATTTTCATCAGTGTTGATTTTCCGCTGCCGTTTCCGCCTGTGATGAAAAGGATTTCACCGGCTTTTATGGAAAATGTGACAGGTCCCAGTGAAAATACAGCGATCCCGTTATTATATGTATAATCAAAGCGGATATTTTCGAATGTGATTTCATGAAAATCGGGAATTTTTTCCTGGGATTCGTCAGCAATATACTCACCGGCATCAGTTGCCGGTTCCAGTTTTCCCTCTAATTCCCGGAGCCTTTCCAGTGCGACCTCTCCTTTGATGATTTCAGTCAGCGCATCTGTCACACCTGCCACATATGTCCAGGCAAAAAAGATGATCGTAATCAGGATCATGGTTATATCCCTAGGATTCAACGCGGAAAGGATAAAAATAATCCCACCTATGCCCATATAAAAAGAAAGGGCAAAGGCCAGGCTGTTTTCCAAAAAAAACTTCCCGGTTCTGATTTTCAGCTTTTCAGTGATTTCAGAACATGGTGTCACATAATTATAAAACAGATCATCGCTTTTCTGCTGATTGATTTTGATTTCCTTAAATCCGTCCAGTATATGATTGACATACCCCAGCAGTTCAGTTTCTTTGTCAGCGGATTCGTGCAGGGCTTCCCGAGCCCGCTCTTTATAATAGTTATAAAGCGGTTTGGCAACAGCAAATACAAATACCAGGATAAAAATCCCGGTTTCCAAAGAGAGCCAGCATATATTAACAAAACAGAAAATTAATGTAATAACAGCCTGAAGCGCATTGATCTTTTTCAAGCCCGCGGCGGAAATTATTTTTGCCTCTGTCATTTTGATATAGATGTCAGCCCTGTCCCGTTTTTCGATCTCGGGCAGTTCAGCATGGCGGATCTGATTTGAAATTCCGTTACGGATGGTTTCCAGTGTTTCCTCCATGACAATTGTTCCCTTTTTCAGCGCAAGGTCTTTTGTTGTAACAGATATAACGGCCGCGATTCCGCAGAAAACCAGCGCAGTATAATTCAGTTCCCCGGGAACCATATACCTGACCCCGTAGTTGACAATTGCCACAATCGTTCCGCCAGCCAGTCCGGAGACAACTGACAGAAAGAGGATACTCAGCTTTTCTTCGCCGTATTCTTCTCCGAACAGGAATAAGCTTTTACGTTTTTCCATTATCAATCAGGCATCCGAAAATCCTTTTTCGGATAATTGGCATCCTTACACTTTTTCGGATAATTGGCATCCTTACACTTTTTCCGGCTGTAGAACGATTTTTCAAATTGTTTAAAACAATTTGAAAAATCGTTCTACATCAACTTGTAAGTTCCTCCCCCCTTTTTTAAAGGGGGGCCGGGGATTTCTGCCGCACCCCCCTTTTTTTGTAACATAAAATCCCCCGGGCGAGTGTTCCAAATCATCATGTCCCGGAGGGACGACTGAAAAAACGGGGACATTCCCCCCGGCAATAAATTGCCGGGCTATTTTCAGTCGGTCCCTCCGGGACTCCCCTGAACGCTCCCGGCGAAGCTCAGGCGAGCATTTCTGCTTCTCACTCCGATAAGGGGATGCTCCCGTGATGCACTACTACACCGCTTTTTAAGTTCGTCCCCCCCTTTTTTGAAGGGGGCCGGGGGGATTTTATGCTACAAAAAAGGGGTGTTGCGGCAGAAATCTCCCCGTCCCCCCTTTAAAAAAGGGGGACGAATTTACAATTTGCTGTACTACGCTGACATTTCTTCTGAAAACTGGCCGAATTCCATCTTCATCACCCTGTCTGCAATGTGAAAATACCGGTCATCATGACTGACCGCTATGATTGTTTTGCCTTCGTCTTTCAATCTTTTCAGGAGGATGTGGTAGTAATATTCCCTGAAAATCGGGTCCTGGTCAGCAGCCCATTCGTCAAATATATAAATCTGCTTGTTTTCCAGCAGCGCTACAATCATAGCAAGCCGCTTACGTTGTCCCGTAGAAAGGTCAATTGTGGAAAATCTCCCGTCAGCAAGCGATGTTTTTTTGTCCAGTTCCATCAGTTCCAAAAGTTCGTTTACCCTGTCCTTATCTATGCCCTCCAGTCCGTACAACCGGTCAAAAAGGTGAAAATCACCGAAGATGACGGAAAACATTTCCCGATAGGCCGGATAGGATACCCTTCCGATACCCACCTGCTGATCGTTCAATTTCATGGTTCCGGAGGTCGGGTAATATAATCCGGTTAAAACTTTGAGAAATGTGGTTTTCCCGCTCCCGTTGCCGCCGACGATGAAAATTGTCTCTCCTTGGCGGACGGACAGATTCGCAGGGCCTATTGTAAAGAGAGGCCTGCCCTTTTTGTCCATATAAGAATAGGAAACATTATCAAAACAGAGTTGGTTGAACGATTTTATCTCTTTCACAGGCATACTGCTATCTGCATCATATACTCTCATAGACGCGTCCAGCTCGCTTTCCAGTTGATAGATATGTCCGACTGCCACGTCTGACCGGATAATAAACTGTATTGATCCCACAACATTATCCACCGGGCCCGTAATAAACAGAATTGCAGCAGTCACTCGTACAAGCAGATCACTGTATGCCTCGCCTAATCTGGGCATCAGGAAAACAACGATTCCGATCATAATATAAAAGGCTGCCTGTGAAAACATAATATTAAAAACAAAAGTCAGGCCTGTCTTTATCTTCAGTTTTTCGGCCTCTGCTGCAACCGTTCTGAAAAACGTGAATAAATGGTCATTTTTTTTCCTGTTGATTTTGATTTCTTTAAAACCGTCCAGAATATGTTCCAGCAGCCCGAAAAATTCGGTCTCCTTATTCGCTGCTTCATCCAATTCCCCTATAGTCGAGCTTTGCGAATAAAGATAGACCACTGCCCCCCCGATAAGGAAACTGACAACAATCATGAAGGCGAGTTTTGATAATATGGCAATATACATCAGGCAGAAAACAAGCATGATGGCTGACTGGGCTGAATTAATAATGGTAACAGAACATTCTGAAATGATATTTGTATCAAGGGTCAGCCGGGTATAAAAAACTGATTTTCCGACATCTTCGATATGATAAAGTTCAGACTGTCTGATTTTATCGGTAATTCTTTCCCGAACCCCCCTGATGATGTTTTCAGCAATGATTGTTGATTTTGACAAAGCATATTTTTTTCCGGTAATGAATACGAAAAATATGATCACAAACAGGAGAAGATATCTGAAATTCAGGCCCTCATATGAAGCGGTATCAATAGACAGATTTATAACTGCCAGAAGTCCGGCGTTTGCTACCCCTGACAACGTGGCCATAAAGATGATGCCGGTTCCGGAGGTTGAAGATTCTCTCTTGTATAATTTAAGCAGGTTCATATGATAATATGGAAGTGGAAAATCAAAACAAAAAATGGCATCCTTCATTCAGTAGTTTAGACGGGCGCATTCTTAAAAAATAGGAAATTCTCGTTCCCGGGAATGCATCCGGAGAGGATCTGTCTCACATTTCATTGTAAAACCAAATAGTTAAAACAGATATCTCGCAAGGCAGAGCCTTGCCGGATGCATTCCTTGGGAACGAGTAAAATATTGAAAAAAATACTACTTTGGAAGAATCCGAAAAGTGTCAACTACTCTTGAAGGATGCCCGAAAATCGGAACTTAATCCGACGCGTTCCGGAATGCAGAGTAGATCGAAAACTTTTTGATTCCGGTTCCGATTTTCCGTCCGACGAGTTCACGCCGAACCCCACGGCTCCTCCTTACTTATAAAGGGGGCCGGGGATTTTAGCCTGAAAGTTTTCGACCTGCTGATTCTACTTTACATCACCGACGACTTTTTCACCTTCTTTCAGCATTTCAGAATAATAGGTTCTTACTTCTTCAGGATCAAAGGTCAGGAAAGTTCCCCCGGATGCAAAATGCTGGAGGAAGACCTTTCCCACCGCGTATGTGGTGGCTCCGGCAACCGCAGGCATAGATAATGCACCGGCTGCCTGCCCCACAATAGGAACAACCTTAACAAGACTTGCAACAGTATTTCCTATAGGTATCGCCGCGCCGCCTCCGATCAGGGCAGCAAGCAGATTCTTTCCCCTGTCCTTGTTGAACGAAATCCCATATACCTTTGCAAGCCTCCTGAGCATGTTAAGCTGAACCCCTGTCAGGCCTGCCAGATCCAGTAGCGGAACAGGGATCAGACCTACGCCTGCAGAACCGATTACATGATTTCGGATGATCTTATCCGCATCTGTCTGCGGATCAGTAGTTTCCAAAGTTTCCTCACTGGTTGTCATCTGCAACCCCCTTTCATTGATAAAAAAAGCGTTATTAATATTAAACTATATTCGGGCTGTGATCTTCATCCGGAAGCAATGAGCCAAATGATGACCAGAACCTGTAACCCCCTGAACTAAAAACTGAAGTTTATCCCAACAGCAAGCGTGGTATCTTTTGCTTTCAATTCATTCATGATCGCCTCGTATTCGTTAATCGTCTTTATCCTTTTATTGATGTAGTCAAAAAAATAGTTCTTATCATAGTAAATGTTGTAGGAAACGTAAAGAGACGTTGTTTCTGAGAGAGCGACGCTCACCCCCAGATCCAGTTCCCAGTGATAGTAATCCGAGTCCTCGAACTCATCCGAACCATCAAAATGACTCATATAATCAAATGTTTCCCAGACAGTTACGAACGGAGTCGATATTATTGTTGCATTGAATCTCTGGATAACTCGGATTCCGTCTGAATCGAAATCTTCCGCAGGGTCACAAAAGCCGGGGGGGGTTATTTCGCAAAGCGGACCAAAAAGATCGTCGTGTACTTTATCATTCATATAAGAATTATTTTCTTGGCCATAATATCCTCCCAGACTCAGTCCTAAATTGGGGGAATCAAACAGAACGACCTGCAGTCCCCCGTAGTAAGTGTATCGGTCATCAAGGTATATCGCGCTGTTTGTATTCCACATCATTCCGGCCTGAACGCTTATCCTGTCCGTAAGCGCAAGGGAAAAGTCCTGCATAAAATCCCCTGTTTCTGTTGAAGTCTGATCTTTCGTCAGGTTAATGGTCACATCGCTCTTTCCCTTGCTGTACGTTGTAAAGCTGGTAAATATTCCCTTCCTCAATGAAATTAAAGCCGTAGCTTCATGGTTTTCGACATCAATATTACCGCTCTTCTCTGCATAGGCGTATTTGCCCTCAAGATGATAGAGCAGCGGAAGCGGCATGGGATCATATGTCTTCGCGTTTTTAAGCCACCACCGGCCTAAAGACTTGCCATTGGATATCCATCCCTCATCTGCAAGATCTTTTGATTTTTTTTCAGCCGCCTCACCTTCCTGTCCGTCAGCCTGGGCCAGCAAAAGGCTTTCACCTGCTCCGGCACCTGCCAGCGGTACAAAAAGCAGCATCCCCAAAATAACTGCAAACAAACATTTCATTGTTACTGTCATTTTTCCTCCTTCTCCTTTTAATTATTGATCAAGATATGAACATCAACATCCAAAGTTCCTTAAACTATTAGTATCCGTTTTACAGGAGTCCGAAAATCTTTTTTCGGAGTACGGGCGAAAAGGGGACTCCTATCCGTGCCGAAAGCTATCAGACAGTTAATAACTAATTGCAGCTT
>JAUCGG010000319.1 GCA_030378015.1 Desulfococcaceae bacterium HSG8
TAATTTTTTTTACAGACTCAGCCATTTTTCCTCCATGTTTATGTGCTCATTTAAGAGGAAGAATATATCATCAAAATTAACTTTGCAACCCTTTTATTCGACTACCACAAAATCCGTTAGAACCAGCAATATTGACCTGACCGATGCTGTCACAGCCCTGAAGGTGATCGCAGGTGCGGAGGCAGATGCCCTGTCAGTCAGCTATGTAAGCGGGGATAATAAAATCGGAACGGGAGAAATTATTTATATCCTGCGATATCTGGTCACGCAGGAAGGGTGAATGCCTGACGGAGTACCGGTTTATGTGAAAAGTGATGCGTGAAATATGGTAGAAAGGTTCTTACATTGCAAAAGTGAACCGTGAAAGGAGGTAACCATGCAGAAATTCCTGCCGGTAGGCATCCAGGATTTCAAGACGATGATCGAGGGCAACTTCTTATACATTGATAAAACCGGATACATATGGGAGATGGTGCGTCCGCCCCAGGGCTTTTATTTTCTTGCCCGCCCCCGCAGATTCGGGAAATCCCTGCTTGTATCCGCGCTGGGCTATCTTTTCGAAGGCCGCAGGGAATTATTCGGAAATCTGGAGATAGACAAGGCAGACAGGGAATGGAAAGCCCACCCGGTAATAAAAACAGATTTCAGCACCATTAACATGACGAGTCCCGAAAAGCTGGAACAAAGTCTGCTCTCCCACATTCACCGGCTTGCCGAAAAGCACGGAATTAAAAACAGCATACAGTCTCTCCCAGACTGTTTCGCCGCATTTATCACCCGGCTTGCTGAAAAATATAATGAACCGGTCGTCGTACTGGTTGACGAATACGACAAGCCCCTGATTGACCATCTGGGGAAAGGGGAGGAACATCTTTCAATTGCCAAAGAAAACCGGGATATTCTGAAACAGTTTTTCGGGGTGCTCAAAGGCGGGGATGTTTCCGCAGCGTTGCGTTTCGTCTTTATTACCGGCATATCCAAGTTTGCAAGAGTCAGTATTTTTTCGGATCTGAATAATCTGAACGATATTTCCATGCAGGAGAAATACGATTCGGTTCTGGGCTATACGGATGAGGAACTCTTATATTATTTTGATATGAACATCAGTGAATTATCTGCCAAACTGGATCTCAGCAGGGAAGAACTTGTCAGAAAGATACGCAGCCGGTATAACGGATATCGTTTTACAAACAGAGAGAGCACTGTTTACAATCCGTTTTCGGTGATAAAACTGTTTGACAGCGGAGAATTCGGGAATTACTGGTTTGAGACCGCGACGCCCAGCTTTCTGATAAACCTGATCAGAGAGCAGGAATATCCGATTGCAGATATCGAACATCTGGAATTATCAGCAGAGGATTTCACCGTCTATGAAGTGGATGACCTGGAATTGGAACCGTTGTTATTCCAAACCGGATATATTACTATCCGGAATTATGACGGTATCCTGTATCGCCTGGGATATCCCAATCAGGAGGTGAAAACTTCGTTTTTAGCTTATCTGTATAATCATCTTATCAGGTCAGAAGATAGAAGACTGAGGGGGATATACAAACGACTCCACACCTATCTGAAGGAAAAGAAGATCGGGGACTTTATCAATGCAGTGAAAAGCATCCTAGCCTCGATTCCTTATACTCAGATTGCGAATCAGGGGGAAGATTATTATCATACGGTTTTCTATCTCATGCTTTCCGCGTCCGGGGTTTCGGTGCATACGGAAGTCCTGACCAGCCGAGGCAGAACAGACATTGCTGTCGAATTCGGAGACAAGGTATATGTGATCGAACTCAAGTGTAATCACAGTTCGGAACTGGCGATCCGGCAGATTCTGAAAAAAAAGTATTATGAGAAATACCTGGGAAGCGGCAGGAAGATTTATCTGATGGGCATAAACTTTGACTCGCACAAACGCACGGCAGATGATTGGCAATGGGGGGAACTGGAGGAATATCTGGAACGTGAAGCGTGATGCGCGAAATGTGATGCGTGATGCGTAATGAGTGATTGTTTTTTTACCCCGAAGGGGTTACGTAATCTAGCCCAGGGTAAGCGAAGCGCCACCCTGGGTAAGAAAACACAAACAAAAATGAATTACCCTGAAGGGGTTACATAATAAAAACGGGGGATTCACCCCAGGGTGTTTTACCCTTTCAGGGCAAAAATCGGGTTGAAAATAATGAGACATTCTGATAAATTATCTGAAATATTCCGCATGGACGACGAAGAACTGGAAAAATTCTGGGAACAAAACGACCCGGAAGACTTTGAGGGATGGGAGAAAGGAATGCTCAGGTTCATCCGTCCGCATAAGAAATCAGTTCAACCGGAGCTTGATCCCCGGGATATCAGACAGATTGACAAAGACCTAAATTGAGCGATTCTTCTTTTTAATAAAAAAAAACAGTCTGCACGACTGAATTACAGTTTCAGAAAGACATTTTTCGGAAAAAAGGGACGTAAATGATGCCTGACTCAGTAAAAAAGAGCCG
>JAUCGG010000081.1 GCA_030378015.1 Desulfococcaceae bacterium HSG8
ATGCGGGTTTACCAAAACCTCGGTGATCTGCCTCCGACATCGCATCGGCCCGGAAAAGACCTCCGAGGTTTTCGGAATCTCGCCAGGAGAAGACATGTGGGTTTACCAAACCTCGGAGGTCTGCGTCCGATATCGGATCGGCCCGGCTCAGACCTCCGAGGTTTTCAGAATCTTGCCCGGAGAAGACATGCGGGTTTACCAAAACCTCGGAGATCTGCGTCCGACATCGGATCGGCCCGGCTCAGACCTCCGAGGTTTTCGGAATCTCGCCAGGAGAAGACATGCGGGTTTACCAAACCTCGGAGATCTGCGTCCGACATCGGATCGGCCAGGCTCAGACCTCCGAGGTTTTCGGAATCTCGCCAGGAGAAGACATGCGGGTTTACCAAACCTCGGAGGTCTGCGTCCGACACCGGGTCAGGCAGGCTCAGACCTCCGAGGTTTCCGGAATCTCGCCCGGAGAAGACATGCGGGTTTACCAAACCTCGGAGGTCTTATCTGAGATTCGAATATTGAATTGAAACTTGTTTGGAATTTGTTCTAAGGAGATATTAATGTTTCTGATAGCCGGTGTTTCCCCGAAAATAAGAACCCTTGATGAAAAGCCCAGGATGTGTCCGATATGCGGGCTGGCCCAGGCTTATTATAAGCGGGTTGATCATTATTTCAACCTGTTTTTCATTCCTGTTGTAAGGGTTAAAAAAGGGGAACCTTTTATTATGTGTGAGCGGTGCGAAAGAAATATTCACGAGTTCGGAGAGGAATATAACGACTGGTTAAAGCAACAGGGGAAAACGTGCGGTCACTGCGGCAGAGCACTGCATCAGGATTTTCAGTACTGCCCTTTTTGTGGAAAAGAGGTATGAAAGCCCATACTCAGAATGACGGAAAAAATTTTGAACGCCATGTTGTTCTTGTATCTCCTGAAATACACTGGAACACAGGCAATATCGGCCGCACCTGCCTGGGTGCAGGGGCATTTCTCCACCTTATCAGGCCATTAGGATTTTCTCTTGAAGGCCGTGAAGTGAAACGGGCAGGTCTGGATTACTGGTCCCGGGTTAAGCTTTCCGTATGGAATGATTTCTTGGAATTCAGGGAAAATATGAAGCCTCGGAGCGGGGAAGTTGCCATATTTGCCAAAAAAGGTGCAAAGCCGTTCTGGGCCATGCCGTCTCCGGCCAGACTGTTTCTCATTTTCGGATCGGAAACCAGGGGACTGCCCGAGTCCCTGTTATCCGAGTACAGACATGCAACCTATCATATCCCCATATCTGACGAAATCAGATGTCTGAATCTTTCTACAGCAGCGGGCATTGCCCTATATGAAAGTCTCCGTATCTTTCGGCCCTTTCATGCCTGGATATGAGTCGGGAACCGCAACTTACAAATTCGTCCCCCTTTCTTAAAGGGGCAGGGGGGATTTTTCTTGCGAAAAAAGGCTGTTGCGACAAAAATCCCCATAGGCTCCCCTTTACGAAAGGGGGGGGGAATTTCCAAGTTGAGGTACTATCTGGATATTCCTGGTTCTAACGGATTTTGTGGTTTACCCGAATTGTCATTCCGGGGAAATCAGGATGCTTTTCCGGAATCAGTAGTTAACACAGCGGATTCCGGGTTAAAATCGGAAAACATCCGTTTTCCGATTTTCCCCGGAATGACAGTTGTAACTATCTGAAATCAGATTGAACCACAAAATCTGTTAGAATCAGAAATGGAAATCGTGAGAGGGTCAGTTGTCAGTTGTAACTGACAACGGGACATGGGCAACTGACTACGGACAACTGAGCAGAGACGGATTTACCAAGTGTACTACTACAGCAACTTGTAAATTCCTCCCCTTTTTTAAAGGGGAGGGACGAATTTATAAATTGCTGTACTACGGACAACTGACCAAGGATATTAATAAGATGATTCAGGAAGAATTATTGGAAATCATACATAAAGCGGAAAAGGAACAAGTGACTGAACTTGATCTGTCAGAATATGAAATTCCACAGCTTCCGCCGGAGATTGGCAGACTGACCTCACTCCAGATTCTTATACTTCGGGGGCTGAAAGAACTCCCCGGGGAGATTGCCCAACTCAGAAATCTGACCCGGCTTTACCTGAATTCCAATGAATTGAAAGAACTGCCCGGGGAGATTGCCCAGCTCAGGAATCTTGATATACTGGATTTAAGCTCTAACGAACTGACCGAACTGACCGGGGAGATTGCCCAACTGAAAAATCTGACTCGGCTTTATCTGAATTCCAATGCCCTGACCGAACTGCCCAAGGAGATTGCCCAACTGAAAAAACTTAATATCCTTTATTTAAGTTTCAATCAACTGACGGAATTACCCCCGGAGATTGCCCGGCTGAGAAATCTCAGTATCCTTTACCTGAGCGCCAATCAACTGGAAGAACTGCCAAGAGAGATTGCCCATCTCAGGAATCTTACAGAACTGAATTTAAGTTACAATCAATTGGAAAGGGTGCCCAGGGAGATTGCCCAGCTCAGAAATCTCACCCGGCTTGATCTGGGTTCCAATCAACTGGAGGAACTGCCCGGGGAAATTGCCCAGTTCAGAAACCTCACAGAGCTTGATTTAAGTTCCAATCAGTTGGAAAGACTGCCGAAAGAGATCGCACACCTCAGAAATCTTACAGAACTGAATTTAAGTTCAAATGAACTGGAAGAACTGCCCAGAGAGATTGCCCAGGCAAAAAACCTTACGCGGCTTTATTTAAGCTTCAATCATCTGAACGAACTTCCGAGAGAAATCGGCCAGCTTGATAATCTTAACATCCTTGATCTGAGTTCCAATGAACTGAAAGAACTTCCCGGGGAAATTTCACAATTGAGAGAACTCAGCGTTCTTTATGTGGACTCCAACCAACTGAGTACCCTGCCCAGGGAGATTGTTAAGTTGGAAAAGCTCATCCATCTGGATCTGAATAAAAACCCCCTGACGTTTCCGCCACTGGAAATTGCCAGCCAGGGATTATCCGCGATCAAGGAATACCTGGAAAAATCAGGCAGGGGAGGGCAGACCCTTTATGAGGGGAAAATTATGATCGTGGGCCAGGGCGGGGTAGGTAAAACCTGCCTGATCAAACGCCTGATACAGAATGAATTCGGTGAAAAGCAAACCACTACGGAGGGCATTGACATTCACACATGGAAGCTCGGAGCACCGGATAAGTCGAAGACCCAGATGAAACTCAATGTCTGGGATTTCGGTGGTCAGGAGATATATCACGCCACTCATCAGTTTTTTCTGACCCAGCGATCCCTTTATATCCTGGTATGGGATGCCCGTCAGGAAGAGGAATACGGACGGATTGATTACTGGCTCAATGCTATCGAAACCTTTGCCGAAGACAGCCCTGTTATGATTGTGATGAACAAGTGCGATGAACGGAATAAAGATATAAATCTCAGTGAGTTGAAAAAACGTTGCCCCCAGATTATCGCATCTGCGAAAGTGAGCGCCAAAGGAGGCATCGGCATTGAAGCCCTGCGAAAGTTTATCCGCAGACAAGCCTGGAAGCTGCCCCTGATGGGGACATTCTGGCCATCTTCCTGGCTGAAAGTACGTAAAGCATTACAGGACACATACCGATATCATATTCCCTATAAGAAATACCTCCAGGTTTGCAGAAAGGTGGAGATTGACGAAAATGAAGCAAATACCCTGAGCCGCTATCTGCACGATCTGGGACTTATCCTGCATTTCCAGGATGACCCGCTTTTAAAACAGACGGTGATCCTCAAGCCGGAATGGGGAACGGACGCTGTTTATAAGGTGCTGGATGCCAAACCGGTCCAGGAAAACAACGGTATTCTGAAACTGAAAGATTTAGCCAAAATATGGTCGGATCGTAAGCTGTATCCCAAGGAGAAATATGCCACCATTTTGCAGTTGATGGCGAATTTTGAGCTTGCATTTCCTTTTGGCGAAGGGAATCGCTATATTGTGGCTGAATTCCTGTCCCCCAAGGAAGTGGAATATGACTGGAATCCCAGGACACCTCTCCGGTTTGAATACCATTATGACTTCCTTCCTGCCGGCGTAATCACCCGTCTGATTGTGCGGATGCACGAATTCCTGACAGAGTATAAAGGTGAGAAGCTCTGCTGGCGGGAAGGTGCTTATTTCGAGCAGGAGGAAACCAGGGCTATGGTGAAAATTCATCCTTATACCCGAATAGCGATGATTCAGATTGACGGAACTGCAAAACGGGAATTTTTAGCCATATTCCGATCTCATTTCGCAGCGATTCATAAAAGCATCAGAAAGATTCGTTTTAAAGAAAAAATTCCCTGTGCCTGTACGTCTGACTGCAAACATCGCTTTGATTACAGCTTCCTGCTGAAATGCGAAGAAAAAGGCATCAGGAAAGTACTTTGCGAGAAAAATGCGGAGTATATAAACGTAAGAAAAGTATTGGACAGTATAGAACAGTCGGAAGTTCGTCATGAAAAAAGAGCGAGGGGATCGGATGATAAATATCAGCCCCGTCGGGCCGATCCTGTGGGCCTTGCAGGAGAGAACCTGTCAGGGAGGCTTGGCACACTCATACAGAGGATTTATTCGAAAATTAAGATGGTAAAATGATTTGTCAGTAGTCAGTTGTCCGTGGTATGTTGCAACTGACAACTGACAACTGACAACTGACAACTGACAACTGACAACTGACAACTGACAACTGCCAACTGAGAACTGAGAACTGACAACTGACAACTGAGAACTGAGAACTGAGAACTGAGAACTGAGAACTGAGAACTGCCAACTGAGAACTGAGAACTGACAACTGAGAACTGAGAACTGACAACTGACAACTGACGACTGAGAACTGAGAACTGACAACTGAGAACTGACAACTGACAAATCTCACCACGGACAAACGAAATTGATTGAACTGATTGAAGATATCTTTAACAGACCGTTCGGTATCCTGCTGATAATATCGGGCCTGGTTTTTCTGTTTATTGTGGTTCTTTTCAGGCTTAACGATATTGAAAATAAGATTGCGGAAGTTACGGGTATCACAATCGGAGGGATTCTGATTCTGTCAGGAGCGATTATACACTTATGGCCTGCCACGACCGGGGAGCCTGACATTTCCGTCATTGAGCAACCCTCCGAGGTATTGCCGGAATCCCCTCCGTTTCAACCTGAAAGCCAGGAGGAAACCGCCGAACCTGAAAAAAAAGTATATCTCCGCTACACGCTTATAACAGAATTCGAACTTGTCTGGAATGATAAAGAGAGCGGAATGAAGCAGAAAGTTGCTTTTTATCAGCCCCTGCCCCCGGTAGGATATAAGATATTCGGACACTATGCCCAGAACGACTACGGCAGGCCAAAAGGGCGGGTAATTGCCGTGAAACCGGTTTCGGAGATGGGGGATGAGGGAATACTTGCCTATCCGATGCGATATGAACGGATCTGGCAGGATTCAGATGTTGACGGAGCAATCTGGCGTCCGGTTCCGCCACTGGGATACCGCTGCCTGGGAGATGTTGCAACAACAGGACGTTCCAAACCCGGGCGGAAAGAGGTTGTCTGTGTGAAGGCTTCCCTGGTGACAGCAGGTCAGATCGGTGAACTGATATGGGATAACAGGGGGAAAGATGCCCTTTATGATGTAAGGGTGTATTCGGTTTTGCCAAAAGAAGCATCAGAAGGAACTGCTTTGAATTTGTTCCAGGGATATGGGCGTCAGTGGTATCGGAAACCGGGAGCGGATTCCCTGCCTGTGCTGAAAAAGGGAAGTTTGAAGGGGGGAGGGTGAAGTTTGAAGAGGACGTATAGATTTAATCATTTTTTTCAAACTTCACCCTTCAAACTTCACCCTTTGGAAGAATGAATTCAGCCAACATTATCATAGGAATAACCGATATTTTTTGCGGACTTCTTTTCATCGGGATCAGTATTCCCCTGTTGAAAGGAGAAGTCAGGATGAACCGTTTTTATGGAATACGTTTTGCAAAATCTTTTGAATCTGAAGAAAACTGGTTAAAAATTAATGCGTATGGCGCAAAGCGGATAATTTTATGGTCCGTGCCTGTCATCATTATCGGCATTATCACGCTCTTTGTTCCGCTTCGTGACAGAACATGGCTTACCATACTTCTCGTACACGCGCCGCTGATAATTATTATTCCCGCGGTCGAAAGTTATCTGTATGCAAGAACACTCTGAAAAAACGATAAAAAATTCAAAAGCACAAGGAAACGGAGACATTTGCCCCGCGCAAAACCAAAAGGATAAAAATTTGACTCAGACAGAAAGGAGGCAGACAATCGAACTCGATATCTCCAAACGCGCGCTCAGGCAACTGCCCCGGAAAATCACGCATCTTGAAAATCTCAAGGTTCTTGATTTAAGCTATAATAAACTGCGGGAACTGCCCGAAGAATTTGCAAATCTTAAAAATCTCAGAGTCCTTGATTTAAGTTACAACGAATTTAAAGAATTGCCCGCGGAAATTACGGAACTCAGGGAACTCTCTCAGCTTTCTTTAAGCTATAACAAGCTGACCGACCTGCCTGAAACATTTTCGAAACTCAGAAATCTCAATTTTCTGAATATAAGTTTCAACCAACTGGCCGATTTCCCCGAGGCAATAACAAAACTCAGAAATCTTGCGCAGCTCGACTTGAAAAATAACCGTATCAGCGAAGTGCCAGGGGAAATATCACAGCTCAGAAATCTCTCACAACTGAATCTGAAAAACAATTACATCGCAAAACTGCCTGGGGAAATATCGCAACTCAGGAATCTTTCGCAACTGAATCTGAACTATAACCAGTTGGAAGAACTCCCTGAAGGGCTCGGACAACTCAGGAATCTCACACAACTGTATTTAATGAAAAACCGCCTGACAAAATTGCCTGCAGGCATTACTCAACTCAGAAATCTGACACAGCTTGATCTGAAAAACAATCAAGTCAGCGAACTCCCTGGCGGCATTTCAAAACTTCAGAACCTTACATTTATGAATTTAAGCTTTAATCAGCTTATTGAACTGCCACAGGAAGTCGTTCAACTCAGAAACCTCATCTATCTCCATCTCAGTTTCAATCAACTGATTGAGTTACCTAAAGAACTCATTCAGCTTGAAAATCTCTTTTATCTGGATGTAAGTTTTAACCTGCTTACGGAATTGCCCGGACAGATTGCTGATCTGAAAAAATTGAAACGCCTTGAGCTGGATGACAATCCCCTGACTTTTCCGCCCGTGGAAATCGCCAGTCAGGGGTTACCTGCTATCTTGGATTATTTGAAAAAAATGGAAAAAGGCGGACAAACACTCTACGAAGGTAAACTGTTAATTCTCGGACAGGGAGGAGTCGGAAAGACCTGTCTGATGAAACGTCTGATCAGGGATGAGTACTCGGAGCAGGAAGCCACAACCGAGGGGATCGACATCCATCCCTGGGTCATCACTGCTCCCAATGATTCAGAAACCCGGATGACGCTGAATGTCTGGGATTTCGGAGGGCAGGAGATATATCACGCCACCCACCAGTTCTTTCTTACCCAGCGTTCGCTCTATATCCTGGCATGGGATGCGCGCCAGGAAGAAGAATATGGTCGAATTGATTACTGGCTGAAAACTATAGAGACCTTTGCGGAGGAAAGCCCCATCCTCCTGGTAATGAATAAGTCGGATGAACGGGTCAAATATCTGAATTTCAAAGATCTGAAACAAAGATGTCCGCAACTTGTGGTTTCCGGCAGGGTAAGCTCTAAGAAAGGAACCGGAATTGATTCCCTGCGAAAACTGATCCGGAAGGAAGCATGGAAACTGCCGCTTATGGGAACCTTCTGGCCACCCTCCTGGCTGGCTGTGCGGAGAATACTGGAAACCGACTCCCGATATCAGATGCCATACGGAGAATACCTGAAATACTGCGAAGAACACGAAATGGGAGAAAGTGAAGCCAGAACCCTGAGTCATTATCTGCACGACCTGGGAATCGTGTTGCATTTTCAGGATGATATCCTTTTGAAAAATACGATCATTCTCAAGCCGGAATGGGGGACGGACGCGGTTTACAAAGTTCTGGATTCCAGGAAAGTACAGGAAAGAGGCGGAATTCTTCATGACTCTGATCTGCCGAATATATGGACAGATCGCGAACGATATCCCGATGAAAAATACGCCACCATCCTGCGTCTGATGGCAAATTTCGAACTCGCGTTTCCCATCGGGGAAGGAGATCGCCATATTGTGGCCGAACTTCTTCCGGTGAGAGAATCCAAGTATCACTGGAATCCTCAGAATTACATCCAGTTTGAATATCATTACGAGTTCCTGCCTGCAGGGCTGATGACTCGTCTGATTGTACGGATGCATGAGTTCCTGATCGAGCATAACGGCAAAAAACTCTGTTGGCGTGAAGGGGCTTATTTCAGCTATGAAAAAAGCCAGTCCATGATCAAGGTCAATCCCTACACCAGGATTGCGGTGATCGAAGTTCACGGGATTAATAAACGGGAATTTCTGGCAGTTATCCGCTCTCATTTTGCCGCACTTCATAAGACCATCAAAAAAATCCGCTTCAAGGAAAAAGTGCCCTGCATCTGTTCACCGGAGTGTGAGCATTGTTTTGATTACAATTTTCTGCTGAAATGTGAAGAAAAAGGAAAAATGACACAGACATGTCAGATATCTGTTGAGGAAGTCAGTGTCGGAAGACTGCTTGATTTCATAGAAACGCCGCAGGTTCGTGAAAAAAGAGTTAAAGAAAAAATGGAGGATCAATATCCCGCTGAAGGGAAATCGCCCCTTAAGATACTTCCGCCCAAGCTAAAAAAATGGTATCTTAAAAAACTGTGGTAAATGAAACGTGATGCGTGAAACGTGATGCGTGATGCGTGATGCGTAAAACTTAATGATATGCATATATGTGATATTTAACATATCACGTTTCACGCATTACGTTTCACGTTTCACGTTTCACGTTTCACGTTTCACGTTTCACGTTTCACGTCTCACGTCTCACGTTTCACGTTTCACGTTTCACGTCTCACGTCTCACGTTTCAGGATAATAAAAATGAGCCAGGAAGACATATCGGAAATCATCCGCAAAGCGGAAAAAGAACAGGCTGTCGTGCTTGATTTATCCGGCCGGGGGCTCACCCATCTGCCGCCGGAAATCGGGAAGCTCAGGAATCTCTTCGTTCTTTATTTAGGTTCAAATCAGCTTGCCGGACTGCCCAAAGAAGTTGCTCATCTCAGGAATCTCACGCAGCTTGATTTAAGCCGTAATCAACTGAGTGAGTTGCCCAGGGAGATTTTTCAACTAAAGAATATCTTCCGGCTTGATGTCAGCAACAATCAGTTGAGTGAACTGCCCAAAGAGATCGTTCAAGTCAAAAATCTCACCATCCTGGATGTGAGTTACAACCAGTTGCGCAAGCTTCCGACGGAGATCGTCTATTTAAAGAATCTGAAGATTCTTGATCTTGATTACAACCCTCTTATATTTCCGCCCGTTGAAATCGTCAACCAGGGAATATCCGCTGTCACGGAGTACCTGGAGAAATCAGACAAGGGCGGACATCTTTTTTATGAAGGAAAACTGATGCTTGTGGGCCAGGGAGGTGTGGGGAAAACCTGCCTGATGGAACGCCTGATCTTAGGTAAGTACACAGAGAAGCAAACGACCACCGAGGGCATAGACATCCGATCCTGGAAAGTCACCGCATCCGATGAAATGCAGACCCAGATGACGCTGAATGTCTGGGATTTTGGAGGGCAGGAGATTTATCACGCAACCCACCAGTTTTTCCTTACCCGGTGTTCGCTCTACATCCTTGTGTGGGACGCTCGCCAGGAAGAGGAGCACAGCCGCATTGATTACTGGCTGAATATTATTGATACATTTGCCGAGGACAGCCCGATCCTCCTGGTGATGAACAAGGCAGATGAACGTATCAAAGATCTGAATATCAGCGAGTTGAAACAGATTTATCCCCAGGTGATCGCGTCCGGGAAAGTCAGTGCGAAAGATGGGACAGGTATCGGATCGTTGAGAAACCTTATCCGTAAGCAGGCGTGGGAACTGCCGCTTATGGGAACCTTCTGGCCGTCTTCCTGGCTGTCAATACGCAGGGCATTGAAGGCAACTCCGAGATATCATGTGCCTTATGAAAAATACCTGCAACTTTGCAGGAAAGCGGATATTGACAAAGGTGAGGCAATGACCCTGAGCCGTTATCTGCACGATCTGGGGATTGTGCTTCACTTCCAGGATGATCCGCTGTTAAAAGATACCATCATCCTCAAGCCTGAATGGGGGACAGACGCGGTTTACAAAGTCCTGGACGCCAAACCGGTTCGGGATCGCAACGGAATCCTGTATCACAAGGATCTGCCGGAGATATGGAAGGATAATGAGTTGTATCCGCCGGACAAATATGCAACAATTCTGCGCCTGATGGAGAATTTTGAGCTTGCGTTTCCTTCTGGCAAAGATCGCTATATTGTGGCGGAACTCCTGTTTCCCAAGCGTGTCGAATATGAGTGGGATTTCAGGGGATGCCTGCAATTTGAATATCATTATGATTTCCTGCCCGCGGGGCTGATCAACCGGCTGATTGTCCGGATGCACGAATATCTGATAGAGCATAACGGCAAAAAACTCTGCTGGCGTGAGGGGGCTTATTTTGAATATGAGGAAAGTCAGGCAATGGCCAAATTCAATCCCTATGCCAAAGTAGCCACGATCCAGACCAGTGGTATCGGCAAAAGGGATTTTCTGGCAGTTATCCGCTCACATTTCGGAGAGCTTCACAAGACCATCAGGAAAATCCGCTATAAAGAAATGGTTCCCTGTACATGTACTCCTGACTGCCGTTATCGTTTTGATTACAATTTCCTGTTAAAATGCGAGGAAAAGGGCAAAACAACCCAGACGTGTCAGGTGACAGTGGAGGAAGTTGATGTGGAGGCATTACTTAACCGCGCAGAGCGGCCCGAAGTCCGCCAGGAAAGAATCCGAAAAAAAACAGAGGATAAATATTTCATCGAAGCCAGCATCAATGCGATGACTGAAGAGGCCGATATGATTCAGAACGACACCGATCCTGAGTATGAATCCCGGACATTGTACCAGAGACTCCGAAAGGTGTTTTCCGGGCTTCTGGGTGGCAAAAGTGAGGATGAAAAACCTGATCAGTAAGGGATTTTCCAATAAATAAAATACCCGCCGCTCGCGGGGGGATTGACAAATCCCCCGGCGGGATTCGGATTTGCCAACCGTTCGACTGAATTCACGCCGAAGCCGAACCGAGCAGGAGAAGGTCCCTGCATTTCCCATTCCCCGAATCGGGTATATTATTTATGTCGGAGTTCCCTCACTAACCACTGACGGGTGCAATTAAAAGTGTTAGGTACTCGGCCCCTTGTTCCCAAACTCCGTTTGGGAACACACCTGCAGGCAAATTCTGTTTGCATCTGTATCTGCCTGACATTTCATGCAAAACCGGAGTTTTGCGGGCAACAGCGTTCCCAAACGGAGTTTGGGAACGAGGACTTACCTAACACTTTTAATTGCACCCACCACTGACAACTGACAACTGACCACCGATAAAAATGAAAAACATACCGGATATCCTTTCAGGAACCCCGCTTTTCGGAGGGCTTCCCCAAGATCAGTTACAAGAGATAGGAAATATCTCCGTTAACAGGCATTTCAGAAAAGGTGAGATGATATTTTCAGAAGGGGATGACGGAGAGGGATTTTACATTGTTACAGATGGCAGGGTGAAAATATTCAAACTGTCTGCTGAAGGAAAGGAACAGATTCTCCATATTTTCGGAGCAGGAGAGCCTTTCGGAGAAGTACCGGTCTTCAGCGGGGAGTCATTCCCGGCAAACGCGGAAGCGATTGCTGACAGCCATCTCCTGTTTTTTCCCAGGACCGCATTTGTTGATCTTATCACCGCTAACCCCTCTCTTGCGTTGAATATGCTGTCGGTTCTGTCAATGCGGCTTCGCCAGTTTACGGTTCAGATAGAAAGTCTCTCCTTAAAAGAGATGCCGGCCCGCCTTGCAGCCTATCTTGTTTTTCTTTCAGATGAGCAGAAGCGTGAAGACGGGGTCATATTGCATATTTCCAAAGGGCAGTTAGCGAGCCTCCTAGGGACAATTCCGGAGACACTGTCCCGGACCTTTGCAAAACTGGCAGATAGGGGACTTATCAAAGTCAAAGGGCGGGATATTCGTCTGATTGACCGGGAGGGGTTGGAAGAGCTTGCTGGGATATGATTTGTGATGCGTGAAACGTGATGCGTAATTTTGCCCGCTATCCGAGAGCCCGTAGCCCGTAGGTTGGAGTGAGGCACGAACCCCGACATTTTAATTAATTATCCCAAATTATAATCCCCCGTTTTTGTTGGGTTCGTGCCTCACCCTAACCTACGGGTTGTGTGATCATTTCGAGAGCAGCCATGCGATTTATAATTTTCATATCATCTTCGATCATTCTGATATCAGGCGGAATCCTGCTGATTGTGTATACCAGAGGCTGGTATTTCTTCGGAGGCTGGTACGGCGGACTGATGCTGATTTTTTTGGGGATTTCTGCCCTGGTTTCACCGAGATTGTCAGTGATCTGGGATGAAGCACCGGAGGTTGTCTTCGGATCGTTTGTTCTCCTTATAAATTGCCCGATCATTATGATAGCAGGCGGAATCCACGGACTTTTGCATGGCGAAGACCCTCATGAGGAAACAACATTCATTTTTCTGGGAGTTCTCATCTGGGGCCTGTTTATCCCCGTCATCTTCCGACGCGGAAAGAATAAACGCAAAGATGGAACCAGTGGCAGAAATGACTGGGAACTCAGCGAAAAAAATGACCGGAATCAATGATCGGAACATTCTTTGCTCATTACAGAAACCGGGCATTGCAGTTTCTCCATATAAGGCGGCTGAATATTTTTTCTCTTTAACCGCCCGTTTCTGTCCGCGGGATTCACAGGCCAGGTTAGGAAGATAACAGATGAAAAAGCCCTGGTATGGGAACAGATTTCTTATATTATTTTTTTGCTTGCTTACGATTATATTCGGAATCGAGGGCATTATAGAAACCGGAGACTGGATCCAGGGAGCGGGCTATGTTCTTATGGGGCTTATAAATCTTGTTACGACCATCTACGTGTTTTTTTATAAAAATTAAAAAAACGAAGAAACAACGAGAGCAATCAGAAATAAGCAAGGCCATTTCAAACGGTTTCATCATTATAATCAGCACGTTCTGATCAATGAAACACGACGTTCTGAAATAATTATACAATTTCAGAACACTCACTTTTCTGTGCAATCATTTCGGGAGCAGTCATGCGATTTATAATTTTCATATCTTCTTCGATCATTCTGATATCAGGCGGAATCCTGCTGATTGTGTATACCGGAGGCTGGTATTTCGGAGGCTGGTACGGGGGACTGATGCTGATTTTTTTCGGAGTCTCTGTCCTGGCTTCACTGATATTGTCAGTGATCTGGGATGAAAAAGCGGAGGTTATCTTAGGCTCGTTTTTCTTCCTTATAAATTGTCCGATCATTCTGATAGCAGGCGGAATCCGCGGCATGTTGCATGGCGGAGATCCGTATGAGGGAACTGCATACATTTTTTCGGGACTTTTCATGTGGGGTCTGTTTATCCCCCTCCTCATCTCCCGATTCCGACGCGGAAAGAATAAACGCAAAGACGGAACCAGTGGCAGAAATGACTGGGAACTCAGCGAAAAAAATGACCGGAATCAATGATCGGAACATTCTTTGCTCATTACAAAAACCGGGCATCGCAGATGAGGCGGCTGAAGATTTTTTCTCCCGTTTCTGTCTGCGGCATGAATCCCGACATTTTAATTATCCCAAATTACAATCACCCGTTTTTGTCGGGGTTCGTGCCTCACCCGACCTACGGGCTTTTTTTGTTGCTTATACCCGCTTTTTTTCGGACACTGCCCTTTCCCTGCCGGTACCCGGTTAAAATAAAAAAATCTTGACCCGGCAGGCATGCAACTATATTATAGGCAAAATGTCCGCTTTTAAAAAAGGTCTTCCGGGCATAAAATCGCATCTGAATATATGGAGGAATTGTCTGTTGCTGAAAATTCTGGAAAACAAATGCCTGACCTTGGGAATTATTCCGAGCCGGGCTTTTCTTTTTTTCGGGGGACTTCCGTCAACAGACTATGGCTGAGTCTGCTGTGGCGGCTGCGGAGTGCCAAACTTACAGTTTGGCAAAGCATAAAACCGGGGATTCTGCCAAACTGTAAGTTTGGCACTCCGGACAATCAAGCTATAATAAATAGATCGAAAAGAGGCATCCTTCATTTGTCAGTTTACACTTTAATGTAGAACGATTTTTCAAATCGTTTTAACAATTTGAAAAATTGTAAACTACTTTTCAGCTTTTATGAAGGATGCCCGAAAAGTCACCGGTTAACAGTGGATTCCGGGTTAAAATTAAAAAACATCCGTTTTTTAATTTTTCCCGGAATGACAGGATGTTAAACTGTCATTCCGATTTTAACCCGGAATCCACTGTCTGCCAAAAGTTTTCGATCTACTCATAATATAATAAGGAGATATTTACATGGAAAGAAATCGTTTTTTCAGGCAATCGTGCCTGTGGTTCACTTTGGTCGCATGCCTTCTTTCGTTTGTCATCACAAGCCCGGTCTTCGCGCTGGGTACGGAGAATTACGAACAGGGATTCCGCTTCGGTCAGGCATATAAAAATGAAATCATGACCAACATCAGGGAATTGCAGGACAAAGCAGTTGAGAATAAGAGAGACCCCGGAAAGCTCATCAGCTATGCCAGGAGAACGGAGAACCTTTATGAATCCGTCCTTCCTGAAAAGATCGAGTGGATGAAGGGGGTTGCAGACGGATCGGGCATTCCATACGAGGATGTCCTGGTTTTTAACACCGCGGACAGGATGATTACCGGTTTTGTCGGGGAGTGTACCACGTTTATCGCTCACGGAAAGGCTGTGACAGGCGGGGGATCAATTATTGCCAAGAACCGCGACCTGGGGTTCCAGACCCTGATCGAGATCGGTCTTCATCAGGGCGCGACCCATCCCAAAGGCGCGGTGTATAAAGCAGCGTATATTGATATTCCGCAGTCAGAAGCGACTTACAAGTTTATCGGCTCCCGTACTGCCGGACGCTGGGGCTATGGCATGGGGATCAACGAACATCAGGTGGCGGTGTCGGATAATGACGCTCCCTCACGGGATAAGCTTGAATTCAAGGAAGGTCTGCACGATAATGATCTGGTAAGGATCGTTCTGGAGCGGGCAAAAACTGCCAGGGAAGGCGTGGATGTGATTGCTGCTGTTGTTTCAAAATATGGCCAGGCATGGAACGGCATCATGTTTGAAATCGGTGATCCCGAGGAACTCTGGGTTGTTGAAATTACAGGACGCCGCTGGGCTGCGAAAAAATACACGGATACGGTGACAGCAAGATCGAACCAGTATCAGATCGGGGATGACTATGACCTTGCAGCCCCGGATCTGGTAAGCTTTGCCGCATCCCAGGGATGGGTGAAAGAAGGAACAGAGAAGATCAATTTCAGGAAGGTCTATTCGGCAGAAGAACTTTACCCGGAAGATAACGACCTCAGTAAGCGGAAAAATGTGGAGAAGCTTTATAACACGGAGATGCGTTATCAGCGGGCAATGGAACTGCTGAACGCGAACCAGGGAAAAGTGACGCCCGAACTGGTCATGTCCATGTGCAGGGATCATTTTGACACCTATACCCTGCCAAGCGGCAAGACCATCAAAATGAACCAGGTTCCTTTTTACAGCTCCGAATATGCTGACTGGCTGGGGTTTGAGTGGTACACCACGCAACCGGAAAAGGATGAGGTTCCCTGTCATATGTACGTCCGGGGGCCCTGCAGCCATGATCTCGGCTGGGGCACCACCTCATCTTCGGGGATACTGGTTTCCAGGCCAGGGGTTTCCGATGAACTCGGGCTGATGCTTCATGCTTTCAGCCCTCCCTGTAATTCCGCTTACGTGCCTTTTTATGTCGGAATCAGTGATGTTGATAAGCGTTACACCACGCCCGAAGCAGCAGTGGCGTTCCAGTCCGTGATGACCAGGGCATTTACAAAATACACCCTGCATCATGACGCCATCCGCAAGGCATTTGATCCGTATGAAGCTGGTATTCTCAAAGAGATGCCTGAAATCGAAGGTAAATTTGAGGAACTTAAAAAAGCGGGGAAACAGGATGAAGCTGTCGGAATGCTCACGAGTTTCGTGAAAGATAAATGTGCAGACGCGTTAAATCAGGTCAAAGCGGCTCATGATAACATGACCGGGAAGATTTATGATAAGAACAAGTGGTCGCGTTAGTATTGCGTGAAACGTGATGCTGATTATAATTTCCCTTCTTAATATCAGCAGATAAAAAAAGTTCGCAGTACTGCCTTCATACAGTCCGCCGAGGGATAACTCCAAGAAATTTATCCCTCGGTTTGCAGGGAACTGATGATTCTGAAATCCTGGAAGTCCTGCCCTGACTCCTTTTAAGAGAGTGTGGAAATTAAAGCTCCTGTCACCTCGTTAAAACGAGGTGTTAATCAGAATTCAGGGAATACATTCTCTCATTAACCCCTTGATTTATAAAGAGAGGAAAGGTTAAAATGAGGTGTTAATCAGGGAATACATTTTCTCATTAACCCCTTGATTTATCAAGGGGGAAAAGGTGGACCTGTACTTGTAACCGTTTTAACGGTTTTTCATAAGAAAGGACACGCATGTCACAACATTCTTATTCTCGCTGTTGGCTTCACCTGATTTGGGGAACACTGAATCGTGAGAAGATGCTCCGTAAAGACGCAAGAAGACAGGTTTCAGCACACCTGTCGGAGTATGCTGAATCAAAAGAAATTTATATGAAAATCAATTACGTCAATGCCGAACATGTCCATGTATTAATTGATTTGCCGACGAAGTATTCTATTCAGGAAGTTGCCAAACTGTTGAAAGAAAACTCCTCGTATTGGATTAATCAGCACGATATCATTACCGGAAAATTTTCATGGGCAGAGGCTACGGGGCTTTCTCGGTATCGCAGTCTGTCGTATCTGATGTGGCAAAATATATCGCAACACAGGAAGATCATCATCGAAAAAGAACATTTACGGAGGAATATGAAAAGTTTATCACGGCATACGGAATGCAGTTTTTTCATGATGAAAAACATTAAAACGGTTAGAAATATTTCATGGGCAGGGTTCTGCCACCTCGTTAAAACGAGGTGTTAATAAGAATATCCCGGTTATAGGTGCATGATGAAAAATGTTAAAACGGTTAGAAATATTTCATTAGGGGCTGCCACCTCGTTAAAACGAGGTGTTAATAAGAATTCAGGGGATCACTTCTCATTCCCCCTATTCATCAAGGAGGGATTAAATTAAAACGAGCAATGCCATGTCAGACCCGTTTTTTTAAATCAGGTACATAGCCTGAGTTTATAATGAATTCTGTTGCTTCCTCTTCAAAACGTCTGATGCGTTGAGCCTGTATTCTGAAACCGGAACAGATTTCACCTTTACCGTATTCCGAACAATTATCGCAGGCTTTCAGTTTCCTGGTTTTACGCTCACGAAAATATATTATCCAAAAAAATGACAGGATAATCATGCCCGGAATACCTGCCGCGTATTGCTTTGACAGTATTAAAAAAAATAACAAAGGAATTACGAAACCCATAAGAAAACGCAATAAATCGCGTGCTGATCTGTGTAATTTTTTGTACAATCCGGGGTAAGAAAGCGGTAATATTACGAAGCAGATTAAAACAAAAATTGCCGAGCCGAATCTGTCAGCCGTTTCATTAAATGAAAACAAGGACAATAAAGAGACCGTAATTCCGAAATAAGTCATAGTACAACTTCGGCAGAGATAGATACTGCGCACTTTTATAACGTGTTTGCGAAAACGGCTGCATAAAGGCTTATGTGCCCAGTTGAACGGATATGAATACCTGAGCCATAACCACCTGAGAAAGATTTTTCGCCGTATATACATACACATTTAATCAGCTTTTTTTATTCAGAATATCATACATATCAGCTAAGATGTTCCCGATTGCCCCTGTCGGCACATAACCGGTTACCGGTTTTATTACTACAGCAGTGCCGTGTACAACAACCTCGGAAGCTCCCTGGGCCGCACCGCTTAACTCAAAATTAACATTAATGATGCCGTTTGCATTCTGTCTTGCTGCCATCTGGAGCATTTTATCAATTGCTCTCTGACGGGACTCGTCTCCGAGCTGCGAATACGAATCCAACTCACCGCCTGTAACCTGTTTGCAGCCCATTGCACAATCCTGCCCCATATCTTTGGCTCTTACCGATATCCCCCAGACCATACCTTTGTATTCCATAATTTCATAACCGTCAAAACCTTCCGCACCGGTCATTATGATTTTTCGGCTTCCTCCCTCAATCCGGGGACGTGTGCCCGCGAGTAATTCTTGTCTGTTCATAATCTGTTAATCCTCCTTTTTCAACAATGAGCCGCACATACCGCAGCGGGCTGTTTCCATATGTTCAACATTCACTGATTCTCCGCATTCAGGGCATTTATACTGTTTTCGGGAACGAACTGACAGGTAGTAGAAAATCGCAGAAAGGACAATCAGGACAATGATGATTATAAAAAATTCATATCTCTCTAACCTATAGAAAATAAACATATATTTTCTCCTTCCAGTTCCATATTGACAGATAATACTGACTCCGTATTAAGCGACTTGTCTGGCGGATTGAAAACTAATATGATTTTTCTATCATATTGAGCGGAAGCTTGTCAAACAAATAAAATCAGTAATAACTTAGGTGATTTATAGAAAAGAATATACCAAGTTTGTAGTCCCGCCTTCAGGCGGCATGACACCGCCTAAAGGCGGAACTACAAACCTCAATCCGGTATGTTTGGCACTCCGTTGCCGCGGTCCTTCATATAAAAATCGAAAAACGGAAGTTTTCGATCCGCCGAGTTTATTTATACACAAGCCGCCCCTCAACCTGGCTGTCAAAGTCCTTATGAGAACGCATATCTTCCTCTATTATATCGCGGACAGAGGTTGAAAGAATTTTCGAGCCTGCCAGGGCTTTCAGTTCATCACCTGTGATACCCATATTTTTTTCCGAATTCTCAGCATGGAATCCCTGTAAGGCAATCGTATAATGCCCATCATCCGAAACCGGAGCATCATGGAAATCCAGGGATTCAAGTTCGCCGCGGGCGTTATCGTAAACTGCCCGGATACCCCGGTTGATCTGGTAACATTCTCCCTCTCCCCTACGGTTTTCCTGCCGCATGATGTTCGCGAATATCTGTTTAAGGTGTGCCCCGGTAACGGTGAACCTTGATAATGAGTCATCATAGGGAAAAATCCGGTACAGGTCGCCTAATGTTACCACGGGTCCCAGCTCGTTCGCACGGACAGAGCCGCTGCCTATAAAAACCACATCAGTCCCTGTGTGATCTGCGGTAATATCCGCAAACAGGTTGCCCAGTTCGGTTTCTTCCACCCGGGTCGGGTGGGTAAGTTTTTTCCTGAACCGGCAGATGAGAGTGCCGTATTTACGATCTATGACTGCTTTGAACGAGTCAATGAATTCCTGCAAGCCCGCGTCCGGTTCAGCCAGATCATCGGTGATGGGTATCAGTTGCCATTTCCACTCGGTAATGCTGTTGGTATCATCGTCCACAACAATATCAAACCGCCCGATCTGGTCAGTTCCCGTACCGGCCTGGGCGATGAGGATGTTGTTCACCTTGGCTGGCTGCTCCAGGATAGTGTGGGAGTGCCCGCCTATGATCATATCCACTCCCCATTCCGGATCAAGCATCCCGGCCAGTTCTTTATCAGATTCAAAGCCGATGTGCGTCAGGAGGACGGTCAGGTCAATGTCATCATCTTTATACGCGTTGCAAATCCTGCCCGCCTCAGCGGCTGCATCTTCCAGACCTATAAAACTGCCGATGTCACTATCCATTTTCAGCGCGCTGAGTACACTTTCGGTGATGATACCGATGAACAGGATATCAAAGCCATCCACGTTGAGAATGACGTAAGGCCGCATCAGCCGCTTATGATACTTCTTGAGGTACAGGTTGGCATTGACGATGGGAAAATTCGCCACCTTTTCCAGGAAAAGCAGATGGGGTAGGCCATAATCCAGTTCATGATTTCCAAGGGTTACGACATCAGGATTCAGGTAGTTCATCAGTTCCATTGTGGAAATGCCCTTATATTCCGAATCAATCATTGAACCCTGCACCATGTCGCCGGCAATAAGGTAAAGAACATTCTTTTCTTCCTCGCGTATCTGATTAAGATAGCCGGAAAGCAGTGCCAGTCCGCCGATAAGCTTTCCTTCTGCTCCCTGGGCTTCAGCCAGGAAATCACCGTGCATATCATTGGAATGCAGAATTGTAAATTTTTTAAATCGCTCTGTACTCATCTTGTTGGTTCTCCTTTCTTTCAGTTGTGCAGGTCTCAGCCTGATCTGCCAGTGGAATTCGGCTTTCAGCAGGACGCGGTTCACCGGATTCGTTCAGCAGATTTCTTTCCACCATAATCTCTCAAACCCGAGGGAAACCACCGCATACCGCTTCAGGCGTATTTCATCATATTTCCGCTCCAAAGCGTCTCCGTATTCCCTGACCTGTTTTTCCGCGGATTCCATTTCGCTTTTCATAGCTGGAATTTCCCGCAGGGCTTCCGCATCCGATTCCCGGGCTTCTTTTCCCGTCAGGCCGGCTTTTTTCAGAGTTACATATTTGAATTCGATCACCACATCGAAGATATCGAAACGCCGCATATCGGGGCGGATGATCATGGTCAGATCAGTATAACTCCGGGCGATCTCCTTTCCGAATCCATAATGTATATAAAATATCATTGTACAGCAGGGTCAGAAACGCGGTTTTTACGGTCAGTTCGTTGGCCCACCTGTAATCCCGGTTGCGGAGCACCTGGAAATAGTTCTCTTCCACAAACCTGCACAGGGGTTCCATGTCTCCTGATTCATAAACCTGTTCCGCGGCAAGAACACCTTCGTCCCTGTCCCCCGGTTCCGGAAGAAGCATGCGCCGGATACGCCCGATATAAAGCCCCTGCATGACCAGATTCGGAACTCTCAGCCTCAGCTTGCCTTTTGCGGTTTCATCCTCCAGGATCAGCACGCCGAAGTAATAAAGGAAAGACGCCATAAATGCCTTATCCTTGCTCTGATCTGTCAGCATTTCCCGGATCCCCAAATAAGGTGATTTCCAGAAATAAATATACCGATAAATGCAGTACGGTAACTCGTAAATTCTCCCCCTTTCTTAAAGGGGGCCGGGGGGATTTTTCGCTGACAGAAAAGCGGGTTACGCCGTAAATCCCCGGCCCCCTTAAAAAAAGGGGGGAGGAATTTACGGATCGTTCCGCATCTGTGGTACATTCATTTCTGGAAATCACCTAAAAAATTGAAACGCCCCTTTACGCTCGCGGGGGATTGACAAATCCCCGCCCCTGTAAAGGAAGGTTCGGATTTGTCAATCCGAACCGAGCAGGAAAGGGGTCCGTTTCCCCGACCCGGGTATATTATTTATTTGGAGTTCCTTACAATAAATCAATGGTTTGTCCGGCAGACAGGTCGGTACGTACCGGAGTTTCCCTGTCCTGCTTCATCTCTTTGCTCCGGCCTTTTTCCCATATTTAACATCAGGGCCGGTTTCTGAGCCAAGCAGCCAGTCTTTCACATACGCGGCTTCGATCCCTTCCGGTAGGCGGACACCGGCTTCCATCTCTTCAAATAACAGCAGACATTTCCCTTCCCGCGCCATCTTCAGGGCAGATTCAAAGCCTTTTGTTTCCCGCCGGATATTGTCTGATGACAAACGGTGCGAAACCTGGATAAACAGAGGCGGCTGACGTTTGAAAAAAACTGCAAAGTCGCATTCCCAGGCATTTTTCGCAAAAAAAATCTGATCGCTCTGCCTGCGCAGATGGGTAAACACCATGTTTTCCAAGAGTTTGCCCCTGTCTTCAAAAAACGTATATTGGGTGACAGAGGCAAAGCCGTTATCGTAGAGATATATTTTTTTGTTGCTCATCTCACGTCTGATGACAGACGGTTCATATTTCTCAACCTGCCCCAGCATATAAACTGAAAGGATAGCATCCGTCATGTCATAGATATGCTGTTTGCTGATAGCGCGTCCCCGGGATTTCAACTCATTATACAGTTTGTTCACGGAAAACTCCTTGGTGAACCCGGAAATCATGCGTTTCAGCAGATATTTCAGCACAGAGACATTTCTGATATCATAGCGTTCCACAAGATCACGCCAGATCATGACGTTGAAATATTCGTGCAGAATCTCCGTTTTCAGGGACGGTTCAACATGGACAAGTTCGGGATAGCCGCCCCATACCAGATACTCTTCGAATGCGTGGCTGATCCGCGCTGTGTTGCGGGTTGAATGTATGTCCTGATGATCAATCTCTCTGAACCGGAGGTATTCCCGGAATGACAGCGGCATGATTTCATAAGCAAGGCTACGGCCTCGCAGGGATGTGGCAATTTCAGCGGACAGAAACCGGGAATTCGAACCTGTGATGAAAATACGCCGGGTTACTGTATCGTACATGCGCCGGATGAACTGTTCCCACTTGTCCAGTCCCTGGATTTCATCAAAAAAGAAGAAAGTCTCCGCCATATCCAGATCCGGATACAGTTCCCAGTAGGCTTCGAGGATCAGGTCATGCTGCCCTTCCAGTTCGAGGCGTTCATCTTCAAAATTCAGGTACAGTATCTGATGGCGTTGAAGCCCGCGTCGCTGCTGTTCATCCATGATCTGGAAGAGATAGTAGGTCTTGCCCGCGCGCCTGGGCCCGATAATTGTGATTATTTTTTCCAAATCCGCTGGAATCGCCAAATCCCGCGGCGTATAGGCAGGAAAGGGACGCTGATGAAAATCCGCGATGATTCGTTTCAAGAGAT
>JAUCGG010000320.1 GCA_030378015.1 Desulfococcaceae bacterium HSG8
TGATTGCAAGCTTCATCTGCCACAGAAACAATCTGTTGTCAAGGTGTCAGCCTGTTCTTTATTCGGGCCGCACGGCTCGGCTCGGATTGGCAAATCCGAGCCATGTCAGCCGGATTTGTCAATCGTTCGACTGAGTTCACGCCGACGTGAGCGAGACTGGCCGAAATGAAGATCAATGCCTAAAAAAAGACAATCTTAATTTTTTCTTGATTTGAGATTATCGCTGCTGTAGATAAAGGACTTACCAACTTCCCGAAACTTCGGGGAGTCTCAAATTTAAAAGAACTGAAACCCCGTAAGCATAAGGTAAAGACATGTCTGCAAAAAAACTGAGCAATCTCCCTGTCTGGCAAAAACTGACCCAACAGGCACTGATCATGAACCGGCCTGAAAATCACCTGAGAAATCTCCTCCGGGATGAAAACCGACTTGAAAGATTTTCTTCAGAGAGCAGCGGCTTATGGTATGACTTTTCCCGACAGCGAATCAATGAAAAGACCCTGGAACTTCTGATCGGGCTTGCAGAGGAAAGAGAGGTACAGCAGCAATTCCGGGCAATGGTCAGGGGAGAAAAAGTGAATCAGACGGAAAACCGGGCCGCGCTTCACACCGCATTAAGAAATTTTTCAGATGACCCTGTATTTACAGATGGGAAAGACGTGATGCCGGACATAAGAAAAATAAGGCATGATATCAGATCATTTGTCGAAAAGGTTCATTCAGGAGAGATAAAGGGGTCCACCGGAAAGCCGTTCCGGCACATTATCGTCATCGGCATCGGAGGTTCTTATCACGGAACAGAGTTTGTATCTGATGCCCTGCATGCGTTTGCGGATAAGAACATTGAAATTAATTATCTATCAAACGTAGATATCCACAACTTCGGAAAAGTGGTTTCCCGCACAGATCCTGAAACCACTCTCTGGTTAGTAATTTCCAAAAGCTACAAGACCACCGAAGTCCTTGCCAATGTCAACCAGGCATATGAATTCATGAAAGAAAAAGGGCTTCCCCTTGAAAAACACCTGGTCACAGTCACCAGCAAGGGAAGTCCGGGAGATGACCCTTCGATCCCCAAAATCCGTGCGTTTCATATGTACGATTTCATCGGGGGAAGATATAGTGTGACCTCAGCGGTCGGCGGGGTTCCGCTCAGTCTCTGCCTCGGATATGACCGGTTTGAACGCGTTCTTAAAGGTGCGGAAGAAATGGATCATCATGCAAAAGATTCGCCACCGCATGAAAATCTTCCCCTGCTGGCCGCGCTGATCAGCATCTGGAATAACAATTTCCTGGGATATGAGGCACAGGCCATTATTCCATATGCCTCTCCCCTGCGCAAACTGATTCCCCATGTTCAGCAGCTTTATATGGAAAGTACGGGTAAATTCGTGACAAAAGAGGGGGATCTGCTGGACGTGCCGGCCGGGGTCATTATTTTCGGAGAAGCAGGCACAATGGCACAGCATTCGTTTTTTCAGTTGGCACACCAGGGGCGTCCGTTTCCCATTGACTTTATCGGCGTGATCAGTCCCCAGTATCAGGAGTTTAAGTGTAAGACAAACGGGATTACAAACCACCAGGAACTGTGGGCAAACATGCTGGCCCAGGCCAGGAGCCTTGCAGAAGGCAGGGAAAATAAGGATGACCCTAAAAAATCATTCCCCGGGAACAGGCCTTCCTCTCTCATTCTTCTGAAAGAACTGTCCCCCGAAGACATCGGCAGGCTTCTTGCTTTTTATGAAGCAAAAACAGTATTTGAATCCTTTATATGGGGAATCAATCCGTTTGACCAGTTCGGAGTGGAACTTGGCAAAATACTGGCCGCTGATGCCAGGAGCAAGGTGAAAAATTATCCGTTTGACAGCGGGGATGATTTTTCCCTCTATAAAAAGTTGGTCAGGGAAGTGTGAGAAGCTGTTATCCGAATATGAATTTGATGTAGGGTGGGTGTAGCGAAGCGTAACCCACCTATAATATAACACTGGCAGCCGCTTTATGACCTTGATGAGAGCGAAACAGGACGGAGGAGTTCAGAAGTAGAGCGAAGCGGTTTTCTGCTCCTAAATCAGACTGATAAAAAGAACGGCTTTATGCCGGAAAGGAGTGCGGAAATGCGTAAATTTTCATCTTACGGACCTGTCAATACAAAACTTCATTATTACGCTCCCCGGGAAAAACTGATTCAAAGTGCTTATGCCGGGCTGACAGGCGAAGACCCGGAAGATGGCGGTCATTACATCACGGTCTGGGCGTCCCGGCAGACCGGCAAGACCTGGATCATGCAACAGGTCATGAACAGAATCAGGGAGCAGGGGAATTTTGAGGTCTGCATTATGAGTATGCAGTCCGCAAAAAACGAAACCACTGATGAGGGGGTTCTGGAGGTTTTCATCTCGAACCTGAGCGAATGGTTCGGGACGGATTTTGAAAATATCACAGCAT
>JAUCGG010000370.1 GCA_030378015.1 Desulfococcaceae bacterium HSG8
CCTGCCAGAAGCATTTTAACAAGTCCCTCGTTGTCATCGGATCCTGCCCCTGTTCTGATATAAATATTCGGTTGCCCTTTGAATTCATTGATTATCGGATCTATGTATTCACCGTAGTTTCTTCCTGAAGGCATCCCAAATACCAAATCCTTGTTTTGTAAGAGATTTTTCAATGATATTTTATCATCGGAGGGGAATAAATGGCGATTATCCCCAGAGATGATAATTGAATGAACAGGTAAATGATAGAATGGTATGGAAGAAATAAGGTACTCGTTGTTCAGTTGATATATTCCAGAGACAAAGCACACATTTTCCCCTGCCTTCATATCAACTAATGCTCTCGAAAGTGATGAAATTTTCGTTATATGCTCGTAGTCTTTCATTTGCCTGATAATCAGCTTTTGCTGGATATCATTAAATCCCTGTTCCCTGAAAGGTTCTTTAAGAATGTATCCGGGTGGGAAGTCATTTACATACCAGTTAATTATCTCCTTTGCACATAAGGTTGAATCGGGAATGGCAAGCAGACAGGTAAAAATCATAATAAATAATGACTTAATTATCTTAGTATTCATTTTATCACTCCTTTCTGTTATCTGTTATCTTATTTCCTTCTTCCAGTGTTGCCATCGGGTCATTCTTGGAAACCGAAATATTAATTCATAAGGGATTTCCCAATAAATAATCTACCCACGCTGCGCCCGTCTGACCTTAATCTTGCTCTTTATCTTGCTCTTGCTCTTTATCGGGTGCAATTAAAAGTGTTAGGTGAGCCAGGTGAGCCATCCTCGTTCCCAAACTCCGTCTGGGAACGCAATTGCATGCAAAACTCCGTTTTGCATGGCAGACAGAGTCTGCCGGGCAGGTGTGTTCCCAGACGGAGTCCGGGAACAAGGACACATACTGAACCTGACACTTTTAATTACCCCCCTCTTTATCAAGCAGGAGCAAGAGTAAGATAGTGGGTATATTAATTTTGGGGAAATACCTAAGTGCTCCGTTCCATAAATAAATAATGTCCGGGTAGGAAAATGCTCGCTTGGGATTGACAAATCCCAAGCATTTTTGCCGCCAAGTCTGGAAATGCTCGCCTGAAATGCGAGCATTTCGGGAACATCTCTTTGCACAACTTTATTCATAGGTGATTTCCAGAAAAGAATATACAGGGGCCAGTTTGTAGTTCCGCCTTCAGGCGGCATGACACCGCCTGAAGGCGGAACTACTACACCACTTTTTAAGTTCGTCCCCTTTTTTTAAAGGGGGCAGGGGGGATTTTACGTTGCTAAAAAAAGGTGTTACGGCAGAAATCCCCCCGGCCCCCCTTTAAAAAAGGGGGGAGGAATTTACAAGTTGATGTACTACAAACCTATATTCATTGTTGGAAATCGCCATAGATAACACGGATAAACACTTTTTCCATCTCCTTGCGTCCCTTCCTGATAATCTGAACGGATTGATCAAAAGCCTCCTGAACAGAACAGGATTTTTTACGCAGGCCCGCCATCTGTGTGGGACACAGGTAACGTATGCATGTCCACGACCGGCTTATCCGTGGCAGGCTGCATCCCTTGCTTCCCAGATAACGGCAGGTTTGCTTCAAATCCCCCATCAACTGGGTCTGAGGAATTTCCTGACCGATAAGATGTAAAAAAAGCAGGTCCCGGAAATCCATCCATACAGCGGCCCTCAGACAGCATGAATCAGGACACCACGGGCAGGTAGCCATACACAGATCATCCAGAAGTGGAAAAACCGACTCCAGTTGCTCCCGGATTTCCAGGGCCAGGGCTGTTACACTGCCCAGTTTCGGGCCGTGAATCCGGATAAGATGTGCCATTGTCTGATTGGCTTCAAGCCATGCGGAAGACTTTCCCCACGGTGGGCAGATATCTGAAGTCATTATGTTTCCTGATCAGAGATACGGAGCCATTTTCTGAATGATATGCTGTTTCGGAAAAGCACCGACAATGCTTTCTTTCAACTGGCCATTATCAAAAATCAGGAGCGTCGGGATGCTTCGGATCTGGAACTGTCCGGAAATCCCCGGGTTTTCATCTGAATTCAGTTTGCCTATCCTTATCCTGCCTTTCCATTCCCCTGCAAGCTCCTCCATTACAGGGCCGATCATCTGACATGGCCCGCACCAGGGAGCCCAGCAGTCAAGAAGCACCGAGAGAGGGGATTTCAGTACCGTGGTTTCGAAATTACTGTCCGTAACAGTGACAGGCTTTCCGGTGAATATGTCATCCATATTCATCGGTCTGCCGCACTTTCCACACTTTGGTGTCAGGCTTATTTTATCCTCGGGGATCCTGTTTTTTGTCCGGCATGACGGACATCGGATCAGATATGAACTCATTGTTTGCCCTCCTTAAATTTATTTAATTTTTAATTGGTTCATGACTACCTCGACAGTCATAAGTTCT
>JAUCGG010000082.1 GCA_030378015.1 Desulfococcaceae bacterium HSG8
CGACTGGCGACTGACGACTGACGACTGACGACTGGCCACTGACAACTGACGACTGACGACTGACAACTGACGACTGACCACTGACCACTGACGACTGCCCACTGACGACTGACGACTGCCCACTGCCCACTGACGACTGCCCACTGCCCACTGACGACTGACCACTGGCAACTGGCGACTGACCACTGACGACTGACGACTGACCACTGGCAACTGGCCACTGCCCACTGGCAACTGACGACTGCCCACTGCCCACTGACGACTGACCATTGACAACTGACGACTGACGACTGACCACTGACAACGGACCACTGACATTCTTCCGCAGCACTGCAAACATTTCCCTGTGATCAATGGGCTTGGGAATATAGTCGTTCATGCCTGCACCGATGAACCTTTCCCGGTCACCGGACATGGCATGGGCGGTCATGGCGATCACAGGAACAGGGTCAGAAGTTTTATTGTCATTTTCCCACTCGCGAATCTGTTTTGTGGCTTCAATGCCATCCATTTCCGGCATCTGGACATCCATCAGCACAGCATCATAACGCTTTTTCCTGACAGCTTCCACGGCCTCGCACCCGTTGACTGCCGTATCCACAGATATACGGGCCATTTTCAGGATCTCCGTGGCCACCCGCCGGTTGATGGGATGATCCTCCACAAGCAGTACGCGGATATCCGAAAACACCTGGGGAATACTCTCTGTTTCACGCTTCCTGAAAGCAGGCTGGTGTCCGAATATCTCCATAATGGTGTCAAAGAGAAACAGGCGTTTCACAGGTTTGATCAGGCAGTGCTCAATACCCGCGATCATTGCCCGCCGGATTTCTTTTGCTCCGCTGAATGCACTGATAATTATAATCGGCGGGGAATCAGGGTCTGCTTTGATTTTTTCCGAGGCTTTTATGCCGTCCATGCCGGGAAGGTTCACATCCATAAGAATCAGCCCGAATCGTTCCGCACCATGAGCACTCTTATACAATTCCAGGCCATCCTCAGCCGAACGTGCCGTTTCCGGGTTCAGGCCAAAGGACGTGACAAATCGCTTTATAATCTGTAAAACAATAATGTTATCCTCAACAATAAGCACTTTCATGCCTTTCAGGTCATCAGGAACAGCGAGTTTGCAGATAGCCTTTTCAGAAACCGGTTCGAGTCTGACAGTAAAGCAAAAAGCACTGCCTGCTCCGGGCGTACTCTCCACCCATATATCTCCCCCCATCATACTGACAATTTTTTTACATATCGCCAGTCCCAGTCCTGTTCCGCCATACTTCCTAGTAGTAGAACCGTCTGCCTGGGTAAAAGCCTCGAAAAGCCCGCCCTGGATTTCCGGATCAATGCCGATACCGGTATCCCGGACGCAGAACAAAAGTGTCAGTTGTCCGTTGCCTGTTTCGAATTCCCGGGCGGGCGACTGCCCACTGCCCACTGACGACTGCCCACTGCCCACTGACGACTGACAACTAACGACTGACGACTGCCCACTGCCCACTGGCGACTGCCCACTGGAAACTGACGACTGCCCACTGCCCACTGGCGACTGACGACTACCGACTGACGACTGCCCACTGCCCACTGACGACTGACGACTAACGACTGACGACTGCCCACTGCCCACTGACGACTGACCACTAACGACTGACGACTGCCCACTGACTGAAATACATATTTCACCTTTATCTGTAAATTTTAATGCATTGGATACCAGGTTTATCAGCACCTGCTTGAGACGCAGAGGATCTGCTTTCAGCTTTTCAGGCACGTCCGGGGTTATGTCCACAATCAGTTCCAAATCTTTCAGCGATACTTCTTCGATAAAAAGATCAGAGACTTCTTCAATAAGTCCTGCAATGGAAACCGGGATGATCTCAAAACCGAGTTTCCCGGCTTCGATCTTGGAAAAGTCGAGGATGTCATTGATCAGCCCCAGCAGTGACCTGGCAGAATTGCGGATGATGTTCAGATATTCCATCTGCCTGGAATCCGGGGAAGCCTGTATGATCAGCAGGTTGCATGTACCGATGATGCCGTTCATGGGAGTGCGGATTTCATGGCTCATATTTGCTAAAAATTCACTTTTCGCGATGTTGGCGGTTTCGGCAGCTTCCTTTGATTTTCTTAATTCTTCCTCCGTACATTTCCATGAAGTAATATCTCTTGCGATTCCCTGAAATCCGGTGGGATGCCCCTCGGCATCCCTGACCAGCGAAATAGAAACCTCCACCTGTCTTTCAGTGCTGTCACTCCTTATTACCTTGAAATCAGTATTGGATGGAATACCTGTAGTATATACTTTGTTGAATTTTCCATATACTGTTTTAGCGGTGTCATCATCCATATATATCCGGCTGTTCATTCCCGCCAGTTCATCCTTGGAATCCCCTAAAAGTTTGCACATGGCATCGTTAAAGAAAGTAAGATTGCCGGCAAGGTCAGCTTCATAATAAGAATCCCTGATATTATCAAGAATGGTGCGATATCGTTTTTCGCTTTTACGCAGTTCGGAGGTTCTTTCCATGACCCTGGTTTCCAGTTCTTCTTTATAGCTCTCCAATGCTTTCAGTGCCCGGTTCCGCTCATTCTGTATGGTATTGATGCTGTCAGCAATGCCTATGGAAAAGAAAAATACGGAAAAAGAGGAGCTGATATGAAGGCTCCATTCTGTGAGAAAATTTTCAGGAACTTTCCCGAAAAGGCCCAGAACAAACAGGAATATCCCGATAAGCAATATGAGCCATGAGAGCATATAAAAACGGGCAGGGCGTATCTTCCTGGAAAAGGAAATAATACCGCTTATCATCATGATGACACCCGATAGAGCATTCAGCAGCATGGCAATCCGGGTGGCATAATAATATTCCATGACAAACGGAACTGACAGTCCCGCGGTGCCGGAAAAAATCAGAACTACTATGATTCTGTCAGAATAGGGGGTCACCTTTTTTGTATCCAGGAACGAGCGTGTGAATGCCAGGAGGCACAGGCTGGACAGCAATCCGAAAAAAGGATTGCACCGGTTGTTCCACCATACAGATTCGGGCCATAAGAACTGGAAGGCCAGGCCGTTCTGAACCATTGAAAACAAACTGAAACTTGTGATCAGGCATACGAGGTACAGGTATGCTTTCTCATGAACGGATAAAAAGATAAACAGGTTATAAAAAATCAGTGCGAGCATGACACCGTAGTAAAGCCACAGTATCGCGTTTTCATAAGTTTTTTGCTGATCAAAGGCTTGGGGGGTCCATGCGTTAAGATGGGGAACCAGGGAACCTTCTGAGCGAATTCGCAGGTAATATGTCTGTGTTCCCGGGGGCTGGTGTATTGGAAACACATAGGTCCGGCAGTTCAAAGGCCGTTTACGGAAAGGGTAGTGGTCTCCTGTCTCAGTCTTCTGATAGCCGATTTCTGACGGGGCATACAGTGTCAGGTAGTCTATAGGAGGATAAGCATATTCAAGATGCCAGGAGATGTGATGGTCGGTCGGATTTGTAACATCTAACCGGAGCCAGTAGGCTGAACGGCTGTATCCGAAACTGAATCTGTCCTTGCGGATATGTGAAAACATCGGTGAAAGGGTTCCAGAGCAAACATCATCAATATCCAGGGAACCGCTTTTATCCTCGTAATAGTCCAGATGCTTCTGAAGTTCTTCCTTGGAAAAGTCATCGGCAAGCACTAAGCCGGCGGCAACCGGAGAAGCAGAAAATAAAATATAGGAGACTATAATTATTATCATACGGATTATGTTCTTTTGAAATATCATAATAAAACTCTGAAGCTTAAATAAATTCCCAAATCCCAAATCTCAAATAAATTCCAAATTCCGGCCATGATCTTCGTTCGGGCCGCATGGCTCGGCTCGGATTGACAAATCCGAGCCATGTCACCGCCGGATTTGTCAATCGTTCGACGTAGAAAGCAAAGCTGGCGGGTTACGCTTCGCTCCACCCTGCAAGAATGCATTCCCAGGAAACGAGTGAACCATCCTCTGTTTTAAACAGAGGATGGTCAGTGTGAGTACAAACACAAGGCAAGACGGCTAACTGCCGAAACGAGCAATTCTCCCCAGTACTGCTGCCGCGTTGTCAAAATCATAGTTCCTGATGTGTTTCCCTAAATTTTCCAGATCAGATGTCAGTTCTTTCATGGAAACCCGGGTTCTGATTTCCCGAAGGCTGTATTCCGATTCCACAGGATCAGCGTCTCGGATTGCTCTGCCAAGCTTTTCAAAAAGTTCGGAAAGATGCCCCGGTGAAAGAGCTTCTGAGTGATTATCCATCTGTTTTTCAACATCGCCAGGATCATCTTTTCCATCTTCATTGTCCCGGGCTATCTTTTCAACTGCTTTGTCTATCTGCGAAAAAGCGTCCTCCACAGGACGGAGCAGTGTCAGGATATGGCCTTTCTCCCTGCTTTCACATGCTTCCTCCAGCATTTTTGAGGCAACTTTGAGTTTTACTGCCGAGACATTACCGGCAGCACCTTTTAATGAGTGTGCCCTGATCCGCGCTGATTCAAAATCCCCTGTTTCAATAAGGCATTGGAATTCAGGGATAAATTCTTTTTGGGAATTACAAAAATCCATGAGGATATCCGCGTACAGTTCCCAGGACCCGCCGAGCCGTTCCACACCTTCCCCGATATCCAGACCGGGCAGCGCGGGAATTCTGATTTCCTGCTTGTCAGTTGCCAGTTGTCGTCCGACGGTTCGGCTGAGCTCGCCGAAGTCTGAGCTTACGCCGTTGTCCGTTGTTCCGGATTCCCCGGCAGCAAACAACTGACCGCTGACCGCTGACAACGGACCACTGATGTTTCTTCTGAGCGCGGCGAACAGTTCTTTACGGTCAATGGGTTTGGCAACATAATCGTTCATTCCTGCTTTCAGGCATTTTTCCCGGTCACCGGACATGGCATGAGCGGTCATGGCAATCACAGGGATTCGGGACTTGAAATCGGGAATCCTGAATTCAGAATAATCGCCGTTCCACACACCGCATTCCTGGTTTCGGATCTGTCTGGTTGCCTCAAATCCGTCCATTTCAGGCATCTGGATATCCATCAGTACAGCATCGTATTTCTTTTTTCCGACAGCCTTTACCGCTTCAAGGCCGTTGACTGCTGAATCAACGGAAATTCCTGCCAATTCAAGAATTTCTGTTGCAACCCTCCGATTTATCGGATGATCCTCGACAAGGAGTACGCTGATATCTGAAAATTCTTCGGAACAGGCAAGGCCGGTATCATTTTTTACGAGAACGCTGGTTTTATATCCGAAGAGTTCCAAAATAGTATCAAAAAGGAGAGATTGTCTGACAGGCTTGATAAGATAGCTTTCAATACCGATTTCCCTGGCCCGCTGAATATCTTTTTCACGAATATAGCCGCTGATAATAATAATGGGAGGGGGCTGGATACGACTATCCTGCCTGATTTTTTCGGCTGCCGAGATGCCGTCCATGCCGGGAAGTTTGAAATCAATGAGAATAAGTCCGAAAGGCTCTTTCCGGATATTCTTATCGTATATTTTCAGAGCATTTTCCGCTGACCAGCTTGTCTCGACCCGGAAGCCGAATGATTCAAGAAAGCGTCGGATGACCATCTGGGCTGACAGATTGTCCTCCACCAGGAGAACTCTGAGGTCTTTCAATCCTTCCGGAACAACGGTCGGGGGTTCGGGTATGGCTTCGGAAGGGACAGTCTGAAACCTGGCAGTAAAGTAAAAGGAACTGCCGGCATCCTGCTGGCTCTCCACCCATATATTGCCATTCATCATATTGACAATTCTTTTACAGATTGCAAGCCCCAGACCTGTACCACCGTATTTCCGGGTTGTGGAGCCGTCAGCCTGCATGAACGCATCGAAAAGTTTTGTCTGCATTTCCGGGGCAATTCCGATACCGGTATCCCGGACGCTGAACAGAAGTGTCAGTTGTCCGTTGTCAGTTGCCCGTTGCCCGTTGTACAACTGACCACTGGCAACTGACAACTGACCACTGGCAACTGACAAGGAAATACATATCTCGCCTTTATCCGTAAATTTAAACGCATTGGATGTCAGATTGATCAGAACCTGTCGCAGACGAAAAGGATCTGAGATTATTTTATCCGGAACATCCGAAGCGATATCCACAATCAGTTCAGTATCTTTTTCAGATATCTTTTCAAAAAAGATGTCGCAGACCTCTTCCACAACTTCCTGCGGGGAAAACGGGATGTTTTCAAAAATAAGTTTCCCTGCCTCAATCCTTGAAAAATCAAGAATATCGTTGATCAGTCCGAGAAGCGACTTCGCTGATATGCGTATAATATTCAGGTATTCCCGGATTTTACGTTCGCGGCTGGTGCTGAAAGCAAGGTCGCATATCCCGATGATACCGTTCATGGGAGTGCGGATTTCATGGCTCATATTGGCGAGAAACTGGCCCTTGGATATGTTGGCAGCTTCGGCATCCCGGGCCAGCTTCTGCGCTTTTTCCATGGATTCTTTTAACTGTCGGTTCGCTGTTTCAAGCTGAACTGTACGTTTGATCACCCGCTGCTCAAGCTGTTCGTTCAGCTTGCGGATTTCCTCCGCAGCTTCGTATTTGTCTGTTGTGTCCCGGACAGTCTCAATCGCCCCCCATATCCTGCCCTGATCATCATACAGTGCGGAAGCTGTTGCTGACAGCATCCGGTTTTTACCTGCTGTTGTCTGACACCAGGCTGATCCCCTGAGAATATTTCCGTGCCCCCTGATGTTGATATAGCCTTTCCTGTGAGGCGATATTTTGTTCACGCCCTCCTGGAAAGCAATATCAATCAGAATCGGACGCCTTTCCTCGTAAAAAGGAATGGCGTATTCCATATCATTTTTCCCGATCATTTCTTCTCTCGAACGCCCGGTCATTTCTTCCATTGCCTTATTCCAGAAAACAACTCTCCTTTCTTTGCCAATGATAAATGTGGCGTCGGGCAGGAATTCGATAATTGCCTCCAGTTTCCTGTTATTTTCCTCCAACTGTTCTATCTGGTCTTTCAATCGCTGGCGCATGGCCTCGAATGTGGCAGCAAGCACCCTGGCTTCCCCGAGGCCGTCTGTTTTAATATCCTGTGACAGATCCCCGTCAAGCATTCCCCGGGCTGCGAAGGTAAGATGCTTCAGGGGCCTGATGATGATCGCCAGAATCACATAAATAATGGCCAGCGCAACCAGGATGCTGCACACGCTTAATGTGATATTGAAAACAAGAACCTTCCGGGCGTTTTCCATGAACTGACTTACAGGGACCTTATATTTGTAAATGATTCCCCCTAAAACCCTGGAATCGGTTGCGCTGCGTACAGGTAAAATATCTGTGACATAAGGCGAATCAGCCGAATCCGGAAGGGGGAGGTCGCCTGGTTCGGTGTTTAACATCTTCCTGAACTTGGAAAAATCAGAATCCCCGGGCACAGTTTCCCCGTTTTCTATTCTTAAAAGTTCCTCTCCCTTAACAGAAAGCACGGAAAGCACTTGGTAAGAAGAAATCGGCTGCATACTTCTCAGGTAATCCTCAAAATAAACCTGAAGGTCCTGTTTCAGAAATGCTGCTTCCTCACTGAGCCCTAATCTGATATCTGTAAGATACATCCGCAAAGAAGGAAGATGGGCAATGAAAGTGATATTCGTTCTCCTTTCAACAATGTGATCATGTATCCTGCTCCTGGCACTCTCCTTTGCCATCATGTAATTGAACAGCACTGCAAAGACACTTGCGCTGATAAAAACAGGGATGATGCATGTCATAAGAAGTGATTTCAGTTCCCAGTTTCTCAGTTTTTTTTTAACAGGTTCTATCAATCAGGCTCTCCTTTTTCAGTGGTCAGTCGTCAGTCGTCAGTGGTCAGTGGGCAGTGGGCAGTCGTCAGTCGTCAGTCGTCAGTGGTCAATGGTCAGTCGTCAGTGGTCAGTCGTCAGTCGTCAGTGGGCAGTCGTCAGTGGTCAGTGGTCAGTCGCCAGTCGTCAGTGGTCAGTGGTCAGTCGTCAGTCGCCAGTCGTCAGCCGTCAGTGGTCAGTGGCCAGTCGTCAGTTGTCAGTCGTCAGTCGTCAGTCGCCAGTCGCCAGTTGTCAGTGGTCACCGAGCACCACTGACAACTGACTAGTACACCGATTCGTAAATTCCTCCCCCCTTTTTTAAAGGGGGGCCGGGGGGGATTTCTGCCGCAACCCCCTTTTTTGTAACATAAAATCCCCCCGGCTCCCTTTAAAAAAGGGGGAGGAATTTACAATTTGCTGTACTAGTACAGCAAGGCATAAATTGGTACACAGTCTGAAAACACCATATGCCGGGCGTATTTACAAGTCAGGGGAGTGATTTTCAGTCCCGGAGGGACGACTGAAAACAGCCCGGCAATTCATTGCCGGGTGAGTATTCCGGATCATCACGTCCCGCAGGGACGGCTGAAAAAAAGCTTTTCAGTCGTCCCTGCGGGACTGAAAAACGGGGACATCCGCCCCGGCAATAAATTGCCGGGCTGTTTTCAGTCGTCCCTCCGGGACTGCTCCCCTGAGGGTAGCGTAATCTTTCAGATTGCGCCGGAAGGAACAGACGCAATCTGAAAGATTACGCTACAGGCTTAAAAAGTGTGCACTACATCAACTTGTAAATTCCTCCCCCCTTTTTTAAAGGGGGGCCGGGGGGGATTTCTGCCGCAACCCCCTTTTTTGTAACATAAAATCCCCCCGGCCCCCTTTAAAAAAGGGGGGGACGAACTTAAAAAATGGTGTAGTACGAACCTGTGACTTGCTGTACTAGCGGCAACTGACCTCTTTCAGATTCAAAAGATAGCCGCTTGCCGAAAGGGAACTTTCGGCAATGCGTTTGTGAACCGCAAGAATTGTCGGCTGAATATAGACCGGCATCATGTAATACTGGCTGTAAAGATATTTCTCCATGTCTTTAAGAAGTGCTTCTCCTGCCCGGGGGTCACGTTGTCTCATGGCCCTGAAAAACATCTCATCTGCCTGGGAATCCGGTAATATCCAGCGGTATCCCCCGCGGGAAACAAAGCTCTCACCGAAATGAGTCGCCGCTGAATTGGTATAAAGACCTGTATTGACAATATTCAGATCCCAGGTCTCAGATTCCATAGGATTTTCATCGGTGTGTCCGTATTCCATAACATGCTGATACCATTCGTAACGGGTGTTATACTTCTGGAATTTCACCCTGATCCCCCCTTCTTCCAGCATTGCGGCAATTGCATAAGCCAGTTTTTCTTCGCTGATAAAATATCCGATGGTGATGGAAAGAGAGTTTTGTCCGTTGTCCGTTGTCGTTCGACTGAGCTCACGCCGAAGCCGTTGTCCGTTGCTGCGAGCCGGCAACTGCTCAGTGACAAGTGACAAGTGATCACTGGCAGCCGACAACTGCCCGTACCCGGCTTCGTGCAGCAGCTTTCCGGCTGTTTCCGGGTCATAAGGATAAGGCTGAAGCCCTTCCGGGGATAAGGGGAAGATGAAGGGGGTCATCCGGCCGGTTTCATGAGACAGGTATTTAAACAAAGTTTTTCGGTCAATCAGCAGGTTGAGGGCCTTGCGAACCCTGATGTCGCGGAGGGGGCTGTCTGCTTTCCTCATATTGAAAAGGGTGGTAAGATAGCTCAGGGGATGCCTGACCTTCATATGGATTTCCGGGGATTGTGCAAGGATGACATGGAGCATGGAGGGCTTTACAGCGTCAAACAGGTCTGCCTCCCCGAGCTTTATGAGACGATGGGCGGCTGTGCTGTCATATTTCCTGGTTCCGTACATGAAGATGGTTTTTGTTTCAGGCCGGCCTTTCTGCCAGTATGAAGGGAATTTTTCAAGAACAGCAGTTCCTTTTTCCGGTGATATCTCTTTAAGCATGTAGGGCCCTGTACCCCAGGGACCTGCTTCTGACATGTTTGCCTGATTTCCCGGGGGATAAATTTCCCCGGAATGCCTGAAATAGGAAGGTGAGTATATGTAAAAAGAACGGAGATATACAGGAATCAGCCCGATAAGTCCGTTATTTCTGAAACGGATTTTAATATGATAAGGTGAAACCGCTTCCATATCTTCGACCCCTTCCCTGATATCTATGGTAAAATAGGGTTTTGCTGTACGCCGATATATTTCCCAGTTCATTATTACTGAAGACGCGTCAAAACGCGTTCCGTCCTGGAACATTACATTTTTCCTGAGCCGCATATCCGTATATGTGTCATTCATCTGATAAGACTCAGCCAGACAGGGAATGAACTGATTATCATTATCCACGTAAATCAGGGGTTCTGCTACCTGATTACCGATCACCCAGGGCATGGCAACATGGCATATCACCCTGAGGCTGTCAGATTCTCCCCGGATACCACGGGGGGCCATGATGAACAGGAAGCAGAAAAAGATGGTTATTTTTTTCCAAAAAGATGGTATGAATGAGTACATAATTATAAATTCCTTTTTTTATGAAGCTTTATTGACTTATTGACTGAAATGACTATACTATTAAATCATCGGTTCAATGATCAACAAAAATTTTTTTTATTTGTCAGTTGTCAGTGGCAACGGACAACTGACAACGGACAAGGAAATATTATGAAAAGTGTTGTCATTATCCCCTCAAGGTATGGTTCCGAAAGGTTCGAAGGCAAGGCTCTTGCTCTTATCGCAGGGAAACCTATGGTTCAGCGGGTGTATGAAAGGGCAAAGCAGGCAGAGAGCATAACGGATGTTGTTGTGGCTACAGATGACACCCGGATTTCCGATGCTGTAAAAATGTTTGGCGGCAGTGTGGTCATGACATCGGCAGAAAACAGGACCGGCACGGACAGGGTTGCCGAAGTTGCAGAGCGCATGGGTCTCGCACCGGATGATATTGTTGTCAATGTCCAGGGAGATCAGCCTTTTATTGATCCCCGCTGCCTTGATGAAGTGGTAAATCCCCTGAAGTCCGAAATCCGAAATCCGAAAGACGGTTCGGGGTATCCTGCCTGTGAAATGAGCACCCTGGCCTTTAAAATCATCAATGATGATGAAATTACAAACCCCAAGGATGTGAAAGTAACTTTTGACAACAGGGGGTTTGCCCTGTATTTTTCCAGATCGCCTATTCCTTTCGGACGGGACCCTTCCGTCTGTTTTGATACTTATAAACATCTGGGGATTTATGCCTATACCCGGAGGTTCCTGGAGGCATTCAGGAATCTTCCCGAAGGAAGGCTTGAGGCGGTCGAAAAACTGGAGCAACTGCGTGCCCTTGAACATGGTTACAGGATCATGACTGTGGTGACTCCCCATGATTCGCCGGAAGTGGATCTTCCGGAGGATATAGATAGGATTGAGAAGATGATATGATTGGGGGGATTTACGATTTACGATTTACGATTGGGTATAAATCGTAAATCGTAAATCATAAATCATAATTCAGGAGCGCCCGACGGAATCAGGCAGACAAAAACCAGTTTCCCCTCACCTGTATTTCTTATCTGGTGCTCTTCACTCCCGGGGATAAAGATCACTGAACCGGGATTCAGACTCAGCCATTCACCATTGCAAAATACCTCTCCCTTGCCTGAATGGACAAATATTTCATGTTCCCATTCGTGGGAATGACGCGGTGAATATCCGTTTTCTGATAATTCAAATACACGCATACAGAAATTGTCAGCCCCGTCAGCTTTGCCTATGACAACCCGTCCTGCAACTCCTTTTGCCGCGTCTGAATCAAAGTATTTCGGTTCAGCTTCGGAATAGTGCATTATTTTCATTGATATTTTTTCCTCCGAATCATAAATAATAATAATAATAACTTATAATGCCACGAAGGCACGAAGTCTCACGAAGGTCTTTGTGTCTTCGTGTCTTTGTGGCATTATCAGTAGATCGAAAACTTCTGCAAACAGTGGATTCCGGGTTAAAACCGGAAAACATCCGTTTTCCGATTTTCCCCGGAATGACAGTATGTTAAGATGTCATCCCGGGAAAATTAAAAAACGGATGTTTTTTACCTGATCTTAAATTGGTAACCCGGAATCCGCTGCCTGCAACGGTTTACCGGAAAACTTTTTGATCTGCTGAGTGTGTTTGTGTTCGATTTTTAAGATGTTATGACAGCAGCCATCCCATAGGAATAGCCCATAGCTTTTCCTCAAATCTCGGAAAACCGGCATTGATAAGATTGAAGAAACAGGCGACAATCTCACAGGACGCAGAGGTGTGCTTAAAACCGAGCGGAAGGCACAGTGAGCCGCGGAGTATTTCATGTTCTCCGCGCCCTGTTTTCTCAAGCACTCAGTTCAAAAAACCGGGGCTTTTCCTAATCTGATCCCGAGAGCTTCAGCGATTTTCATCAATGTCTCATGCGCATTTTTGAAATCAAACTTCTCCATTTGGGTTTCAAGCTGCTGGTATGCTTCCCTGAAACCGGATCGGATCAGGTATTCCCTGGCAGGCTTCATGCAATTCTCGGCTTCAATGTTGTTTTCTGAAATCAGGTCCGCAAGTTCAATCAGAACCGGGGCGATTTCTGCAAGATCAGGAGCATCCCCCGATGTGTGACGCGCATCTTCTGTTTCCGTCATATCTCCCAGAATTCTTGCAGATTCCAGAACCCGAAGCAGTTCCTCCTCCATTCGGCATAACATATCGTCAATTGTCAGTTGTCCGTGGTCAGTGGTCAGTTGTCCGTTGTCAGTGGTCAGTTGCCCGTTGTCAGTGGTCAGTTGCCCGTTAGCTTTTGCAACAGGCAACGGACCACTGACAACTGACAACTGACGTATTGTTGTTTCCAGCATTTCCGATGTTTCTGCCAGTTCTGTTGCCGAAAGATTGCCTGCCAGCCCCCGGAAGGTGTGAATCAGACGATGGGCAAGTTCGGTATCCGAACTGGCCAGGGCTTCTCGTATTCTGTATGTAATGTCAGCATAATTTACAGCAAAATTTTTCAGCAGCCGGATGAAAAGCGTCTCGTTCCATCGGAAGCGACGCAATCCGTCCGAGAGATCAATTCCGTCGATTGGAGATCGGAGATTATTGAAGATCGAACACTGGTAGGCTTCGGGTTCGCTTTCTGACTCAGGAATTTCAATCGCCAGTTCTGTCCATCTTTCCAGCGCAGCAAAAAGCTGGTCTGTATCCACAGGTTTGGTAACATAGTCATTCATTCCCGAGCGCAGGCATTTCTCACGGTCCCCCTTCATGGCATAAGCGGTCATGGCGATAATCGGCAGTTCCCTGATCCCGAACCCTGAATCCCGGATTTTTTTTGTGGCCCGGATTCCGTCCATCTCCGGCATTCGAATATCCATAAGCACCGCGCTATAAGGACACGATTCAGGAGAATGCCCGCATATCACCTCCACTGCTTCTCTGCCGTTATTTGCGGTATCAACAGCAATTCCGACATCCCGGAGCATTTCCGACGCTACTTCCCGGTTGATGTCATTGTCTTCCACCACCAGGACCTTGAAAGCCCCAGGCATTCGGCACGAAGCCCCCGGGAGTCGCGAAGCCCCGGGTGTTTCCCGCTGGATACCGAAGATTTCAATCAGGATATCCAGCAGCACAGAAGGTTTTAAAGGTTTGATCAGAAATGCATCCACCCCGATCATTTCCCCCATTTTCATATCATCTTCACTGCCAAACGCGGTTATCATAATAATGGGGATGTGGACTAACCGGGGTTCCAGCCTGATTTTCCGGGATACAGCAAGGCCATCGGGCATTTTCAGATCCATCAGTATGAGGTGATATGGCCGTTCGTCGGCAATATCCTGTTTCAGCTTTGTCAGAGCCTCTTTTCCCGAAGCAGCCATTTCTACCTCAAGGCCGAAGGGAACCATATCTCTGAGTACTTCCCTGCTGATCTCATCATCATCCGCTATCAGTATCCTCAGGCCGCAGAGTTCGCTTACAAGATGATAGGCAGGTTCCTTTTCTTCAGGCTGCCTTATGAGAGACAGGGTAAAAGAAAATTCGCTTCCCCTGCCAGTCTCGCTTTCTACCCGGATATCTCCTCCCATCAGATCCAGCAGTTTTTTGGTTATGGCAAGGCCCAGGCCCGTTCCATCGCAGTCGTTTGCATCCCCGCGGGTAAAGGCTGAAAACAGGTCCCCGATGTTTTCCGCCGCGATCCCGATGCCGGTGTCTGATACGGAAAATGAAAGCACAATCTTCTTCTGGCTCTTTTTCACGCAGGCCACCCGGACAATGATCTTCCCTTCTTTGGTGAACTTGACCGCATTGCTGACCAGGTTTATCAGGATCTGCTTCAGACGCAGGGGGTCTCCGGTCAGCGCGCTCGGTACATCCCGGTTACTGCCGATGATCATATCAATACCCTTTTCCGCTGCCTGATCCGCAAACATATCTCCCAGGTCATCCAGGATAGTCTGTAACTGGAAATCCTTTTCCCTGATATCCAGCTTTCCGGCTTCGATCTTGGAAAAGTCAAGGATATCATCTAAAAGACCGAGAAGCGCGTGCGCTGATGACCTGACTTTTGTAAGATAATTCCGCTGCCTGAGGGCCAGGTCGGTTTTGAGAACCAGTTCGGTCAGCCCTATGATGGCATTCATGGGAGTGCGGATTTCATGGCTCATGCTGGCCAGGAAATTATCCTTGGCCATGCTGGCAGCTTCGGCAGCTTCCCTTGCTTTTTCCGCTTCGGCTTTTTCCTTGCTTGCTGTGATGTCCAGCAGTGAGCCTTCATAGTACAGGATATTGCCCCGGACATCCAGCGCGGCCCGGGCAGATAAAGAAATCCATATTTCACTGCGATCCTTTCGGTAAACCCTGGTTTCAAAACCCATCACCCTGCCCTCCTGGCGGAGAAGCTGCTCGAAAGTTTTCCGATCCTCCGGACATACGTACAATTGCTTAGTAATATCTGTGACAGATACCAGCAGGTCCTCCGGGGAATCATAGCCCAGGATTCCGGACATGGACGGATTCACGCTGAGAAAACGGCCATTCCGGGTACTCTGATATATTCCCTCAACAGCATTTTCATAAAGGGAGCGGTATGTCGCGTAGAGTTTCGCATTGTCAATGGATATCGCGGCCTGGGACGCGAGAAGCCGAAGTACTTCCACCCGGTCGGGCGTAAATACCCCGGCCGCGCTGCTGTTCTCCAGGTACAGAACCCCGGTTACGCCTCTTTCGGCAGGGTTTGACGGGGGGTGAATGATGGGGATGCACAGAACAGATCGGGGCTTTTTCCGCATCACGTATGAATCGCGGGTAAAATCTCCCTGGTTTGCCGCATCGCCCAGGACAATGTTTATGCCTGTTTTCACCACATAGCGGACTATCTCCGAAGAGAGATCCCGGCATGCATCAACCGGGGTCGGCTCAAACAGGGCTTCTTTATATTTATCTGTTGAAACATAAGATTCTGCTATGAGCTGGCCGGGTTTTTTCATTGATGCAGCCCCGTCCCATAAACCCACCGGCACATCTGACTTCAGTATCAGGAATCCCTGTTCCGCTCCGGCATTTTCCATAACAATGTCCATCAGCTTTTTCAGCAGATTCTCAAGAACGATTTCGCCGGAAATGGCCTGGGAAGCCTTCATGACCGTGGCCATGTCCAGGAAAACCGACTTATGGCTGACTGCGTACCTGGATACGATTGCGGTTCCTTCGGACTCGGAAAGGTGCTGGGATCGGGGATCGGCAAGAAGATAAGGATGCTCGGTTTCCAGGTCTTTTGCTTTGCGTTTTGCTCCCCATAGGCGGTACCCGTAATGGGCCATCTTCATATAAAGCCGCGCAATCTCCTCGTTTCCTCTCATCATCCAGAATTTCGACGCGAGTTCATTTGCAAGGGCTTCATTCTGGATAAATTCGTTTTCTCCGGCAGATTCAATGGCCCTGTCATACAGAAGCACAGCTTCTTCCCATTTGCCTGAGATACGGTTAAGTTCTGCCTGAACCAGGAGGTATTTGTGCAGGAAGTTCTCCGGGCAGTTTTCTGACCAGGTTTTCATCTGTTCCTGATTGGCAATGATTTCTTTCCTGTATTCTTTCTGATCAATTTCAGAGGATTCAGAATGAAGCCCGGCCAGGATCAGTGAGGTATAAAAATTATGTTCGGCAATTGAAATTGTGCCTTGGATAACATTGAGAAACTTTTCCGCCCTGAGAATACTTTCATAAGCATCTGCCGGCTTTCGGTACAGGTAAAGCACCACGGATTTCAACAGATGATAATTGGCCATGGCCGGAAAATTTTTCCGTGAGCGGCACCCGGACAGATATTTGCGTTCTGTGGTTTTCCCGGTTGTAAAAGAAAATTTTTCAGCACTCAGACCGCCAAGGTTTGACACTGCAAGCTGGCATCCTGAAATCATGTCGTTTGCAAGCCGGCTCTCTGTTTCCCGGCATAACTGTGAAAAATCTTTGATATCCGCAAGCAGACGCCCCAGGTTTTTTCCCTGGTAAAATCCGTTGACTGACCGGTTAAATCCCAGGATATATCCTGCATACCGTGTATCACCGGATTCCATACCTGCCTGATATCCCCGGTTGTTAAAAGATTCTCCCCATCGGATATGTCTGAGCCAGTGATTTAAAAACGCGCTGACTGAAAAACAGGCTCTGCACAGATAAGCGGGTTCGGAGAACTTTTCACTCACCTCTGTCCCCAGTAATCCGAATGCGGCACCTGCCCGGTAATCCTTTTTTTCGCAGACCAGTACCCATCCGTAGCCAGCGTAGCCTGAGGATTCCGGGGCATGTCCGTACCGAAGAGAAAGGTTCGCCATTTTTGCGAAGATCCAGGAACAGAGCTTTGGTTTGTAAAAGCAGGCGGGCACAGTCAGGTTCATCAGAAGGCGCATCGCGGTTTTCATTTCCGGTATCTTCATTTCCGGTGTGCTGATCAGATCCGCGATCTCTCTCTCTCCCAGGTTTTTTCCTGCCCGGTCAATTTCAAGATCAATTGCCTCCTGCAAGTCCGAATCAGAAGGCAGATCAATTTCTAAGAGATTAAGCCCTTTTTCCCCTGCCCGGATCGCTTCGTCATAGCTGAACCGAGAAGTATATTCCGCAGCCTGCTGATTACATGCTTCCGCACTTTGAATGATGGATTGGTCAATGGCCATTATGATTTACGATTTACGATTTACGATTTACGACTGACAGAAATCGTAAATCGTAAGGATTGACAAATCTCCCGCCCCTTCGACAGGCTCAGGGAACGGGAATTGGAACGAACTGCTGGGCGTTCGTGTTCCGGCTTTCATGTTTCGTTGTGACGTCAGGTCATGGCGGTTTATATGAAAGGGTTCCCGTTCCCCCCTTCGACAGGCTCAGGGAACGGTCAGACATTGGCAAGTTCTTTCACTGCATCCAGAAGTTCATCCCGTTCGACTGGCTTGGGAAAAATCCGGTCCGCACCGAACTTTTTTGCCATTTTAAGGAAAATTTCAGGGGATCTCAGGCGGCCCCCGCCGGAAATAGCGATGATTTTCGCCCCTGGGAAATCCCGCCGCAATTCTATTATTGTTTCAATACCCTCCTTTTCCGGCATCAGGATATCGGTAATGACAACATCGGCAGGTTTCTTACGAAAGAGCCTGATACCGACTTCCCCGTTCTCCGCATCTTCAACTTCATACCCTTCACGTTCCAACATCATCCGTAACATGGAACGAACCTGATCCTCATCGTCAATTACGAGAATACGTTTCAAACCTGACTCCTTTCTGTGTTGTCCGCGGTCAGTGGTCCGTTGTCCGTTGCAACAGGCAACGGGGGCACTGACGACGGACAATTGACATCCGGCGATTCCCCGGGCGAAATACCAAGGGTATCGGAAAGTTTATTCAATGTTATTCGAGCTTCTTTGAATTCAAAGGTACTTATCTGGGTTTCAAGCTGCTGAATCTCTGCCTCGACACCGTAATGATTTGTAAATTTTTTAACGCATTCCAGGTGAGATTCAGCCCGTATATTATGATCAGCAATAAGTTCGGCAAGCTCAGTCAGCATCGGCATAATTTCAGATAGTTCAGCACGATCAGGGGAACCAGGGAGGTGTGGCGGCTCAGGGTCTTCGAATTCGGGTATATCTTCCAACTCGCGAATTCGCTCCAGCACACGCATCAGGGCTGCTTCCATATCCCGAAAAGCAGTCATGACAGTACCCTGGTTTTCCTCCCCGACAGCAGCTTCCAGGGTCTGTGCGGCCAAGTGCAGTTCGTTTGCCGAGAGATTGCCTGCAACCCCTTTGATTTTATGGGTCAGATGGCAGGCATGATCTTTCTCATTCCTGTTAATTGCATTTTTTATTTCATCAGCGATATCCGCGTAGTCCCTCATAAAAGTTTTCAAGAGCTTCAGAAAAAGCTTCTCATTACCGCGTAATCGCTTTACTCCAGCCTTGAAATCAATCGCCTCATAAGGTTCCCTGTTTTCCATAGAGAGGGGTTTCATGGCACTGCCGGTTGTTTCCTCGGTTCTGAAAACCACGGGTAACGGTCGGACAACAGCTTTTTTTATCCATCTCCCCAGCGTCGTAATCAGTTGTTCCGCATTAACAGGTTTTGTGACATAGTCATCCATTCCTGATTCCAGACAGTTCTCCCGATCCCCTTTCATAGCATAAGCTGTCATGGCAATAATCGGAATCCGTAATTCCTGATTTCGAGATCCGGGTTCGTAATTCCTGACCTCATTCTCCCATTTCCGAAGGACTCTTGTTGCTTCGAATCCGTCCATTTCCGGCATTTGGATATCCATGAGTACGATGTCATAAGGATGCGGAGTCATTTCCCTGCATAGCAATTCAATTGCCTTTTTCCCGTCAGATGCTGTTTCCACTTCCACACCGAAATCCCGGAGTATTTCCGTTGTCACTTCCTGATTGATCACATTATCTTCCACCAACAGTACCCTGATATTTGAAAGTTTAGCGTCGCATATTTCCATGCGGGGTTCGGAGTCCGAAGCTTTCTGCCCTGAGGCGATTCTGAAGGGAAGCGTGAAAGCAAAAGTGCTTCCCCTGCCTGGTTCGCTTTCCACCTTTATTTCGCCGCCCATCAGTTTTGTCAGCTTTCCGGATATGGCAAGCCCCAGCCCTGTTCCGCCGTATTTCCGGGTGGTAGATCCGTCTGCCTGGGTAAAAGCTGAAAACAGCTTGTCAATGTGTTCCGCAGAGATTCCGATGCCGGTATCCCTTACGGAAAACTCCGAAAGGACTGTGTCGGATTCATGAGCCTGACAGCGAACTCTGACAGAGACTTCCCCTTTTTCAGTAAACTTGATTGCATTATCAATCAGATTGATAAGTATCTGCCGCAGGCGTAAGGGATCTCCGACCAGGGTTTCAGGCAGATTCTGATCTTTTTCAATGATGATCCCGATGGCTTTTTGGGAGGCTTTTTCGGTAAACATGTCCAGCAGATCATTTAAAATTCCATGTAACTGGAAATCTGTTTGCTCGATATCCAGTTTCTCGGCTTCGATCTTGGAGAAATCAAGGACATCATTGATAAGTGTAAGCAGCGCATGAGCCGAAGAATTTATTGTTTTCAGATAATTCCGTTGTTTAGAGGTCAGTTCGGTTCGGAGCACGAGGTTGGTCAGCCCGATGACAGCATTCATGGGGGTGCGAATTTCATGGCTCATATTTGCCAGGAATTCACTTTTTGCTTTGTCTGCTGCCCTGGCTGCTTCCCGTTCTCTTTCAGCCTTTTCTTTTAATCTCTGCTTTTCCTCCAGTTCAGCCGCGATCTCAATTGTAAGCTTTCTTTCCTGTACATACGCGTACAAACTGATCCCGAAATATCCCACTATCCCGCCCATCATAGCATAGCTCATAGAAACAACCAACCCCTGCCAGACATAGAGCACTGTGCAGATCAGGATAAAAGCTCCGAACAGCAAGACGACAATAAGTGTACGGAGTTTGGGATCATCAATCATGGAGAAACATAAAAAAATTACAGATAAAAATAAAAAATTTACCAGGATTTCAACGGGCAGTGAGGCAGGTCGGAGAGGAACACCTTTTAAAAGAGTTGCGATTGTGTCTGCTATGACTTCGACGCCGTAAATTATTCCTACAGGGCTCATAAGCCAGTCATGAGATACATCGGAAGTCTCTCCCAGGATAACGATTTTGTCCTTTACCCACGCTCTTAATTCATCAAGTTCATCCGGGTCAAGTCTTGAGATATCTAAGAATTCCAGCCCGGTGATCCCTGCAAATTCGTGGATAAACTTACAGCCTTCAGGTATTAAAGAAAAGTCAATATAGATATCATTGAACTGATCCAATGATACACTGATATCTCCTACTTTCAGCATTCCGTACTCCAAATGAGGAGTCACTTTCAGATAGCGGGATAAAACCTGGATGGCAATGGGCCAGCCATCGTGATATTTTGTGATCTCCGGATGAATCCGAAGACGGTTGCTCAGATGGCTGGTGAGAAAACCGGAGAAGCTCAGATTAATGTATCCGCTGGAACTCGCTTCTTTCAGCGGAGAAATGGGATAACGGAGTCCGATAAACTTATCATCATTATTAAACAATGCCTGGGAAGCCATTACTGTGTCCTCCGTTTCCCGGAGGGTTTTTGCCAGTACGGGGTCTTCTCCGTAGGAACTGGGAAACCTCATCAGCATATCAACGCAGATAACCTTTGCCCCCAGTTTTTTTAAATTATAAATAATTCTGGCAATGTCTGTTCGTCTCAGGGGAAACCCCCTGTATTTTTCAAAAAAAGTTTCGTCAACCGTGACAATCGCAATTTTATCATAGGGAAACGTCATAATCTTCTGATCCCCGAAAGAGTTGCGCATCAGATGGCGAAAGGAGATAGTATAATCCTCAGCTCGGGAGAATACTTCATAATATTCAGCAGGGACAGATAAAATGAACAGCAGGATAATAAAATGAATGTCGTGGCGTTTCAGAAAATTTTTTTTCATTTTTTCAATGTATAGGAATCAGGCCGGACATTCGGAGTGCCAAACTTACAGTTTTGGCATTCGCTAAACTGTATGTTCAGCACTCCTTTGCAACGGTCGGTTCTTGTTTTTTCGTGGTCAGATTTTATCTGCTCTTGCTCGTGTGCTCTTGCTCCTGCTCTTACTCTTGTACTCTCACTCTTGCTCCTGCCTGATAAAGAGCAAGATTAAAATTAAGGTCAGACGGGGCGCATTTACAACTTGGGGAGTCCCGGAGGGACGACTGAAAATAGCCCGGCAATTTATTGCCGGGGCGAATATCCCCGTTTTTTTCAGTCCCGGAGGGACTGAATGATCCGGAATACTCACCCGGCAATGAATTGCCGGGCTGTTTTCAGAAGTCCCTCCGGGACTGAAAATCACTCCCCTAACTTGTAAATATAAATACGCCCGGTCAGACGGGCAGATTATTTATTGGGAAATCCCTTACCAAATCCGGCGGGAACAAGAATCACGCCAGACATGGATTTCTATTCAATCCGACTATTATAAAAATTGATTTCTTTCCTTTCAAGCTTTTTCAGTTTAAGATCGTTATATATCTTGATCAGAAAAGGCCGCATTTCATTTGCATTCGGATTTTTGTTAAAGAATGTAAGATACTGATCCATTGCAGCAATTCTGAGGCCCTGTTCATCCATATAATTACCCATCAGGAATCCGTTATCCGGATCAATTTCCTGGATAGATTTAAGACCTTTCCGGAATGCCTCACTTTCATCACCGGTCATCCAGCGCAGGGTTCCCCTGTTCCCAGGCTCAGGGATGCCGTTACGGATTACCTGTACCCTGTAATCAGACTGACCGGGATTCAACTGCTTCAGCCTGAAACGAACCATGTCGCCGTCAGCAGGCGGGATATCAAAAACTTTTTCACCGACCACCAGCCGGTAAGAACATCCGGGGCCCGCATTTTCCCATACCAGGTCCGGATAATCTTCTGAAAGCTTGATAGGATTCGCTGAACTATTGTCTGCCGATATTCCTTTCCTGACAGACCGGAGTACTACGGTATATTTCTGAACCTTGGCAAACTTTCTTTTTAAATTACCTATGAAATCAACTGATGGCTGACCTTCGGAAAGTTTTCCTTTGATGAGTTTTACAGCAGCCTCACCGATTTCCACTTCCGAATCTTCCTGCATTACCCTGATGGTGTTTGTCTGCTGGTTAAGCAGTTTGCAGCTTCCACCGCCTCCGGTTCTCACCTGGTATCCGTTAAAAAGAAATTTATTGCGGTTTACCTGCTTCCATTCTTTCGCACCGTTACGGAATTCAACAGTTCCTTTTACCTGCAACAGCAAAGCTGTCGGTTCGTTTGACCACGCCATCACAGTCACGCCGAAGACCCCTGATGCGATTAAGACTGCTGTTATTTTAATAAATCTGATCATAGAATCCTCCTTTCAGATGTAATCAGCAGATCGGAAACTTTTCGTTTAAGCCTGCAAGCAGTGGGTGTAATTAAAAGTGTCAGGTTCAGTATGTGTCCTTGTTCCCAAACTCCGGCAAACTCTGTCTGCCATGCAAAACGGAGTTTTGCCTGCAATTGCGTTCCCAAACGGAGTTCGGGAACGAGGATGGCTCACCTGGCTCACTAACACTTTTAATTGCACCCGCAAGCAGTGATTCCGGGTAAAAATTAAAAAACGGATATTTTTTAATTTTCCCCGGAATCCGCTGTTTGCGAAAGTTTTCGATCTACTGGCAATGTGTAATTCAAACTTGTCGGTCGCAAACAGGGCCGACACTCGTGAATTACGAAGTGTTATATGTTATATTAATAAACGTCATGTGCAACTTTCTGAACGGTAACAGGGACAGAAGTTACACATCACGCTAAATTAAATAAGGGATTTCCCAATAAATAATCTACTACACCACTTTTTAAGTTCGTCCCCCCCCTTTTTTAAAGGGGGCCGGGGGGATTTTATATTACAAAAAAGGGTGTTGCGGCAGAAATCCCCCCCGGCCCCCCTTTAAAAAAGGGGGGAGGAATTTACAAGTTGATGTACTA
>JAUCGG010000012.1 GCA_030378015.1 Desulfococcaceae bacterium HSG8
CTTTTCTGGCACAGCCATTGCATGTATAATAACCGGATACTGCATCTGCTGACGATCTTAATTTCAATCTTAACAGACAAGGAGAAACAACATGTCCTGCAAAGCCAACGCCATAAACAGATCACTGACTAAAATAGTATTATTTTCCATGATAATAGCCTGCTGTTCTGTAACAGCATCTTTTCATGATCTGCACGCTCAGATGTCTCCTGAGCCTGATCCTCCGAAGACGGAAGCATACGAAACGTATGAAGACGAAGAACTCCAGGTTTCCCGCAGAAGCGGACGAAGCTCCTCTGGAAAAAAGGAATGGACATTCCACAAAACTTCTGACAGCTCTCACCCCAGCGGCACAGAGCAGCAGATGATCTGGCTTATGAACAGAGCAAGAACCAATCCTTCCCAGGAAGGCGTATGGCTTGCAACAACAGAGGATTCCAATATAGCCTTTGCCCGCGATTATTTCAATGTTGATGTACAGGTGCTTCAGAGCGAGTTTGCTGGTTACTCCCCCAAAGCTCCGGCAGCTTTTGACGTTCGTCTTTATAATGCGGCAAAGACCCATTCCGAGGATCTGATTTCCCGTAATGCCCAGGATCACGAAGGCCAGTTTGACAAAATAGAAGAGTCGGGTTTCTCCTTTTTTGCCGCAAGAGGCAATGTCTTTTCCTATGCTGAGAACGGCGTGAACGCCCACGGCGGTTTCAACATTGACTGGGGAAACGGAACATCGGACGGAATGCAGACCGAACGCGGACACAGAAAGGCGATCATGTCAACTGACGGGGATTACACAAATGTCGGATTTGCCGCTCTTTCCGACTCAAATACCAGGACAGACACCGGCCCAATGGTGGTAAGCGAAAATTTCTGCAAGGCCGACCCTTACGCCCAGGATCATTATAATCAGTTTGTTGTGGGAACTGTGTGGGAAGATATGAATGACAACGATATGTATGACCCTGGTGAAGGGAAGGCCGGTGTCACAGTCATGCCGGACAGCGGAGATTATTATGCGATAACATCGGACAGCGGAGGTTATGCCATTCCGGTAAATTCATCAGGAGATTACCGGGTCAGTTTCTCAGGGGACACGGTTCCGAGCCTGTCAATGGTTGTGACTGTGAACAACGAAAGTTCTCTGCTGGATTACAAAGTCGATGATGCTGATTATGTCGAAGAAGATATGAATGTCGAAGAAGATATGAATGTCAAGGGAGATATAAACAATGACAGCTATGTGGATTTGAAAGATGCTCTCATCTGTCTCATGATTCTTACCGGTAAAGCGTCCGACATTGCCATAAATCTGTCAGCCGATGTTAATGGTGACGGAAGAATCGGCTTTGAAGAAGTATTGTATGCATTAAAAATTATTGGTGAGTCAGTATAAAATCAAATTTCCTGCTCCCTGGAAACACTCCCCTGCGCCATCAAGGGGGATTTTGATCTTTGTCTTGCCCGGAAACGCCCTCTTCAATCCTGAAATCCGCTGTCATATCTGCCGCCCTGAATCCATCAGATTTTATAATGATTTAATTAGCTATTTGAATTTATTGATAGCGATAAAGATGCTTGAAAATCAAAAATACTGATAAAACAAATAATTATAAGATTTGTTATAATCAGGTTTTTCTTGTGCCAAAAACAAAATCGTGACATAATAACGGAAAATTGGATTTTATCCCTTCGACAGGCTCAGGGAACGGAACGGGAACGAAACGGGAACGAAACGAACTATTCGGTGTTCCGGCTTTCATATTTCGTTGTGACCCTTCGACAGGCTCAGGGAACGGAACGGGAACGAACTATTCGGTGTTCCGGCTTTCATATTTCGTTGTGACCGGAAGGTCATGGTGATTTATAAGCAATTTACAAAATTGCTTTACAATTTAAAAAGCGTAAGGACTCAATTTCATGGAATATAAAAGCACTATCCTGATAGTTGATGACGAACCAATGAACCATGATATATTCAAAGCACTTATGTACAAAGAGGGCTATGACCTGATTTCTGCCGCCAATGGCCTGGAGGCGATTGAAAAGGCGAGGGAATATATGCCGGATGTCATCCTGCTTGACGTAATGATGCCGGAGATGGACGGATTTGAGGCCTGCCGCCGATTACGGGCTGATGATCTTTTGGCCGAAGTGCCGATTGTCATGGTCACAACCTTGGATGACAAAGAGTCGCGACTGACCGGAATCGAGGCCGGCGCGGATGACTTCTTAACAAAACCGTATGATAAGGACGAGTTGCGGGCCCGGGTTCGAACCATTGTCCGCCTCAACAGATATCGCGGCCTGCTTGAGCGTACACTTGAACTGGATAAGATCAATAAGGAACTTTGCAGGGAAATTGAAGAACGCAAACGGGTCCAGGAGGAGTTGCAGAACTATCAGAAGAATCTTGAGATTACGATAACGGAGCGGACCCGCGAGCTTGAAAATGCTCAGAAAGAACTGCTTAGTAAAGCTTTGGAAGCCGGAAGAGCCGAGATGTCGGCCGTCATTCTGCACAATATCGGCAACGCGATTACCCCCGTCATCACCCAGACAGAGACGCTCAAGACAGATAAATCAGCAGAAATCATCGGATATATGAGAAAATGTTATGATGATTTAAAGAATCACAGCGATGATTTGCAGTATTATGTCAGTGAGGATCCGAGGGGAAAACAGATTTTTTCTTATATGGGAGATGTTATTGACTCACTCACGGAACAGGGGCAGACACAATCCGATATTGTTTATAAAATTGACAAAGCGATTTCCTATATTTCCGAAATTCTGAATATCCAGCAGACACACATGGTCAGCAGACAGGAACTCAGGGAGCAGACAGACCTGAACCGTTTAATTGAAGACGCCATACACATGCAGGCGGGTACGCTGGAAAAAAGCAGAATTGTTGTGAAAAAATATCTGCTCCCGGATATTCCGAAACTGCTGATTGACAAAAACAGGCTGATGCAGGTCATTGTCAATTTTATAAAGAACAGTTACGAGGCCATTGACGAGTTTGAAAATGAAAAGATTATCTCCGTCAGAACCTTTGCAAATAACGAACAGGTCGGTTTTGAAATCACTGACACCGGTATCGGCATCGGCCCTGACCAGATTCATAAAATTTTTGAGTTCGGAAGATCTCATAAGGGATCATCGGGCGTGGGGTTACACTATTGCAGAATGTTTGCGGAGGCAAACAGGGGAACTTTGGATATCAGCAGTCCTGGCAGGGGAAAAGGGGCCACCGTGTCGGTGGCATTTGAGATCGGGATGTGATGTCATCGTGCAGACCTCCGAGGTTTTCAAAACCTCGGATATCTCTGGGTCTAGTACAGCAAGGCAGAAGTTCGTACACACTTTTTCAGTTCGGAAAACCTCTTTGAATCAGGGGATTCGGTATTTATAACTGTGTACGGATTTACGCCTTGATGTACTAGGTCTTCGGGTGCTTAGTGCTCTGTTTCAGAAATAAGGTGATTTCCAATAAAAAACATACCAGATCGAAGTTTGCAGTTCCGCCTTCAGGCGGCTTAACACCGCCTGAAGGCGGAACTACAAACCGCACTTGGTATATTCTTTTCTGGAAATCACCTAACGTCAGGGTCGTACAGAAAATTCCAGAATGCGGAGTGCAAAGCTTGCTTTGCGGGAATCCCCGGCAGGCGCAAAGCAAGCTTTGCACTCCGCTGAATTTATAACTGTGACATTAATTTTGAAACGGAGTGCTTAGTGCTCTGTTTCAGAAATAACGTCAGGGTCGTACAGAAAATTCCAGAATCAGATTTGTCCCGATATATTTTTTGCGGAAAAAGCCGTTTCATATCCTGAAAATCCCTTCGGACGGATTTGAAACTGCTGATTTGCCATGTACTCAGTTTTTATACCAAACCTGATCAATATAACTATAATTAAATAACTTACCCGCCGCACCATGCTCCTGTCAGTTGACAAATTCGGCAGATAAGGCTAAAGTTCAACAAAACTATCCTAATTAATTAGGAAAGGGAAGAAGGAATGAGCGAAAGACACAAAATACTGATTGCAGACGATGAGCCAGCCATAAGAGAGACATTGGAGGCACTCCTGTTTCCGGAAGGCTATGACCTTGCTTTTGCCGAAAACGGACATGAAGCACTGGAAAAGGCAGCAGAATTCATACCTGATCTGATTCTGCTTGATGTGATGATGCCTGACATGGACGGTTTTGAGGTCTGCCAGCATCTGCGCGCTAACCAGCACCTCGCGGAAGTCCCGATTATCATAGTAACAGCACTGGATGACCGTGATTCCCGCCTGGAGGGCATCGAAGCAGGCGCGGACGATTTTATCACCAAACCTTTTGACCGGCATGAACTGCGTCTGCGGGTGCGGACGATCACCCGCCTGAACCGCTACAGGAGTCTGCTTAAAGAACGTGTTGAAAAAGACAGACTGAGAGAAAGCGTCTCAATTCTGGAACACGAAGCCGCCATAGGCAACCTTTCTGCCGGAGTTGCCCATGATTTTAACAATATCCTGGCTGTGATGATGGGTGTGGAATTCATTGAGGAAGACCTGGGTGAAATTGAAAAAGAGATTCCCCCGGAATTCCGGAAAGCTTTAAAAGCGCGATTTGATCGCTCAAAGCGTTACTGTAAGAATCTGACGGAAGCACGGGAACTGGGCATGGCATTGACCGGAGGGATTACCGAATTTGCCAGGGGAGCCACGGACGGCACACTGACACAGCATCTCGGGCCGCTTGTCATAAAACCATTTGATATTTTTAAGAGAAAATTCAAAAGATGGGAGATCGTTCTCAACCTGGACATTGAACAGGACCTGCCGCCTGTCAGGTGCAATGGCGGGGAAATTCAACGCGCTGTGCTCAATCTGGTCACCAATGCTGTTTACGCGATGGAAGAAGTTCACAATGTTCATCGCCGCTTGAATGTCCGGCTCCGGAAAGACGGTGAGGCAGTAAAACTGTCAATCGAAGACAACGGCACCGGTATGCCGGAAGATGTGCAGACCAGGATTTTTGATAATCTTTTCACAACAAAAGAAAAAGGGAAAGGCACAGGCATCGGACTTGCGACAGTGAAAAAGATCATGGACAGTCACGGCGGGAAAATTGCCGTGGACAGTGAGGTAGGCAGAGGCACCTGTTTTGTGCTGACATTCCCTGTAACCTGATCTCAATCCTGCTTCTTAATCTTAATCTCTGCCGGATGGAATTTATAACCCCTGTCCGACCAGGGATATTGCTCTTATCAGTTCCGAGCAAAATTTAAGGTTTAAGATTAAGAGCAAGAATCGGTCACAATTGTCGGAAAAAAGTTGAAGATTTAAACCCAGTTGAATTAAGGAGGAAAAATGGCTACTAAAAAAGAACTGCCTGTAATGATAGCTGAGGATGAGCCTATGATCCGCATGCAGTATGAAACAGTATTAAAAGAATATTTTTCCAATATTATCCTGGCAGAGGATGGTGAGCAGGCCTGGGAAATATTCAGATCCGTCAAGGATATACCGGTGCTTGTGACTGACATAGACATGCCCAGAAAGGACGGGATATGGCTGATGAAGCAGGTCGAAAAAGTCAACCCGGCAACTTCCATCGTCATTGTCAGTTCCCTGACCTCCGTTTCCATACATTCAGCAAAGGAAACTGTTGCCTATCTGCCAAAGCCGGTTGGCAAAATGTTCCTGGCATTGGCGGTTTTCCGGGCTTATGATCTTTATCCTCAGACCCGGTGGCTGAACACGCTTAAAGATGAGCTTAAAAAAGAATCTCGTGATGAAAAGAGAATCCGGAGTATCCTTGCTGACAATCCCTGGTCGCCCTCAGAGACGGCCCCTGACAGTTGAATAAGGCATCTTGTTCTCAAACTCCGAACGGAAGCCGGGACTTGGAAAGAACAAAGCCTTACTCAGGAAGACCTCATAGGTTTTGCAAACCTCGGAGGTCCGGATCAGTTTTATAATTTCCAACACACAGAAACCACCTGAAAGCGCAACTTCAAACTTTCTCGGACGGCTGAGGAATTTTCGATCTGCTGATACAACAAGAAAAAAGCTGGGGAAGGAGAAATAAGTGAGTGAAAAACACAAAATACTGATTGTTGATGATGATTCAGCCATAAGAGACACACTGGAAGCACTCCTGTTTCAGGAAGGCTATGACCTTGCTTTTGCAGAAAACGGATCAGAAGCATTGGAAAAAGCCTCTGAACTCATGCCTGACCTGATCCTGCTTGATGTGATGATGCCTGACATGGACGGTTTTGAGGTTTGCCGGCGTCTGCGTGCGGACCAGCACCTGGCAGAAGTCCCTGTTGTCATACTGACAGCTCTTGATGATCGTGATTCCCGACTGGAGGGAATCGAAGCAGGTGCCGATGATTTTTTAAATAAACCCACAGATCGGACTGATCTGCGTTTACGTGTGCGGAACATCACCAAACTGAACCGTTATCGCCATCTGCTTACAGAACGGGCCAAGTTTAAACGACTTATCGAACTGTCGCCGGATGGTATCATGGCAGTTGATTATGAGGGAAAAATTAATCTGGCCAATCCGGCTATGATGCAATTGACAGGTGCTGAAGATGATAAATCGCTTATCGGAAAGAATATTTTTTCCCTGATTATACCTGACCAGATTGATGAGTGTTCCAAGGCTTTTGAATCAGTTATAAACGGAACATCTCAGGTAATGCAGATTGAAACTCAGTTCAATCGGACAGGCGATGAATATTTTCCCATTGAATTGAAAGTCGGTTTTTTTGAATTTGATGATAAACCAGGTGTTCAGGTTATCATCAGGGATATTACTATCAGAAAACAGGCTCAGGAAGAAATACAAAGAATGAACAAGGAAATGGCCGATACCCAGGAGGAAGTAATCTTTACCCTGGGCGAAGTGGTGGAAACACGTTCCAAAGAAACAGCCAACCATGTTCGGCGTGTGGCCGGTTATTCGCATCTTATAGCGGTAAAGGCCGGCCTTTCACAGGAGTCTGCGGAGATGCTCAGAATGGCATCACCTATGCATGATGTGGGCAAGATAGGGATACCTGATTCAATTTTGCTGAAACCGGGAAAGCTTACGCACGAGGAATTCGAGCAGATGAAGACTCACACTTCAATCGGACATAAAATTTTAAAGAACTCAGACCGCGAGATGTTCAGGGCGGCATCCGTAGTGGCGCATCAGCATCATGAAAAGTGGAACGGCAAAGGCTATCCGCGGGGACTGAAGGAGGATAAAATTCACATATACGGCCGTATCACCGGGCTTGCTGACGTTTTTGACGCGCTGGGTTCTGATCGCTGTTATAAGAAAGCCTGGAAAATTGACCGAATTCTTGAGCTGATAAAAGAAGAAAGGGGAGAACATTTTGATCCGCATCTGGTTGATGTTTTTCTGGAGAACATTGACAGATTTATTGAAATTCAACAAAGGTATCCTGATTAGAAAAAGGAAGAAAAGATGAGCGAAAAGCATAAAATACTGATTGCGGATGATGAACCCTTCGTAAGAGAGGCACTGGAAGCACTCCTGTTTTCCGAAGGCTATGACCTTGTTTTTGCCGAAAACGGACAGGAAGCACTGGAAAAAGCAGCAGAACTCACACCAGATCTGATTCTGCTTGATGTGATGATGCCTGATATGGACGGTTTTAAGGTCTGCCGGCACCTGCGCGCGAACCAGCACCTCGCGGAAGTCCCGATTATCATAGTAACAGCACTGGATGACCGTGATTCCCGTCTGGAGGGCATCGAAGCAGGCGCCGACGATTTTATCACCAAACCTTTTGACCGGCATGAACTGCGTCTGCGGATACGGACAATCACCCGTCTGAACCGTTACAGGAATCTGCTTGAAGAACGTATTGAAAAAGAAAACCTGGAAAATCGGCTCAGTCAGGCTCAGAAAATGGAGGCTATCGGCACTCTTGCCGCGGGAATCGCCCATGATTTTAACAACATTCTGTTTCCGATTTTATGTTATACGGAAATAAGCATAGACAGTTTGCCTGAGGAAAGTGATATACGCGGCAATTTGGAGGAAGTGGTTATAGCGACAGAGCGTGCAAAGAAGCTCGTAGATCAGATCCTGACATTCAGCAGGCAGGACAAACTTCAAAAAATTCCTTTGGAGATTCGTTTTGTCGTAAAGGAGGCTGTCAAACTGATGCTCTCTTCCGTTCCGCCATCCGTTACAGTAAGTGAGTTTATAGACAAAAACTGCGGAACAGTCCTGGCTGATCCGACCCAGATACACCAGGTGGTAATGAACCTGTGTACCAATGCCTGGCATGCCATGAGTGACAAAGGAGGGGAACTGAAGGTGGGGCTTACTGCTGAAAACGAGAATATGAAACTGACAGTGAGCGATACAGGTGAAGGAATCGACAAAGCAACGCTGGAAAGAATTTTTGACCCCTATTTCACGACGAAAAAAGTCGGCGGCGGAACCGGGATGGGATTATCCGTCGTGCATGGAATTATAGAAAGCCATAACGGAAAAATTACAGTTGACAGCACAGTGGGCAAAGGGACTGTATTTAGCGTTTATCTGCCACTGATCACTTCAGAATCCGCTGTCTCGGAAACAATATCCGGAGAAATTCTGTCAGGAGGCAGTGAACGGATACTGCTCGTGGATGATGATGAGCAGATCAATATAATGTTGCAGAAAACCCTGGAAAATTATGGCTATCACGTCACAGCTCATAAAAGCAGTCCGGAGGCACTGCATGTATTTGATTCCGGCCCTGAGAATTTTGATCTGGTTGTGACAAACCATTCAATGCCGTATATGACAGGCATACGACTGTCGGAGGAAATTATGAAAATCCGAAGCGGAATTCCGATAATTCTATGCACAGGGTTCGGAGATTCGGATATCAAAGAAAAGGCTGAAAAAATGGGCATTGATAATTTTCTTATGAAACCGGTTCCCAACAAGCAACTGCTGAATACTATCCGAAAAGTATTGGATGAAGCAGATAGCTGTTAGCACGTTAACCTTTAGTTAAGGTGATTTCCAATAAAGAACATACCAGAGTTGAAGTTTGTAGTACACCGATTCGTAAATTCCTCCCCCCTTTTTTAAAGGGGGGCCTGGGGGGGATTTCTGTCGTAACACCTTTTTTTAGCAACGTAAAATCCCCCCGGCCCCCTTTAGAAAAGGGGGGGACGAACTTAAAAAGTGCTGTAGTAGTTCCGCCTTCAGGCGGCATGAGGTCGCCTGAAGGCGGAACTACAAACTTGGATTGGTGTATTTATTTCTGGAAATCACCTTAGCTAACAGTTAACAGCTGAAAACAAAAGGAGAAAGGAGAAATAAATTATGCCACTTATACTTGTTATTGATGATGATCCTCAAATCAGGGAGGTGCTGAAAAAATTGCTTGAGACTTCCGGCTATGATGTTGTAGCAGCCGCGGATGGGGGAGAGGGGGTGAAGCTATTCTATGAAAAATCTCCTGACCTGATTATCACAGATATAATCATGCCGGAAAAAGAAGGCATTGAGATAATCAGGGATTTAAAGAAAAAAAATCCGGAAATAAAGATTATAGCTATGTCCGGCGGAGGTAAATATGTTGATTCTGATATGTGCCTTACCGTGGCAAAAAAGCTCGGAGCAAAGTACGTTTTTTCTAAACCCGTCAAAAAAAAGGAATTAATAGAGGCGATCAGGGAATTACTATCGTAATATTCAGTATGTTCAGCCACTTCCCTGCTCTGCTCCCGACGGATTGGCAAATCCGGCGACATGGCTCGGATTTGTCAATCCGAGTTAGTACAACAACTTGGAAATTCGTCCCCCCTTTTATCTATTATAAGAGAGGGGGGACGAATTTCCAAGTTGTTGTACTAGTAGGGCAATTACAAGTTCGTCCCCCCTTTTTTAAAGGGGCCGTGGGAATTTTACGTTACTAAAAAAGGGTGTTGCGGCAGAAATCCCCTTTAAAAAAGGGGGGAGGAATTTACAAGTTGATGTACTACTACAGCACTTTTTAAGTTCATCCCCCCTTTTCTAAAGGGGGCCGGGGGGATTTTTCATTGACAGAAAAGTGAGTTATGCCAGAAATCCCCCCCGGCCCCCCTTTAAAAAAGGGGGGAGGAACTTAAAAAGTGGTGTACTACTACAGCACTTTTTAAGTTCATCCCCCTTTTCTAAAGGGGGCCGGGGGGATTTTTCATTGACAGAAAAGTGAGTTATGCCAGAAATCCCCCCTGGCCCCCCTTTAAAAAAGGGGGGAGGAACTTAAAAAGTGGTGTACTACGAACTTTTTCAATTTTCGATGCGGACAAGCTTTTAACCCGGAATACGATGTCAGAATCAGGAACATTCCTGATTCTGACGGATTTGTGGTTCCGTATCATTTCAGGCTGTTAACAAAACGCAGAGGACGCGGAGATTCGCAGAGTCTGATCCGACCTCTGCGTTTTCCGCGTCCTCTGCGTTAACAAAACAGATTCGTTAGACTGAGCTTTGGACTGAGCGTTGGACTGAGCTTCACGCCGAAGCTGACCACAAAATTCGTCAGAAGCAGGATTCAAATGAAAGAGGGTGCAATTAAAAGTGTCAGGTGAGCCGGCCAGTCCTCGTTCCCAAACTCCGTTTGGGAACGCAATTGCAGGCAAAACTCCGTTTTGCATGGCAAACAGAGTTTGCCGGGCAGGTGTGTTCCCAAACGGAGTTTGGGAACAAGGGCTGCCTGACACTTTTAATTACACCCAATGAAAGATGCTGAGAAAAGCAAGGAGGGAACGTAACATGGAAAAACAAGTTAAGAAAAGGGTTCTGGTGGCTGAGGATGATCCCGGGATACTGGAATTTCACCAAAATATCCTGTCAGTAAAATATGAAGTTACAACAGCCGCCAACGGGGAAGAGGCGTGGAAAATTTTTCAGAAAACACCTTTTTCTGTTATTGTCACAGACATTGATATGCCTGTGATGGACGGAAATGATCTGATCAGGAATGTAATAAGTAAGAAACCCGAAACCCAGATCGTGATTGTTTCATCTGTCACCAAAGCTGCAGTCGCCCTGTGGAGTACAAAAAACAATATTACATACCTGCCCAAACCTGTGGAGTTTGCATATATCAATATTGCAGTTTCGTCGGCTTTTCCCAGATACCAGGAACAAAAGTGGCTGAATGAAATGAAGAAGCTCATAGCCAAAGCCCCTTTCTGGATAAAAGAATGTTAAGCGGTCTCTGCGATCTGTGTACAGGACAAAAAGTCGCGGTGCGGGAAACCCAGGTTTCTCTGCTGCCAGACTGGGTTTGCAATTCCGTCCGGCTTTTCCGGTAACTGAACGCTAAGTGCTCTGGGGCATAAATTTGGTGACGTATTTCTCTATATAATAAAATACGTCACCGAATTTATGCCCCCAGAGCACTAAGGTGATTTCCGGAAAAGAATATACCAAGTGCGGTTTGTAGTTCCGCCTTCAGGCGGTGTTATGCCGCCTGAAGGCGGAACTGCAAACTTTGATCCGGTATGTTTTTTATTGGAAATCACCTAAGGCCGCGGAGGACGCAGAGTTTTACAGAGATTCTGCCCATTTCTGTTTCCTGTGTTTGAGAGTTCAGGTTCGGCAGAGTCATGTTTCATTTTGGGTGTGTCCCACCTTTTACACAAAACGGGTCTCTGCCTTCGGTCAGAATGAGGATGCCGCAGGCGGGATATCAGATCACATTATATTGAAAATGCTGATAAAAAATGCTTTCTGTCCGATACCTTTGAAATCCGGACACCGGCAGACAGATATGTGACATCCGCCTCTGTGTAAAAGGCGGGGCATCAGATAATAATCTGAATATATTTCAGATTACCACTTCCGAATCACAGCGTGATCCGAAGCGGCAAAATCTGATCTCTGTGTAAAAGATGGCACACCCTTCATTTTGGTTACACCCATCAGGTTTTTTGTGAAACTTGATGATCAAGTTTTTTTCTGCTTTCGCAGGAATGACAGGTTTTATCAGAAAACTTGATCATCGGGTAAAAGGAGTGCCAGAGTTGCACTTTGGCACTTCGGAACAAAAACAGGAAATAGGGAGGATGAATAATGGCGAAGATTTTAATTATTGATGATGACGGGGGAATCCGCAAAATGCTTCGGAAAGTTCTGGAGCATGCGGGGTACGATGTGGCAGAAGCATGTAACGGTGAGGAAGGCATGTCAGCGTATCGCGAGAATCCGATGATCAGTCTTGTTATTATGGACATTGTTATGCCTGAAAAAGAAGGGATAACAGTGCTTACGGAATTTAAACGGGATTTTCCGAAAGTAAAGACCATCGTTATTTCCGGCGGGGGCCATATCAAATCGGAGACTTATCTGGATATTGCCAAAAAATTCGGAGCAGACGCCACTCTTGCCAAACCGGTAAAATATAAAGCCCTGCTGAAAGTTGTTGAAGAGCTTATCTGATGATGCGAAGTCAGAGCTGGAAATAAAAAGTGAAAAATTGACGGAGGTATAAAAAATGAAACTGGGAACAAAACTTTTGGCAGTCTTGTTGGCCGTAGGCCTTATCCCGTTTTGTATTAATGGGATTGTCAGTTTGAAAAAATCAGGCGACGCGCTCTCTGACCAGACCTTCAGTAAACTACAGGCGGTACGAGAAATAAAAAGGTCCAGAATTGAGAAATATTTCCAAAATCGTATCAATCTGATGGAGGATGTGAAAAAAAATATGCGCTTCACATCAGGGATTTCGGCGTTCAGTGCTGCTTTTGCCCAAGGGCTGGAAAGCGAGAGCTATCAGACAGTTTACCAAAATCGTTTCCCCGGTTTGAAAACATTTATGAAAATTTTTAACTTCCGTGATATTTACCTGATTGATCTCCAGGGAAATGTGCTTTTCACAGTAGCAAAGGAAGCGGATTTTGGCGAGAACCTACAGAACGACAGGCTGAAGGAGACCAGTCTGGCCAAGGCTTTCCGTGAAGGGAAAAAAAAGACGACCTTCACAGATTTTGAATGGTATGAGCCAAGCAATGAGCCGTCATCATTCTTATCCACCCCGCTTTATGATGACTCAGACAAGCTGATCGGAGTGGCGGCATTCAAAATTTCACTGGATGAAAGCAACGCCATTATGAATGAGCGTATCGGTATGGGTGAGACAGGTGAAACCTATCTCGTAGGCCCGGATAAGCTCATGCGTTCCGACTCCTATCTGGATCAGGTCGGCCGTTCAGTCAGATCATCCTTTGCTGATCCGGCCAGGGGAATGGTGGATACAGAGGGGAGCCGTGCAGCATTGGCAGGCAAGCCAGGGATAAAAAGGGTCCTCGATTACAGGGGCCAATATGTGATCTCCGCATACACCCCTGTAAGAATCGGGAAATTTTTCACCTGGGCACTGTTGGCAGAAATTGATGTGGATGAGGCGTTTGCGCCTGTGACAAATCTCAGATGGTTCATGGTAATAGTGGCAATATTTATGATTACGCTCATCATTCTTGTTGCCCTTCTGCTCTCCCGCTCAATTGCCAAACCGATAACTCGGGCAGTGGAAATGTTAAATACAGGGGCCGACGGAATATATTCCGCATCAGAAGAGATTTCCGCGGCCAGCCAGTCTTTAGCTGAAAACACCTCACAGCAGGCCGCATCTGTGGAACAGTCATCCGCATCATTAGAAAACATGGTTTTCAGAGCAAGAAAAGATGCTGACAATGCCAACCAGGCTGACAATTTTATGACGCAGGTTTATGAGGTGGTCGGCAAAGCCAATGACGCTGTGGAAAAATTGGCAGATTCTATGAAAGAGGCGGCAAATTCCGGTAAGGAAGTTTCCAAAATCGTAAAGACGATTGACGAAATAGCCTTCAAAACCGGCATTCTGGCACTGAATGCCGCAGTGGAGGCTGCTCGCGCCGGGGAAGCCGGAACAGGATTTGCCGTGGTCTCGGATGAAGTGAGAAATCTGGCAATACAATCGGCGCTCGGAGCCAAGGACACTGCTCAACTGATCGAAAATACAGTGGAGAGCATTCAGAAAGGGGAAGGAGTGGTGCATCATACCACCCAGACTTTTATGGAAGTTTCTTCCAGTTCCAAGATAGCCGGGAAACTGTTCGATGAAATTTCCGATACTTTCAGGGATCGGGTGATTGAGATTGAGGAGATAAACAAAGCTGTTGAGGAGATAAACAAATCTGTCCAACACAACACAGCAAATGCCGAAGAATTGTCTTCTGTCGCTGAAGAGATGAACGCTCAGGCAGAGGAGTTCAAAGAGATCATGAGTGGACTGGCAGTATTGATCAATCCCGGAAAGAAATCCTCCCTTTGAAAAAAGGGCCGGGATTTTTCATCTACTAAGGGAACTCCAAATAAATAAAATACCGATTTCCGGAAAATGTAGGGTGGGTGGAGCGAAGCGTAACCCACCATCTTTGTTGGCGAATGATACGATGGTGGGTTACGCTTCGCTCCACCCACCCTACATTTTCGGGTATTTTATTTTTTGGGAAATCCTTATATGTATCAGGCCAAATGGGAAAAAAGATGGTTAAATTTTTGACTTTTCATTAGAATATGTTATTAATCCGAGATGCGGCAGGTTGTCAGTCAGATTATGCTTAAAACCCGGCAAACCTATAAATGGTAAAGGAGATATTATGAAAAAAATCAATCTATTCAATGCAGTGGTTCTGGTGTTCGTTCTGATGATGTCGCAGGCTCACGCTGCTGATCCGAAACCTGTCATTATTGGCCTGGATGCTGATATGTCCTCAGGTTCGGCAGAGTCCGGTGAGGCTATTAAGAGAGGGGCAGAACTGGCAATTGATGAAATAAACAAAAAAGGAGGAGTGCTGGGACGGCCTTTCCAGCTTATTATCCGGGATCACCGGGGCAATCCTGCAAGGGGTATTGATAATATTGAAGTATTTTCGGAAATGAAAAACCTCCTTGCGGTTGTCGGCGGACTTCATACCCCTGTTGCTTTGGCGGAACTTAAAAAAATCCATGAACGCAGCGTTATTTATCTTGCTCCCTGGGCCGCCGGCACACCTGTTATTAAAAACGGTTTTGATCCGAATTACGCGTTCCGTGTGTCGGTTCGGGACGAATACGCGGGAGGCTTTCTTGTCAGCGAAGCCATACGCCTGGGATATAAACATCCGGGACTGCTTCTGGAGCAGACAGGCTGGGGCAGATCAAACCGCAGGGCAATGGAATCAGCTTTGAAGGAGCGGGGGCTTGCCCCGGTCAGCATTCAGTGGTTTCTCTGGGGGGTCAATGATCTGAGCGACCAGATCGGCAAGATAAATTCAGCGGGTGCGGATGTCATCATTTTGGTGGCAAACGCGCCCGAAGGTGTTGTGGCAGTCAGTTCTGTAGCTGATCTTCCGAAGAGAAACCGGCTTCCGATTATTTCCCACTGGGGGATCACCGGAGGAGGTTTTTTTCAGAAAGCCCGTGAAAGCCTTTTAAAAACGGAACTGGTCTTTTTGCAGACTTTTTCATTTCTCAACCCCCCGTTTCCTGACCGTGCGACAAGGCTGTTCGAAGCGTATCGTAAGAAATACCCGGACATAAGCTCTCCCCGTGATATTTTTTCACCAGTGGGAACCGCACATGCTTATGATCTGATTCATCTCCTGAGCCGTGCCGTGACAAAAGCCGGAACCACGGACAGACAGGCCGTGAGAGATGCCCTGGAAAATCTTGGTGAATATAAAGGACTTGTCCGCGATTATAACCCTCCGTTTACGCGTGACAATCATGACGCGCTGAACGCTGATGATTTCATAATCGCCAGATATGGAGAGGACGGGGCTATCATTCCTGTGAAAAGTGAGAAGTGAAAAGTGAAAAGTGTGAAAAACTGTCCGGTTTCATCGGATTTTATAATTTGCTATGAATCGCCATGGCCGGAAGTCACAATCAGTAGATCAAAAACTTCTGCAAACAGTGGATTCCGATTTAACCCGGAATCCACTGTTTAACATGGTTTACCGGAAACTTTTCGATCCATTGCTTGCGAAAGTTTTCGATCTGCTGACAATAAAATATGAAAGATATGTGTACAGGACAAAAAAGATGAACCGCAGAGAAACCCGGTTTTTCCCGACAGAGAAAAGCGTGTCCGTCCGGGGAAAAACCCGGGTTTCTTCCCGCTCTGCAATTTTTTGTCCTGCACACAGATACAACTGACATAAGGTGAATAGTTATGAGAAAAAAACATGCGCGTATCCTTCCCCATGTGCTTTTGCGTGTGCTTCCCGCTGCTGTGCTTATACTCTTTGTCATCTGGTTCACAGCGAGATCTGTGGCAACCAGGGCAGTGCGCCAGGAGGTGAATGAACGTCTGGCAGTTCAGGCGGTTCAGACAGCAGGAGCCAGTGCAAGAAAATTAAAGAGCTTGGCTGATACGGTCAGAGGGCTGGCAATGAATAATCTTATCATACACGGCCTTATTGATGCTGAAGACCGACGCAATTATCTTCCGACATTTTTCCAATCCCTGCGTATTCCCGGCCCTGGCGATGTCCGCATCACTCTGACAGACTACCGGGGCCAGCCCGTTGTTTCAAACAAGGGGATAATGACCGCATATACAAAAGTTTCCTGGCTGGAGGAAGTGATGAACGGGCATGAGCTGTTTCAGATTTCCACAAAAGGGTTTCTGATTGCCATGCCGGTTTTGTATTCAGGGCTGCCGGAAGGATCTCTGGTGGTGGAGTACAGTGCGGATCAGGTTTCCAAAATTCTTGAAATTTCATCTCTGACCACAGCTTACGCAATTATCCATAACAAAAAGGATGTGCTTTTTTCATCCGGATCATCTCTCGGAAAAGTCGGAGGAACAAATCCCGGCACAGAGATCAGGGGCTGGATACAAAAACGGGAACCCCTTCCGGGCTTTCCGGAACTGTCGCTGATTTGTGCCGAACCTGTTGAAAAAGCGTTCGGAGCTTTAAGCAGGCTGGACAATTATCTTTTACTGGCCATGATACTTGACCTGATCGTACTCGCGGCCGGCGTGGTTCTGAGTACGGAACTCCTTGCAAGACCTCTGACTGTTTTTGTGCAAAAAATCAACGAAATGGGGGAAGACTGGAATCTGAAACATAAAATCCCGGAAACCGGGCCTGAAGAGATATATGTTATGGCACAGGCTTTTAATACAATGTTTGACAACCTGAAAGACGCTCGGAAAAGACTGCTTATGAGTGCAACTGAGTGCGGATTCGCCCAACTGGCTGCAATGACGCTTCATAATATCAGTAATGCGGTCACTCCCATGAAAATTCAGATAGAAAGCATGAAAACAGGCAATTCAGATCAGATAAGCGATTATCTGGATAAATGTTACCTGGAGATTAATGAGCATATCCCCGAACTCAGTGAGTATGTCACTGAAGATCCGAGGGGAAAGGAGGTTTTCGCGTATATGGGAACACTGATCAGTTCATTAAAAGAACAGGGAAATCAGAAGGATATTATAACAGGAAAATTAAGCAAATCAGTTGATTATATATCTGAAATTCTCACTGCCCAGCAGGCTTATGCAAGCGGCAGGCAGGAAATAAAAGAAGAGGTTGATCTGAACAGTGTGGTTGAAGACGCCATACGAATGCAGACAGACGCGCTTGAGAAAAGAGAAATCGTGATAAAAAAAAACCTGGATTCGGAACTGCCAAAACTGGTGATTGACAAAAACAGACTGATGCAGGTCATGATCAATCTTATCAAAAACAGCTATGAGGCTATTGACGATTTAAAAAATTTAAAGGATAATGACAGGGAAAAAAAAATCATTATCAAATCCTTTTCATCAGGCAACAATATCGGCTTTGAAATAACAGACAGCGGAATCGGCATTGAACCTGAAGAAATTGAAACTATTTTTGAATTCGGGAAATCAGGCAAAGGGTCTTCCGGATTTGGTCTTCATTATTGCAAAATGTTTGTGGAAGCCAACAAGGGAGAACTGAAATTCACAAGCCCGGGCAAGGGAAAAGGGGGGAGTGTGGCAGTTGTTTTTTTTAAAGGTTAAGGGTTAGGTGATTTCCAGAAATGAATGTACCGCAGGTGCAGAACGATTCGTAAATTCCCCCTTTTTTAAAGGGAGGGGGCGAATTACGGGTTACTGTACTGCATTTATTACGTTTACGTCATGTGTAACTTTTTTTAAATCGAAGATAAAACAGACAGATAATGCCACAAAGACACGGAGACACAAAGAAACACAAAGACTCTTTGTCAGACTTCGTGCCTTTGTGCCTTCGTGGCATTATAAGTTGCACATAGCATATTTATTGGTATCTTTATTTCTGGAAATCACCTTAATAGTTAAGGATCGACAGAATCCCTTACTTCCCCATGCTAACACCTGACACTTACCTTTTACCCTGCTTAACCCTTAACCCTCAGAAAAGGAATTTTTATCATGCAGGAACAAGACTTGAAACAGGCAAAAGCTGCTCATTCAAAGATATTCATAGTTGTCATAATCAGTTTTGCAATGATCGGATTGATCGGCTCTTTGCTCGGGACAATTTATATGTCGAGGGCCAAGCTATATGAATCAACTCTGAAACAGTTGAATTATGATGCTAAAGAACTTGCAGTGCCGATTAACCGCTTTTATTCTGAGCGTAAAGATGATCTGAAAAATATTGTCGAAAATTGCAGTATTTCTGAGATACTCTCTGCAAATGAGGCATTGAGAGAGCCAACAGGAGACCCCTCGGCTGATGAGGCATTGAAGGAAGCAGCAAGAAAATTTTCTGCTAATGAGGCATTGAAAGAATATCCGAAGGACGGGTATCCGAGCGTTCTGGAACTCATATCTGAAAAATTTGAAGACCTGTTGAAAAATAAGAAATTTTATAAGGAACAGATTTATATCAGGTTTGTTTTTTCAGACACAAAAGGTCGTCCGCTTGTTGAAATTCCCTCCAGGCTGAAAAAAAAAACTCAATCCGACTGGAGGCAATATCTTACTCCGGAAGCTCACAAGCCGTTTATTATAAGCAAAAGCAGTGATAAATTTTCCAGAATGATGGTATCCATCCCTTTTTTCATCAAGGAACACTATCTTGGCCAGATTTTTGCAGATATTTCATCCGTTCCTATTCATAAATACCTCTCGGAAACAGAAAAAAAACTTCCAGACTGTATGCTGGGCCTCGTGTCCGATAATGCCATTTTTCTGCAAAAGAAAACAAAGGTTCCTTCGAAGTTCAGTAAGACAGGAATCGGCGAATATTACCGGTTTGGGACGGGATCCGGGGAGATGGTCGGTGTCAGAACACCGGTCAGGGATACGCTGTTTTCAATGGCTATGATTGTTCCGGTTTCCCATGTATTTACTTTGAGCGCAGTGCCTTGGCATCTGCCCCTGGCCCTGGGATTATTGGTCACAGGCTTTGTCATCTGGCGCATCAACACCCGTAACGCCTTCATTCATGCCGACATTGCAGAATCTGGTAAAAAAAAGAAAGAGATATTTGAACTCAGCAGCAGCAAAGCTGTTCTGACGGCACGCGTTAAGGAGTTGGATGTAAAAAGCAGTGATCTGGAAAGAAGAAACGCTCAGTTGGAGAGCATCTGTGATGAACAGAAACTGAGTGAAAAGAAATTTGAACAAAAGTTTGCAATGCTTAACAGCGAGTTTGAGGAAGTGCGAAGAGAACTTCTCAGCAGATCTATGGAGGCGGGACGCGCTCATTTGTCGGACATGGCACTGCATAATATCAATAACGCACTGACGCCTATGAAAGTTCGGATGGACAGCCTGGAAACAGATGAATCTGAACAAGTATCCCAATATCTGGAGAAATGTTATGCGGATCTGAGCGAACACGCCGGGGATATACAGAAATATATCATTGAGGATCCGAGAGGCAAAGAGGTTTTCAGATATATGGGAACATTGATTGATTCTCTGAAAAACAAGCAAAAGCAGACGAAAGAAATTCTCGGAACATTGGAAGGAACAATCTCCCATGCCTGTGACATACTCACCCTCCAGGAAACTTTTGCAGGCTACGAGAAAGAAACAAAAAAACAGGTCAGTCTGAATGATCTGGCTGAATTTGCCCTGCGAATACAGGCAGAGGCTTTGCAGCAGAGAAACATCATAATAAAGAAAGAACTGACCCCTGATTTGCCGAAAAAAATGATAAATCACAGCGCACTGGCACAGGTCATAGCTGATCTGATAAGAAACAGCTACGAGGCCATTGACAGACTGGATGATGAAAAGAAGGAAAAACAGATCAGGCTCAGAACTTTTGCAGGGTACGGCCAGATCGGTCTGGAAATCACTGACAGCGGTATCGGTTTGGAGCCTGAAGAGATTGACACGGCCTTTGAACTCGGAAAATCCGGCAAGGATTTCTCAGGACTCGGAATAGCTTATTGCAGGATGTTTGCACAAGCTAACGGGGGAACCCTGGATATCTCCAGTCCGGGCAAAGGAAAAGGGGCAGCAACACTTATGACTTTCAAAGTTTGAGGAAATAAAAATGATAGAAAACGATAGGATACTGATTGTGGAAGACGATCCCGGGGTCAGGGAAATTTATATGGACATTCTTCTTCCGCCGCGGAAAACAAATGTATTATCCAAAGGCGCTTCCCTGTTTGATGAGCCTGTACCTGATGTTGAAGCTGCGGTATGGAAACCATACAAACTTACCCTTACTGAAAGAGGAGAGAAAGGTATTCAGGAAGTTGAGAAAGCTGTCAGACAAAAAAGTCCTTTTGCCGCGGCCTTCATAGACATGAAAATGCCTGGCATAGACGGCGCTGAGACTGCAAAACGTATTTTGAAAACCGATCCCAGCATAAAGATTATTATTGTCACAGGCTTCCACGAATACACGCCTGATGATATTATCCGCATCACTGGCAGGGAGGATATTTTTTATCTTCGCAAGCCGTTTAATCCGGAAGAAATAAAGCAGTTTGCCAGAGTCATGACAAGCCAGTGGATACTTGAACGGGAAAACGAGTCTCTGACTGCCAAACTGAGAAAGATGAACAATAAGCTGGAAAGTCTTGTCAGAGAAAGGACAGCCAAGTTAATTGAGGCGAACAGAAAGCTCGAAATACTGAACCAGGAGAAATGACCTTTCTTCGTCATTTTTTCATGATCCGGATGGGGCTGCAAATATGCCGCCCTGACGGGGCTGCTGATTATCTGCCAGCATCCGAAAATGAGGAGAGATATATTTATGAAAGGATATTCAATACTTATTGTTGATGATGAAAAGAACATTCTCAAATCCCTGGGGCGTGTTCTTATGGATGAGAATTACCATATTGTCATGGCACAGAGCGGGGAACAGGGACTCTCGAAGCTGGAGAATTATGACGCAGATCTGATTATCAGCGATCAGAATATGCCGGGTATGAGCGGGTTGGAATTTTTGAAAAAGGCCAAGCTGAAGCATCCTCATATCGCAAGCATTATGCTGACTGCCCAGGCTGATATTGAAGCTGTGAAAAAGGCTGTCAATGAAGTCGGAGCCTATAAATTCATCCTGAAACCCTGGAATGAGGATGATTTCAGGATAAGTGTGAGAAGAGCACTGGAATTGCAGGAACTGACTATGGAAAGGGACTCCCTGCTGGAAAAAATAAAGACCCAGGAGGTATTGTTCAGGGAGCTTGAAAGGAAACATCCGGGCATAACCAGGACAGGAAAAGATGAAGACGCTGACAGGAATATGCAGAGCATACTGATAGTTGATGATGAGAAAAGCATTCTTAAATCTGTGACTCGTATGCTCATGGATGATGATTATCAGCTTCATACCGCACTGGGCGGGCAAGAAGGACTGGCAAAGCTGAAAAAGCACAGGGTGGATCTGGTCATCAGCGACCAGAAAATGCCCGGCATGACAGGGTTGGAATTCCTGAGACATGTGAAAGCGGAATATTCTGATATATTGACCATCATGCTGACAGCTTATGCTGATATTGAGACCGCCATAGACGCCGTCAACGAGGCAGGGATTTACAAATTTATCCTGAAGCCATGGGATGAGGATGATTTCAGGATAAGCATAAAAAGAGCTTTGGAATTGCGGCAATTGGTTATTGAAAGAAATTTGCTGGCTCAGGAAGTCCCGTAGGGGCGGCATATTTGTCTCGTTCCCAGGCTCCGCCTGGGAATGCATCCTGAGAGGCTCTGCCTCGTGTTTAACTTTAAAACCAGGAAGTTAAGCTAAACACTTTGCAAGGCAGAGCCTTACGGAATGCATTCCCAGGCGGAGCCTGGGAACGAGTAAACCCCGTAAATACAGTAGTGCAACTTAGGGATTTCCCAATAAATAATCTGCCTGCGCTACCCGTCTGACCTTAATTTTAATCTTGCTCTTGCTCTTTATCAGGCAGGAGCAGGAGCGAGAGCACAAGAGCAAGAGTAAGATACCGGGTATATTAATTTGGGGGAAATACCTTACAAGTTCGTCCGACCCTTTACGAAAGGGGGAGGAATTTACAAGTTGTTGTATTAGCTTATGATACAAAGGAGATTAAAATGAGGCAAAATTTTTTTTGGAGCAGACTTCTTGCATTCCTGATGCTGTTGGCAGTCTGTGCGGGTCAGGTTTATGCGGAAGACATAACCTTCGGGTGCTACACTTCCGACAAACCAACCACCATGTATGGAAAATTCAATCTCATCATGGACTACCTGCAAAAGCAGCTTGGTTCCGAAGGAATAAACGCGGATATAAAAATCAAAATATATCCTTCCTACATGAAGGCCATTGATGCGTTGGTAAAAGGGGATTGCGATTTTGTCCGCTTTGGTCCGGCAAGTTACATTCTTGCAAAATCGCGTAACAAAAATATCCGGTTGTTGGGCATGGAGCATAAAAACGGCGAAAAGACATTCAAAGGCATTTTCATCACGGCCAAAGATTCTCCTGTTACTTCCATAAAGGAATTGAAAAACAGGACATTTGCTTTTGGCAGCGAAAATTCCACTGTGGGCCGTTATCTCTCCCAGGCCGAACTGACAAAAGCCGGAATCAGGGCAGGTGATCTGAAAAGCTATAAATACCTTGGCAGACATGACAAGGTAGCGCTGGCTGTGGCGGCTGGCAATTATGATGCGGGCGTGGTAAAGGAAAATACCTATAAAAAATACGCCGAATCCAAGGGGCTTAGGAAAATCGGCGAATTTCTCAATGTGACAAAGCCGTGGGTCGTGCGGGAAAATTTTGACGACAAACTTTTTTCGGCCTTGAAGAAAGCTCTCCTGAAACTGGAGGACAAAAATGTATTGAAATCGCTGAAGCAGCACGGGTTCCTGTCTGCCACAGATGATGATTATGCATTTGTTCGCGAAGGGATGCGGCTTTCAATAGAATTTGGGGAACTTCCATGACCTGACGGTCACAACGAAGCATGAAAGACAACGGAGTGCCAAACTTACAGTTTGGCAGGAGTATGTATGCGCAAGCTTCGCTGCGCTCGCTTGCGCAATGCCAAACTGTAAAGGATTTCCCCCAAATTAATACTCCGCTTCAGAAATAATGTCAGGGTTATAAATTCCGCGGAGTGCAAAGCTTGCTTTGCGGGAATCCCGCAGTGACGCAAAGCAAGCTTTGCACTCCTCCGTTTTAACACGGACATTATTTCTGAAACGAAGCACTCAGTACTCAGTTTCATAAATAGTGTCCGGGGTTATAAATTCCGCGGAGTGCAAAGCTTGCTTTGCGGGAATCCCGCAGTGGCGCAAAGCAAGCTTTGCACTCCTCCGTTTTAACACGGACATTATTTCTGAAACGAAGCACTTATGGCTCGTCGCAAATGAATTGATACTGAAATCAGATATTAACCACCTGAAAACAGAGAATGCGATGCTCCAAAATAGTATCAAGTCATTTGCGATGACCCATAGTACTCAGTTCCATAAATAGTGTCCGGGGTTATAAATTCCGCGGAGTGCAAAGCTTGCTTTGTCTGTCCGGGATTATTGCAAAGCAAGCTTTGCACTCCGCAAGCCTGACATTATTTATGGAACTGAGCACTAAGACAGACGGGGGCAGCGCGGGTAGATTATTTATTGGGAATCCCTAAGTTTGGCACTCCGTTGTTTTCATATAAACGGTCATGACCTGCCGCTCACAACGAAGCATGACTATCATATATTTTAACCACGGAACACACGGAATACACGAAAAAAAGAGAGCGTCCTTCATTTTCCGGTTCGCGGTTCAGCGTTCAGCAACTCCGAAGGCGGAACTGCGAACCCGGAGTGTCAGTCGCCTTTATGCTGATATGAAAGATACCGGAAAAAAATATAATTCCGATAATTCCGTGTCTTTCGTGGTTAAGTACAAACATGCCGTTTCTACGGAACTTTTTTTGTGAGAATTATGAGTCTGTCAACAAAAATCATTTCCATGCTGCTGCTGGTTCTGGCTGTTCTGCTATCCTTATCCGGCTGGAGTTCGGTGAAAAAAGAAAAGCAGATGCTGAACGAACTTCTTGAAGGTCGGGGCAAATCCATTTCTCATTCCATAGCGGTTTTCTGCATTGAAACCCTTTTATCCGAAGACTACCCGGTTCTGAATACGTTCCTGGAAACGGTGGGAAGAGAAAGAGATGATATTCTCTCCATCGAGGTCATACATAATGGAAAAATAGTTTCTGACTATTTTGCAAAAAAGAAAGACATGCCCGAAAGTGCCATGTTCAGCTCTGACATCCTGTTTTCCATAGAAGATGCCGGTTCCATGCCTGTGGAAAAACTGGGAGAAGTGCGTCTGAGGCTCTCTTCCCGGGAAAATAATCTGATCATAGCCGCCAGAATAAGAGAACTTATTATAAACACGACGATTATTTTTATCCTCCTCTTCCTTACATTATTGCTGGTGATGAGAAAAATAATCCTGCAAAAAGTCACTTTACTGAGCAGACACGCGAAGCTTATCGGGGAAGGAAATTTTGATCTGCGGATTAACCTGAAAACAAATGACGAGCTTGGAAAACTGGCTTCAGCGTTCAACAACATGCTTGACACTGTCATAAATTCACAGAAAAGACTGCGGGAAAGTGAGGAAAAATTCAGGAGCATCAGCGCTTCGGCCATGGATGCGATTATCATGTTGGACAATGATGGAAATATCTCTTACTGGAATGAGGCAGCGGAAGAGATATTCGGTCATCTGAGTCAGGAGGTTCTCGGAATGGCAGGACATCATGTTTTTGCACCTCCGCATTACCGTGAAGCATATCAGAAAGGTCTCGCTGAATTCAAAAAGACCGGCAAAGGAGCGATTGTCGGCAAAACACTTGAAGTCGAAGGAATCAGAAAAGACGGAACCCTGTTTCCCGCGGAATTGTCTGTATCATCTGTAAACATGGGAGGAAAATGGAATGCCATAGGAATCCTGAGAGATATAAGCGAACGCAGAGAAGCTGAGAACGAACTTGCGAAATATCGTGATGATCTTGAGGATATGGTCAGGGAGCGCACTCGTGACCTGAAAGCAGCCCAGGAGGAACTTATAGGAAAAGCAACAGACGCGGGCATAGAGGCCGGACGTTCCCAGCTCTCGGCAATGGTTCTCCACAATATCGGCAACGCGCTCACTCCCCTGAAGGTCTGCATGGAGGAAATGAAGACGGATGAGCCGAATCAGGCTGTCGCTTATCTTGAAAAATGTTATGCGGATCTGGCGGATCACGCGGAGCAACTTGAATATGCGAACAATGATCCCAGGGGCAAAGAGGTCTTTTCCTATATGGGGAGCCTGATCGGATCTCTGACAGCATCCGATGATAAGCGGTCTGCAAGACTTGATAAAATGGACACATCTGTCTCCTATATCTCCGAAATTATCACTCTCCACCAGTCCCATGCCGCGGTCGGCCAGGAAATCAGGGAGCGAACCGATCTGAATGGTCTCATTGAAGGGTCCGTACGAATGCAGACAGGGTCATTGGAAAAAAGAGGAATCGTGTTGGAGAAAAATCTGGCTTCGGATCTGCCAAAACTGATAATAGACAAAAACAGGCTGATGCAGGTGGTCGTCAATTTCATAAAGAACGCGTATGAAGCCATTGACGAAATGGAAGGAGAGGACATAAAAAAGGTGATTACCATCAGGACTTTTGCAGATAACAGACAACTCGGTTTTGAAATCACTGACACCGGCATCGGCATTGAACCTGACCAGATTCATAAAATTTTTGAGTTCGGAAGATCCCAGAAAGGATCATCGGGCGTGGGGCTTCACTATTGCAGAATGTTTGTAGAAGCGAACAGGGGAATCCTGGATATCAGCAGTCCTGGCAAGGGAAAAGGAGCCACTGTTTCGGTGGCATTTAAGATCGGAGTGTGATGACTGAGGCGATTTTTATAAAAAAAATATTCCATCGGAAGTCATTCCGGGGAACTTCCATAGGGTGCAATTAAAAGTGTCAGGTGAGCCCGTCCGCTCCTCGTTCCCGAACTCCGTTCGGAAACGCAATTGCACGCAAAACTCCGTTTTGCATGTATGGCAGACAGAGTTTGCCGGACAGGTGTTCCCAAACGGAGTTTGGGAACAAGAGCTGCCTGACACTTTTAATTGCACCCCTTCCATAGAAATATGCTGATTATAACGGATTTTGGGGATGGTATTTTTTGTCCCGGAGGGACATCTGAAAATAGCCCGGCAATTCATTGCCGGGTAAGAGACATAAACATCTCCTCCCGGAGTCCCGCAGGGACGACTGGATCAGTCGCCCCTGCGGGACTCTCCGACAGGCTGCGCAGCCCGGCAATGAATTGCCGGGCTATTCCCGGATGTCCCTCCGGGACAGGAAAGTGCCTCCCCAAAATCCGTTATAATCAGGAAATATGACATATCAGAATTTCCAAGAGACATCCTCGGAATTGCAGAATTGAGAAAGGAGTCAATTTGTGACAAATAACCGGATACTGATTGTTGACGATGACCCGGGTGTAAGAGAATCTTACGAAGAGACGCTGTCGCCTGATCCAAGCCCGGATATAATGGACAGGGGTGCCAGTCTTTTTGGCGAACCAAAGCAAGGCAAAGAGCCAAAGAGTAAAAAAAATTATGAGCTGTTTCTGGCTGAAAACGGAGAACAGGGAGTGGAACATGTCAGATTGGCTGTTGAGCATAAAAAACCCTTTGCCGCTGCTTTTATAGATATGAAGATGCCCGGAATAGACGGCGCGGAAACTTCGAAACGCATCTGGAAAACTGATCCGAATATCAAAATCGTCATTGTCACGGCATACAGTGAGCATACGCCTGATGACATCATACGGGTGACAGGCCGGGATGATATTTTCTACCTTCGCAAGCCCTTCAATCCCGAGGAGATAAGACAGTTTGCCAGAGCCTTCACAAATCAGTGGAACCTTGAGCGCGAAAAGGAGCTGCTGACTTCCAAGCTGGAAAAGGCAAACATGGAACTGGATGACATGAACAAAAATCTCCGGCACAAAGTTGAGGAGCAGACAACGCGACTCATTCAGTCAGAAAAAATGGCCTCTCTGGGTGTTCTTGCCGCGGGTGTAGCGCATGAGATAAATAACCCGATTTCTTTTATCAGGGGAAACATGTCTGCCATAAAAAAATACAGTATGAGAATGGCGGCACTGTTTGAAAAATACAATCAGTTGGAGGCATGTCTGATCAGTGGGAAAAAAGACAGTATAAAAACTCTGATCCAGGAGATCGGAGGATTAAAGTCAGAACATAAGATTGACTTTATCCTGGAAGATATGGTTGATCTGGCAGAAGAATCCCTGGAAGGAACAACGCGTGTACATGATATTGTTCAGGATCTTAAAATCTTTTCACGCGTGGATGAGGCTGATTTCAAAAATATTGATCTTAATGAGACCCTGGATGCGACACTGAACATCCTCAGGAACGAACTGAAATACAAGGCTGAAATCATAAAGGACTATGGTGACATTCCAGGGATAAAATGCTTTCCCCGAAAAATCAGCCAGGTTTTTATGAATATCCTGATGAATGCGGCCCAGTCCATAGAAGAAAGCGGGACCATCAGAATAGCCACCCGCTATATGGAAGATGATGAGAGAGTGGAAATAAGTATTTCAGACACTGGACGCGGCATTCCGAGGGAGATTATTTCAAAAATATTCGACCCGTTCTTTACTACCAAACCTGAAGGACAGGGGACAGGACTCGGATTAAGCCTCTCTTTTGATATTGTCAGGGCGCATAGTGGTGAAATCAGGATTGAAACCGAGGAAGGGAAGGGAAGCACATTCATTATCATGCTGCCTTTCAACACGCCTCATTCATTGAACTGAACCAGCAGGGTCAGGGCAATTTCCAACAATGAATATACCAGACTGAGGTTTGTAGTTCCGCCTTCAGGCGGTGTCACGCCGCCTGAAGGCGGAACTACAAACTGGCCAGGGTATATTCTTTATTGGAAATCACCTAAGGCGATTTCCAATAAAGAACATACCGGATTGCAGTTCGTAGTTCCGCCTTTAGGCGGTCTCATGGCCGCCTAAAGGCGGAACTACGAACTGCGCTTGGTATCCTTCTTTTCCGGAAATCACCTAAGAAACTTGAATTAGTAAAAACCTCTTAACCTTTAACCATTTTAACCTTTACCGCAGAGGATTCACAGAGGGCACAGAACTTTCTCCGCCATACTATGCAACAATTTCTTCCCGTTTTCCATGACATACCCTGTGGGCAATGTTCAGCGCCAGATAGTTCCGCCTTCAGGCCGCGTTACAACTGCCTGAAGGCGGAATTGCGAACTTAAAGCCAATTGCCCATCAGGATAAACGGAGCCCAATAATAAGGATGGGAATAGGGTGCGGCAGGTTTGCTATCCTGTTTTTCAGCCATGCCCGGCAGTCCTTTCACTGGCCGGTTTCTTTCCCCGTCCCCGCGATTTTCCGAGCCTGTGATTTCTCCCCGGATGAACATGAGCTGCGCGTGCTGCAATACCTCGGCTTTGCCCAGGTTTTTCTCCCTGAGGCTTTTGTACATGTTCTGCATGAAAATGCCTGTGCTTCTGTCTGCCACTGACCAGAGGGTGGCAAGCACAGCTTTCGCTCCTCTTTTCTGGGCCAGAACCCCCAGCCCCTCGACTTCCCTGCCGTTTGCGTTTCTCCCGCCGCCTGTGGCTGTGTCACATGCGGAAAGGGTGAGAAGGTCAAGGTCGGTGAACTCGAAATTCTCGTCGTGGATGTCTGCCAGGGAAAGCCTGGAGCCGTCACCCAGGAGCAGGAAGGTGTCTCTGTCCGTGCCGGGCCGGAATACAAAATGGCTGGCAAGGTGCAGCACCGGATAGGCGATGTCCAGCATATCGTTCAGGGCTTTTTTCGTGAATGCCTGGTCCAGATGAATCACCCCGGGGATTACGCCGTCTGTGTCTTGGGAGCCGGTTCTGATTACTATGCCTTCCAGTTCCTGCTTTACCGCGGGGAGTGCTGAAAATCCTTCAAGTTTGCGGGTCAGCCCCATCGCGGCCATTTCCCATTTTGGCAGAACCGGGATTGTGAGGTTGGGTTTGGCGGCCTCGGTGTAGATGATTATTCTGTACTGCTCCGCGGCATAGCCTGTGCCGTCGTGCAGCGCGGCAACGGGCAGATAGCGCAGCATTCCGTCAAGGGAAATCATCAGGGTCTTTGCTCCGGCCTGTTTCAGATCGTCTGCCACGGGTTCCAGGATATGGTTGTATAATTCTCTTGCCCCTGGAAGCGGGTCAGCGTGTCTGTTTTCCAGGCTTTCCCGGAATTCCGTGATTTTGCGGTTCAGGTCTTTGGCGGAGATGAGGGAATCCCTGGACAACTGCACATGGGGTGTGGTGAGGATGATGCGGAGTTTGCTTTCGGTGACGATATAGTGGAGTAAAACCGAATCTCCGCCCAGGTGTTTCAGGGTTGCCTGCAAGGGTTTGAGCAGCTTCAGATTTTTCTCTGCGATTTCGATTTTCCGTTTTTCATCGCTGATCTGTTCAAAGCCTGCGTAAAGTTCGTCGAGAAATTGTGTGAATGCCTTATTTGCGACCATCAGGTCTTTTTTCAACTGTTCCAGCCGGGCATCCTGTTCCGGGGTTCTTTTTTTGCGTTTCAGTTTCTCGGCTTCCTCTCCGATTTTTACAAGCCGGCTCTGAATCTCCTGATAGTCTTTTAGCCAGGGCTTTTCAAAATCCGTATAATCAGCGGTCTCGGATCGGGTTCCGCTCCGGGTCGCGTCCCGGCGGATGAAGTCGAAATATTCCTCCTGCTTTAACATGGCTAAAACCTGCCGGGCTTCGGGGAGGCGGCCCTGGTTAATCAGGAGGTCAGCGAGATGTTTGTAATATTCCTCATTTTTTTTAAGAAATGAGGTTTGCAGGGATTTTTCCAGGCCCTTGATTTTGGAGCGCATGGTCTGGATGGTGTTTACGGCCTGCTTGCCGAAAAAGATGGCGGCTCCTGGTTTCTTTGTTTTGGCAAGCAAATCGGAAAGGTTGCCTTGCACGGTTGACAGCAGCTCAGGTCTCCTACTTTTTTCCGCAAGGATCAGAGCTTTCTCAAACATGCCTATGGCCTTCTCGTACTCCCCCAACGAATAATACACCGAGCCAAGATTGTTCAGGTCTGTTGCAACATCCAGATGATCGTTGCCGAAAGCTTTTTTGTCAATATCCAGAGCCTGCTCAAACATGCCTATGGCCTTCTCGTACTCCCCCAACGCTTTGTAAACCGAGCCAAGATTGTTCAGTCGTATAGCCACGTTGGGATGATCGTTGCCGAAAGCTTTTTTGTCAATATCCAGAGCTTGCTCAAACATGCCTATGGCCTTCTCGTACTCCCCCAACTTCCTGTAAACTTCGCCAAGATTGTTCAGTCGTATAGCCACTTTGGGATGATCATTGCCGAAAGCTTTTTTGTGAATAGCCAGAGCCTTATCAAGCATGGCTTTGGCATTCTCGTACTCGCCTAACGAATCATACACTCCGGCAAGATTGTTCAACTCGGTCGCCACAGCGGGATATTCAGGCCCATGTAATTTTTTTAAAATTGCCAGAGATTCTCTGTATGCTTTTATTGCATCGGGAAAACGAAATTGCTCTTGGTAAATATCAGCCATCCATGCTAAACGAAATGCTTCTCTTTCGGGGCGATGGACATCTTGCGCTTTTTGAAATTGCGCCAGCGCAGCCTCAAACTTCCGCTTTTTCTTCAACAATTTACCATAAGAAAAATGAGTATCCGCCTTTTTGAGAAGCGTTTCTTTTTTACACGCCTCATCTCGGCATTCTTTCAAAGCCTGTTCTAATAGGACAAGTTCCTGCTCATATTCTTCCTCTGACCGAGCTTCCGAAGCTGCCTGGGAATATACCTCAGGCATGAAAAAGGCGCATAAAAGAAATGAACATATCGCACATATTGTGATAAAGTGTCTTTTGGATTGCATGGTTGGTTCTCCTTTTTCTCTACATGGATTGAAAGCATCTACACGGATTATGTGTAAGCAAGGATTTCCTGGTTCTGAACCGCAGATTGACACAGATTACTCAGATTTCGCTGATCAAAAATAATCCGGGTAATCCTTCAAATCAGCGGTAATCTGTGGTTCAAAACGCTTCAAAGCCCTTCCACATCGTCCGCATAACTGTAAACCGCTATTCCCAGTTCCCTTGCAACAGCCTTTGCCCGCTCATGAACCATCGGGGAAATGACAATCATCCTGTCAGCCTTTTTCCCATGCCTCTTCTCATAAAACCGAACCTTCCGCTCAAAAATATACATTCTGGGCTTGTCCACGGAGGATTTGATCTCGCAGATGATCAGTTCTCCGTCTCTTATGATAATGTCCAGTTCCACCTGATCCGGCCTTCCGAACACCATTCCCTCGTCATCAAACTCATTCACATTGATGACGTTCACGCCGAAACTCTCTTGCAGAATCCCCCTGAGTCCATTGCGGAAGGAAGCCTCGGAGCGCATCCCCCACCTTGCTCCCAGTGCCCCGATGGTGCTTTTATAACTATGATCCAGCCTCTTCATCTCGGCCGCAAATTCCTGACGGAGTTCTTCCCAGCGTTGTTCACTTTTCTTGAGGCCGGCTTCCCATCGCTGTTCATTTTTTTCCCACCGTTGCTGGCTTTCCTTACGTTGAGCCTCCCATCGCTGTTCATTTTTTTCCCATCGCTGCTGGCTTTCCCTGCGTTGCGCCTCCCAGCGGATGTCGCTCTGGCGACGCTGTTCCGCCAACTCATCCCGAGCCGCCTTCCATCGCTGTTCGCTTTTTTCAAAGCGAATGTCGCTCTGGCGCCGCTGTTCCGCCAGTTCATCCATCATTCGGTCAAACCGTCTGGCGGAATCATCCTTGTCGGCAAACTGTTTCCGCCCGATACTCACAATGAAACGCCGGATTTCCTCATCCGTCTGCATGATATGGGGAAGTTCCTTCATTATAACTGTTTTGATTTCCTGTATGTTCATTTTGTGTCCTCCTGTCCTGACCACGAATCACACGAATCACACGAAAAAAATACATCTATTCGTGTCATTCGTGGTTGAATTTTGGATTTGGCATTTAAACAACAAGTTATTTTACCAAAGCCGAAAACTCCAGCACCATCCCATCCTCATCCGGTTTTTTTCCCACAATCAGCACAAACCTGTTTTCCCCTTTATCCTCAAGCAAAAGTGCAGCTTCCGATCTGTCGCCGTACTGAAGTTTCTTTGCCTCATCAGAGGTTGGGAAAATAGTGATCTTCCCGCCTGCAGGGTCAATGTTTACAAGTTTGCAGTAATACGCGATCCTGCTTTCGGATCTGTTTTCCAGGATAAAACTGATATATGAACACCGGGGTACAGGCTGTTTATCAATTTCTTTCCATGCCATTGTCTGACCGCAGTCATAATGTTTTTTCCCGGCACAAGGCCCGGTTCTGATGGGAACCTCAGCGCATCTTGCTTTGTCAGAACCCTGAACAGGCTTCATCAGCACCACCTGAAGATCAACAGGAAAAACCCCGGAAACCAGGTCATAATGAGCCAGAAAGCGTTCGATCAGCCCGTCCGCAAGGAGATTTTCCCCTTTACACGCGCTTTCTCCTTCTGCCAGACGAATACTGTCAGTGTAAAGATCAGTCCCGGAACTCATGTCACTGATGAGCTGCAGATACAATGCCTGGCTCAGACCGGGGCATTGGCCTGTGTCCTTTTCGCTCACCTGCTTCAACTTAGACCGGATATTGTCAGATGCCGGTTCATCTAATATTCTGAAATGATAAACATCTGAAATTTTTTCCCCGTCTGCTTCCACATACCATTCATAAGATACACCTGCCTGAAATGTATCATCAGCACGGAAAAATTCGCCCAGGGTCATGGGCCTGCTGACAAGAGGGTTCCCTCCTGCCTTTTCCCGGATGACAAGCTTTGCTTCCGGGTACTGCGCATTGTGAATGATATCTCCCCATTTGAAAAGAATCGGCTCGCCATAAAGAGCGGTGGTTCCGCTGATCGGACAAACAGGAATCCGGACAGCCAGTTCACGACCCCGGCTTGCAGCCTTCTCAGCTACCAATGATTCCCGTCCGATACTTTCCTTCTTTTTTGAAAGAAAATCCGTCAGTCCCCCGGCAGAATCACATTTGCCCGGATCATAATTTACAACAATCTCATTATTTATGATCTCCCCGCAGCCTTCATGCCGATAAACCAGTTTCACCCTTTTCCCCTTATGCGGGATAATGACATCGCCATTAAAAACCTGCATATCCTGAATAAGCGGGCTGACAGCTTTCCCGTCCCGACGGAGTTCATAGCATTTTTCCGGGCTTATCCCGGCCTTCACCTTCACTTTTCCCACAAATTCCCCTGCTCCCAGATCATGACTCGCTGACATGATCAGAAAACACACAAAAGTTGCTGTAAAAAAATATCGCATTATTCCTCCTGACTCCGACCACGAATCACACGAAAAATTCAGTAATTCATGCCATTCGTGTCATTCGTGGTTAAATTAAATGAAAAAAAATTCAGTCATTCGTGTAATTCGTGTGATTCGTGGTTCACCCAGTCTTCCAGTATCTCCTGGAACCCGATAATATTTTCAAAGATTCCGATACCCGCAAGCATAAGCCAGAAATCCAGGAACAATCCCCATCTCGTGAATACATAGACACTTAACAGTTTATGCAAAATACAGAGAATCGCCGTAAGCGTCAGCGCGGCAGGCGCGAAGTCGAGATAAAGAAAAATCATAGCAGCCAAAACAATCAGCACAGCCTGTGCTGAGTATTTATATTTCAGGGAAACCTCCCGGAGCTGCTCCCCTTTGAGAAAGATGTTCATCCCGTTTGCCAGCAGAAAAACCCCGTGCATATCACCAACCGGCGTGGCGTGTATATCTTCCATTTCTTTATGCTCGGAACCGATGAAAATTGTTTTCCCGTAATATATGCCCGAACCGGGGTCAGTGTCGTCAAGTTCGGCAGAAGTCCTTTTCATGTCAAAAAGCAGGTCTGAATCCGGCACAATACGAAACTTGTATCTGGCAGGCAGGCACTCGCTCCCAGCATCCTGACGGCGGATTCGAATGGGTTCGCTGCCTTCGGGAGCAGGAATCAGAATTTCTCTCCATGAATCCCTCATGAATCGGGCCCGTGTCTGCTCCAGGATTTCATTGCCTTTTTTCATCCCATACCATTGATAAACAGCAGCCAGGACGGACATGGAAAGGGTGAAACTGCCTTTGTCATCTTTTTCATACAGACGAAAATGCCTGACTTTCGAATCCGAAGGATTGCGGAAAATCCCGGGCGTTCCCTGTCTGATAACCTCGCTGTGTTTCTCCAGCAGGTCATGAAAGCGGCAGACATATCCGGAATGCAGGTTTTCTCCGCACACCTCCCTGACCCGCGGCAAAATAATGACCGCATCTTTTTTCTTTGCAAGGACTGCGGCATCATCCAGCAGCTTCAGGAAAGCCCGGTTCTCATCCTTAATCGGCACTGGTTTATCCGTTTCGATATCTGCCACAACAACCTTTGCCCCGAGTTTCAGCGACCTGATAACCGCTTTTCCCAAGCTCCTGCGGGGTGTCCAGAAATCCCTGCCCGGATTTTCTTCATAAGCAGAACTGTCAAAAGTCACCAGTTGAATTGCATCAGAGACAGCCCCGCGCTCTGCAACTGTTTTCTGAAAATCCTTTTCCACCAGATCATCATAGGTTTCATTAAGCAATTGCTGGCCCATTTTGGTACAAGGAGCCAGGTGAAGGAGTGCGGCCACGGCTGCTGCCCAAAACAGATTTTCAAAAAAACGCTTGCGCTTTCCAAGGGGCCATGATCTTTGCCAGTTAAAAAAGTCAGCCGGCCCCTGGAGAAATGTTTTCAGAAAATCAAAAGTCACTAGGGAAATGAGTATTATCCTGATGAGGTTGAACAGTTTTCTGTAGAGTATTGACCTGAAAAATATCATAAGAAGGCATCCTTTTCACACTTACTCAGACATGATAACCCTTCGGCAGGCTCAGGGAACGGGAACGGACGGTGTTCCGGCTTTCATATTTCGTTATGATCGCCAGTTCATGGCCGTTTATATGAAAGCCCAGGATAAAAAAATCCCCGGCCCTTTATGAAAGGGGGAGTAGCTGCGGACTTTCATCATTCGTTATGATCCCTTTCTGCTCCCGCCGGATTGACAAATCCGGCGGCTCGGATTTGCCAATCCGACCCGAGCGAGGGTAACGAATTTCTGACTTGATGTACTATGTACAGCGAACAATCTCTGCTGTGCAAAAGGCGAGGTCAGTATATTATTTGTCTGAAAATATTGAAAATTATTATTTTACACACGGAGCGTATAAAAGGCGGACACCTGCAACTGACAAAAATAAAAAATGAAATACGCCTGATATAGAACGGTGAGACACATCCAAGTATGAGAACCGGACGCACAGTTTACTCTGAAGGGCTTTGATCTTCGTTTCGGCCATTTGTCCGAACCATGATTCGCAGGATTAAACGCTCATGAAAAAGCCGGGTTTCCCGGTTTTTCAGAATGTATTTTCATGGTAACATATTGTAAACCCTGTTGATCCTTTAATCCTGAAAATCCTGGTTCGGACAGGCTCCTGAATAGCCTTGAAAGAAGCTTTATAACTGTAAACCGTGATAATCACAATCCGAGATACGCCTTTTTAACCGCCTCGTTTGAGAAAAGATTTTCTGCCGAATCTGAGAGGGTTATGCGTCCGTTTTCCATGACATAACCCCTGTGGGCAACTTTCAGGGCCAGATTAGCATTCTGTTCCACAAGGAAAATGGTTGTCTTTTGTTCGGCATTTATTTTGCTGATGATATCAAATATCTGTCTCACAATAATGGGAGCAAGCCCCAGCGATGGTTCGTCAAGCAGGAGAAGCCGGGGTCTGGCCATCAGCGCCCTGGATATGGCAAGCATCTGCTGCTCCCCTCCGCTCAGGGTCCCGCCTGCCTGATTCCGCCGTTCCGCAAGGATCGGGAACAATGCGAATATGTAATCCAAATCCGATTTTATCCCATTCCGGTCTGTCCGTAAAAACGCGCCCATGTCCAGGTTTTCCATAACAGTGAGGTAGGGGAAAATATGCCTGCCTTCGGGAACCTGGCTGATTCCGAGCGAAACAATTTTGTCCGGGCTCATTTCATGGATAGGCTGCCCCATGAAACTGACCTCGCCGAATCTCGGGGGAACGATCCCTGAAACAGACATCAGTGTTGTTGTTTTGCCGGCCCCGTTTGCACCGATAAGGGTGATAATCTCTCCTTCGGAAACCTCCATACTGACCCCCTTCAATGCCTGGATGTTTCCGTAAAAAGTCTGTATATTTGAAAGTTTAAGCATCTGTATCCTCTCCCAGGTATGCCTTTATTACAGCAGGATTATTTTTTATCTCAACTGGTTCGCCTTCTGCGATCTTTTTACCGTAATCCATCACAAATATCCGATCAGACAGACTCATAACTAATTTCATATCATGTTCGATTAACAGGATGGATATTTTCTCATCATCGCGGATCTTCACAATCAGGTCGTCCAGTTCACTGGTTTCCTGGGGATTCATGCCTGCGGCCGGTTCATCCAGGAGGAGTATGAATGGGTCAGTGGCCATGGCCCGCGCAATTTCAAGACGCCGCTGGGCGCCATAAGGGAGATTCATTGCCAGTTCGTTTACATATTCCGTAAGGCCGATTTTTTCCAAAATCATATAGCTGTCAGCAACTATATTTTTTTCTTCTTTCACGGTGGCCCTGTTTCTGAAAATGGCTCCCAGGATACCGGATGAACACCGGCAGTGCCTGCCGATCATCACATTTTCAAGCACCGTCATGTTCGGGAACAGACGAATATTCTGAAATGTCCGGGCCAGGCCGCTCTCTGTTACATGATTAGGTTTCAGCCTGTTGATTTTTTTTTGTTTTTTATCCGGGGGTGAGATCAGCATATCACCTTTCGTGGGAGGATGAATTCCGGTAATACAGTTAAAAAACGTGGTTTTTCCGGCTCCGTTCGGACCGATAAGCGCGACAATTTCTCCGTTTCTGACATCAAGATCAACATGATCCAGCGCCCTCAGTCCGCCGAAATCCATGGTCAGACCTTTTACTTCCAATATGGGTTTCATATATCAACCTAAAAATTTTTTATATTTTGGGGTCAGTATGTTAACAAGCTCACCGAAAATCGCCCGGCCCTTAGCAAAAAGGGCGGGCGAACTTTCAGAATGATGCACTATCATTTTTTTTCCTTTTTTTCAACAGATAATTGTAATTCATGAGTGTCAGTAATAAAACCACCGGGGTTCAAAGCTTGCTTTGTGGGTGATCTGAAATAAAAGCAGACACAAAGCAAGCTTTGAACTCCGCTGACCCGGAAATTTTGAATCACTGATAACTGGTAAAAAATCTGTTGCATAATCTGTTGATTTCCCGTAAACAGTAAACAGACAACAATTTTGCTGATTTCAGTGATTCAGTATAAAATATAAGGCTGAAAACTCCTTTTATTCAAACCCGATTTTCCGAAAAAACTTTTGCATGGATACTTAGTGCTACGTTTCATAAATAATGTCATGGTTATAAAATTAGCGGAGTGCAAAGCTTGCTTTGCCTTAGGCGAGAACTCAGTCGAACGCTCGGCGAGCTCAGTAGAGCCGTCGAACGGCAGGCAAAGCAAGCTTTGCACTCCGCACTCAGGAAACTTCTTATGTACAACCCGGGCATTAATTTTGAAACACAGCACTTCGTTACAACGGGCAACTGACAACGGACAACTGACAAAATGAACAAACAACCTGCTTCCATTGCCTGGATGGCCAGAAATCCGGTCGCGGCCAATCTGCTCATGATGGTGTTTCTCATCGGCGGAGCCATTGTACTTTTTACCCAGATCAAACAGGAGGTTTTTCCTGAATTTGAAATTGATATGGTCAGAATCTCCGTGCCTTATCCCGGTGCATCCCCGGAAGAAGTTGAAAAGGGCATTATCCTGGCCATTGAGGAAGCCGTGCGCGGCATGGACGGTGTAAAAAAAATTACCTCAACCGCATCCGAAGGCATGGGTTCCATATATGTGGAACTGAATTTTGATGCAGACAAAAACAAAGTGGCCGCGGATATTAAAAATGAAATTGACCGGATTTCCTCTTTTCCCGCAGATGTGGAAGAACCTGTTGTCAGCATTCCCACCACGCGCAGGCAGGTACTGAGCCTGGCCATTTACGGAGACCTGGACGAAAAGGCCCTGCGTGAACTGGGAGAATCTGTCCGGGATGATCTTCTGAAAGAGGAAAACATTACCCAGGTGGAACTGAGCGGGGTTCGTCCCCTGGAGATCACTGTCGAAGTCTCCCGTGCCCAACTGAGAGCATATGGCCTGACCATTGACCGCGTGGCCCAAGAAATCAGGCGGTCTGCTGTAGAACTGCCAGCCGGGGGAGTGAAAACCTCCGGCGGGGAGATCCTGCTGAGAACCGATGAACGCCGGGATGTGGGAAGTGAATTCGAAGATATCACGATCATCAGCACAAAGGACGGAACCCGGGTGCGTCTCGGGGATATCGCCCGCATCAGTGACGGATTCGAAGAACAGGATGTGATGAGTTTTTTTAACGGCAAGCCTTCGGTAATGCTGGATGTTTTCCGCATCGGCGACCAGACCCCCCTTGAGGTGGCTAAAGCTGTGAAAGAATACAGGAAACGCCTCGAAAAAGAACTTCCGCCCGGTGTCCGAACAGCTATCCGGAGGGACCGCTCGGATATCTTCCACCAGCGCGTTGATCTTCTCAAAAGAAATGCTTTTATCGGTCTGTTCCTGGTCCTGGGAATACTGGGGCTGTTTCTGGAGATACGCCTGGCCTTCTGGGTTACTATGGGAATTCCCATCTCTTTCTTCGGATCGTTTTTATTCCTGCCGGCTGCTGATGTTTCTATCAATATGATTTCTCTTTTTGCTTTTATTGTTACCCTGGGAATGGTGGTGGATGATGCCATTGTTATCGGGGAGAGCATCTATGTGCATCGGCAGGAGAATAAAAACTTCATTGATGCGGCAATCCGGGGTGCGAATGAAGTTGCCGTACCTGTCACTTTCTCCATTTTTACATCTGTTACGGCCTTCGCGCCCATGTTCTTCGTGGAAGGGACAATGGGAAAGGTGTTCCGCATTCTGCCTGCTGTCATTATTGCAGTTCTGATGCTTTCGCTTTTCGAGTCACTTTATATTCTTCCTGCCCACCTGGGGCATCTGGGCAAACCCGGGAACACAGGGTTCATGGGCAGGTTTCATCGTTTTCAGCAGGGCTTCGGAAGACTGATGGAAATGACTGCCAGGGATATCTACGGCCCTGTGGTGCAGTGGGTGGTACGAAATCGCTGGATTACCTTTACGCTGGGAATTTTTCTTTTAATTGTAGCGGTGGGATTTGTGAAAGGCGGACGACTGAATATCACGCTTTTTCCCAAGATAGAATCAGACTGGATTGTAGCCGAGGCAACCCTTCCTTACGGTGTATCCATAGATGAAACACAGAAAGTGCAAAAGCGGCTGGAAGAAGCAGTCTGGGAAGTGCTGGATAAAGAGACCCGAAGCCAGCCGGATAAGATGTGCAGGGGCGTTTATACGATTATCAGGGGCAGCCACCAGATAAAGGTTATCATTATGCTCGTTCCTATGGATCAGCGAGATATCAGTGCCACCGGATTTGCTAATAAATGGCGGAAAGCTTTCGGGAACGTCGCGGGACTGGAATCCCTGACCTTTGACTCCACGGCCGGAGGCCCCAGGGGCGGGAATCCCATTGACGTTATGCTCAGTCATAAAGATACGAAAACATTGGAGCTTGCAGCATCAGAACTGGCAGGTTCCCTGGAAGCATATGCAGGTGTCAGTGATATCAACGACGGGTTTTCCGAAGGAAAACTCCAACTCAGTTTTACCATAAAGCCCGAGGCTCAGAGCTTGGGACTTACGGCAATGGAACTGGGACGGCAGATACGCAATAATTTCTGGGGCGCGGAAGCCCTGCGGCAGCAGAGGGGCAGGGATATGATTCGTGTGATGGTGCGCCTGCCGGAAGCAGAGCGTCAGTCAGAGTATGATATCGAGGAACTGATAATACGCACACCTGGCGGCGGTGAAATGCCCTTGTTCCGAGCTGCTGAAATAGAGCGGGGAACTTCCTACACCAGCATTTTCCGAACAGACGGGCGCCGAACGGTTAACGTCACTGCTGATGTTGATCAGAAAGTGACCACCGGGGAAAAAGTCAGTGATGCTCTCCTGCAGAACGAGCTTCCCCGGCTGGTGCAGCACTATCCGGGATTAAATTATTCTTTTGAAGGCGCGCAGCGACAGGGGAAAGAGTCTGTTCAGAGTCTGCTTGAAGGGCTTACCATGGCGGTCCTGGTGATGTATGTGCTCATCGCGATTCCATTTAAAAGTTACATCCAGCCGGTGGTAGTGCTATCTGCAATACCTTTCGGCTTTGTGGGCGCGGCCATCGGACACCTGATCATGGACTATCATCTCAGCCTTATCAGCCTGATGGGCCTGCTCGCGCTTTCAGGAGTGGTGGTGAATGATTCACTGGTGCTGGTTCATGGGGTTAACAGGATGCGGGATGCCGGAACATCTTTGGAAACAGCGGTTTGCAATGCCGGTGTGCGCCGATTCCGTCCCATCCTCCTGACATCGCTGACCACGTTCCTGGGGCTGACACCCATGATATTTGAAACCTCGCTCCAGGCAAGATTTCTCATTCCCATGGCCATCAGTCTTGGCTTTGGCGTACTCTTCTCGACGTTTATTATCCTGTTAATGGTTCCGGCACTCTATATTATCATAGAGGATGTCAGAGGCTTAGTCTGGGAGATCGTCGGAGATGCAGGGAGGATTTTCAGGAAGGTCAGGAAATCGTGAGTGTGGTCAGTTGTTCGTTGTCAGTTGCCGGAGTGCAAAGCTTGCCTGTCGTTCGACGGCTCGACTGAGCTTGCCGAATCCGGTGAGCGCCCGACTCCCGGGCAGGCAAAGCCTGCTTTTGTGCGTGTCCGAAACCGGTATCCGGAATTCGCACAAAGCAAGCTTTGTACTCCTTAACCCGGACATCGTTTTTGAAATGGGGGGGATTTCTGCCATATAACGTAAAATCCTGATTATAATGGATTTTGGAGAGGCACACCTTCCTGTCCCGGAGGGACATCCGGGAATAGCCCGGCAATTCATTGCCGGGCTGCACAGAGTCCCGCAGGGACGACTGAATCAGTCGTCCCTGCGGGACTCCGGGAGATGTTCATGTCTCTTACCCGGCAATGAATTGCCGGGCTATTCTCAGATGTCCCTCCGGGACAAAAAATACCATCCCCAAAATCCGTTATAATCAGGTAAAATCCCCACGGCCCCCTTTAAAAAGGGGGGAACGAACTTAAAAAGTGGTGTACTAGCGGCTTCATTTTCGCACTCCTTTAATTGGCTTCTGCAAACAGAGTTTGAGAACAAGGGCTGAGTAGTACACCGATTCGTAAATTCCTCCCCCCTTTTTTAAAGGGGGGCAGGGGGGATTTCTGCCGTAACACCTTTTTTTAGCAACGTAAAATCCCCCCGGCCCCCTTTAAAAAAAGGGGGGGACGAACTTAAAAAGTGGTGTAGTAGTTAATTCACAGTCTGCGTCATGCGCAGCTTTAACCGCAGAGGTCGCAGAGAAGGTCGCGGAAAAATTACCGCATAACGATCTGTGTTCCCTGTGAATCCTCTGCGTTCCCTGCGGTTAAAAAAAGTTGCACATGACGTAATTTTAAGACACATATTCAAGAAAGAGACGAAAGATATTTATCCTTGGTTTCCTCTTCCAGCTTTTTCTGCCCCGGGGAACGTTGCCTGAGCTTATCTGCCTTTTCCAGCACCTCCCCGATTTTGACCAGAAGTTTCTCTTTATTCACTGGCTTCTCTACAAAATCATCAGGGCTGAAATACGGGAAATCCGCTTGCCCGTCAGGCCGTATTCCCAGTTCATCTCCTACACCGGATACACCTATTATGGGAATCTCTTTAAGCTCGGCATCCTCCCTGACCCGTTTGCAGACTTCGAAGCCGGAAAAGAGGCTTTCCATCATTATATCCAGCAGGATAATATCAGGTTTCTCCTTTTGAATCAGCTCCCATCCTTTTTCTCCATCCTCGGCAGTAATCACCTCAAATCCGTTCCGCTCCAGGAATACCCCCATAGTAAAGCGATAATCGGAATTGTCATCTACGAGAACGACTTTTACAGACTGCTCCATAATTCTGCCTCCTTTCTTTCCGAGTGGTTAATTTTGAGTATCTGGGTATTTAAGTACCCGGCCAAAAGTTTTCCATGATTTTTTCTCTCGCAAAGGCGCAGAGGCAAAGGAAAGGATCAAAGCCGGGTACAGAAAAATTTATGGCCAAGTATTTATACTTATTAAGTAAATATTTTATGAGAGCATTCACAATTTCCTGAACCCTGACCGCGAATGACACGGATCATATTCTCTTTTCCGCGTGATTCGTGGTACGAATGAATTGTTTCAAGAATTCATGAATGCTCCCGTATTTTATACAATCAGTAGGTCGAAAACTTTTGCAAACAGTGGATTCCGGGTTAAAATCGGAAAATCCCGATTTTCCCCGGAATGACAGTATATTAAAGTGTCATTCCGGGGAAAATTAAAAAACTGATGTTTTTTAATTTTAACCCGGAATTCACTGTTAAACGAAAGTTTTCGATCTGCTGACAATCAGTAGATGAAAATACTCTGAACCCCTCCGGGCGGATTGAGAAATTCGCCTGAAATGCTTGGGATTTGTCAATCCCAAGCGAGCTTTTCCGGACTATTTTCCATCTACTGGCAATCAGAATCGTATCCGGGCACTGTCACAGACAGATTGCATGCCGACCATGATTGTACCGCATTCTTTCAGAATGCGGCGCAATCTGAAAGATTACGCTACTTCGGTCAGAACCTCAGTATAATTCTGAATGTACTTCCCTTTCCGGGCGAACTTAATACTTCGATCTTTCCTCCGTGTTCTTTGACAATTTTATTGACTGTCAGAAGGCCCAGACCTGTTCCTCCGCTTCCTTTGGTGGAAAAGAATTCTTTAAAGAGATTCTTCCGGACGAATTCATCCATCCCCGCACCGTTATCTTCGACTTCGAACATGAAGTGCAGTTTATCATAGAAATCCGCCTTTACAACCACAAAATGAGTTTTTTTTGTTTTATCCTTTTTACATGTGTCCAGCGCGTTTCCGATAAGATTGTTCAGCATCTTGCGAATACTCGGGGGATCAAGATTTACGATGGGTAAAACCGGGTTTACCTCATATTTTAGTGATATTCCCATGAAACTGGCTCTTTCACGGAACAGATCCGCTGCTTCCCTCACAATTTCATCCGGAAGGGTCTTTTGGAGTTCAGGTTTCCTCTTCTTGGCTGAATACAGTATATCCTGAACCATATTTGATATCTCGGTTATATTCTTCTTAACAATCTTCCATCCTTTACCTGCAAGTTTCATATCCCCGTCTTTTATCCCTTCGTCAACAACATAGACTCCTCCCTGCAAACCCTCCAAAATATTTTTTATATCATGAGACAATATCGCGACAGACTGGCCCAGTAATACCAATTCGCTCTGTATCTCCTTGATCTTATTTATATTCACAGACATTTCCATAACAGTTTTCACGTTGCCGAAGACATCCGGAATGGGAACAGAATAAACAATCATCTGGTTGATATTTCCATCAGATAGCTGAACCGTTTCTTCACTGATATGGATCTTTTTATCCTCGAAGCTCTTTTGTACCGGACAGGATGAGCATTTGTTTTCCGATTCTTTATACACTATATGGCAATTCCTGCCTGTTCCGTCGCCGAAGTCATTTTTAAACGTATGGTTATTGAAAAGAATGCGCAGTTCCCTGTCCAGAACGCAAATATAACATGGCAGGAGATCAATAAGATTTCTGTAGCACAGGTCATTGATTCCTTTGTTGTTTTCCGGCTGAATCATACTTTTTCTTCTTTTGTCATGTGAAGGTAAACCGCTTCCGACAGTTCGTCAGGCTCCGATATTTTATCATAATCATAAATAAATGCTCATGAAAAACCGGGTTTTTCACCCGCAAAAGGGAGTGCGGAAACGGAGCCGTTAGGCGGAATTTTAGCGTGTAAAAATTCCGAAATTCACGCGATGTGCAACTTATAATGCCACGAAGGCACAAAGGCGCGAAGTCTCACGAAGATTCTTTGTGTTTCTTTGTGGCTTCCTGTCTTTATTATGGCATTATCTGTCTGTGTTCTATTCAGTTAAAAAAGTTGCACATGGCGGCTCCGTTTCCGCACTCCTTTCCGAGTATGGTAAAAAAAACAGCCTATCCCCTGAGAGACACGGAAGATTCGATCATGGCCATAACCTGGGACATTTCAAAACCTTTCAGATGAATTGCTCCTGACCGGCACGAGGCTGTGCAAAGTCCGCATCCCTTGCACAGGGAAGATCGGATTTCCGCTTTGCCGGTCTTGTCATCGAATCTGGGAGCGGAATAAGGGCAGACAGATACGCAGACTCCGCAACTGCTGCAAAAATTCGGATTCGTATAAGCGACAGTGCCGCTTACATAACTGCGTTTTTTTGAGAGAATGGTTACAGCCCTTGCTGCCGCGGCCTGGGCCTGGGTAACAGATTCATCCAAAGGTTTGGGCCCGTGGGAAAGCCCGCATACGAATACGCCGTCTGCTGGAAAATCAACCGGACGAAGTTTGACATGGGCTTCCATAAAAAAACCGTCATCATTCTGAGGCACCTTATAGAGTTTCGCCAGCGGATTCTCTTTCTCCGGGATAATAGCGGAGGCCAAGACCAGAAGATCTGTACGGATATCCATCTGTCGCCTGAGAACATAATCGGTAAAGCTTACCCGCAGATCGGTCTGCCGAACATCTGCGCGAAGCTCTTCGCCAAAATTGTACCGGATGAAAACAACCCCTTCGGAGCGCGCTTGCCGGTAAAGCTCCTCTTGCAGTCCGTAGGGCCTCATGTCCCTGTAAAGAACGAAAATGTTCATCCCGGGGTTGATTGATCGGAGTTCCAGCGCGCTTCTGACAGATTGTGTGCAGCACACTTTGGAGCAATAGGGACGCTCCGGAATACGCGATCCCACACATTGGATAAAAACCGCGGTATCAGCCCTCCCCAATAAAGGATTGCCATCAATGAAACCCTGCTGCAATTCCGTCCCGGTAAGAACCCGCGGGTCTTTGCCATAAAGATATTGATCTGGTCTGAATTCAGAAGCACCCGAGGCAATGATGGTTACGCCATGTTCCAGGATTTTCGCTTCGGAGACTTCGGGAGTCTGCACCTTGATTGTTGTTTTAAAATTCCCGATAAATCCGTCAGCGTGCTGTATTTCGGAATTCAGAAATACTCGGATATTTTTATGAGATTCCACTGACGCGGTCAGTTCAGCCACATAGTCTTGAATATCTTCACCCCGCCAGGTTTTATGAAGGTGTCTCGCGTGTCCGCCCATCGTGTCATTTCTTTCAATCAGGCAAGTCTGATAGCCCTGATCTGCCAGGGTTTTCGCCGTTGTCATCCCGGCAATTCCTCCCCCGATGACAAGTGCTTTCTGATTGATCTCCAACACAGGCTCTGTCAATGGTTCAAGGAGAACTGCCTTTGCTACTGCCATCTGAACCAGGTCTTTGGCCTTTTCCGTAGCATGATCCGGGGCGTCCTTATGTACCCAGGAACACTGGTTCCGGATATTGGTCATTTCAAACAGGTATTTATTGATCCCCCCGTTGATCAGTGTCTCCTGGAAGAGCAGTTCGTGGGTCCTCGGTGTACAGGCCGCGACAACGATGCGGGTAAGCTGGTATTTTTTGATGACCTTCGCGATCTTATCCTGGGTATCCTGGGAGCAACTGAACATATTCTGCTCCACATAAACCACGTTTTTCAAAGTTTCAGCGAATTCCGCCACCGCGGGGACATCCACAATGCCTGCGATATTGGTTCCGCAGCAACAGACAAAAACCCCCACCCGGGGAGGCTCTCCCCGGATATCCTTTTCATCAGGGGCAGGCTTCACCTTTGTAAGTGTGCCCCGTACCTCTGCCAACTGGCTTCCCACCATTCCCGCGGCCGCGCTGGCTTCTATGACTGAAGAAGGGATATCCTTGGGAGCCTGGAAAGCACCGCAGACATAAATCCCCGGCCTTGAACTCTGAACCGGCTCAAAACTGCCGGCAGCCGCAAAACCGTAACGATCCGTAGCGACACCGAACCGCTCCGCGAGTTTCCTCCCTTCCGGGGTAACTCCCAGTCCAACGGACAGAACCACGATATCAAATCCCTCTTCAATTCTCCTGCCAGTTGCATCCGCATACTGGATAAGATTGTGTCCGTTCACCGGGAAAATGTTTGTAACTTTTGATTTGACAAAGCGGACGCCCATTTCTTTTGCACGATTATAGTATTGCTCGAAATCTTTCCCTGTGGTGCGGATATCAATATAGAATATTGCAGTGTCCAGGTTTCCTGTGCTGTGTTCCTTTGCCAGCATAGCCTCTTTGATTGCATATGTGCAACATACAGCGGAGCAGTATCCCCTGCCTCCGAGGTGTTCATCCCTGGACCCGATACATTGAAGCCAAGCGATCTTTTTGGGTTCTTCCCCGTCTGAGAGCCGGATCAGATGCCCCCCGGAGGGGCCCGACGCGGAGAGGATTCTTTCGAACTCCAAGCTGGTCAGGATATCGGGGTTTTTCTGATAACCGAATGTATCATAGGTTCCCGGATCAAAGGCACTGGTACCCTGCGCCAGAATAACCGCTCCGACCCTGAGAAGATGTTCTTTTTCCTGATCGTCAAATATAACCGCATTGCTTGGGCATCGCTTTTCACAGGATCGGCACTTTCCTTTTGTAAGATAAATGCAATGAACGGGATCAATAGCATATTTTAACGGGACTGCCTGGGCGTACTTCAGATAGATCGCCTTGCGTTTATTGAGTCCTCCTTCATATTCGTTGGGAATTTTCCTGGGACATTTTTCAGCACACAGACCGCAGGCAATACATTTCTCCGTATCCACATAGCGGGGATGTTGGGTCACGCGGACCTCAAAATTTCCTTCCTCCCCGGAGATGCTGTCCACCTCGGAAAGCGTCAGTAACTCAATATTAATGTGTCGGCCGACCTCGACCAATTTGGGCGAGATAATTCACATGGCGCAGTCATTCGTCGGAAAGGTTTTATCCAGTTGTGACATCATCCCGCCGATGGAACTTGATCTTTCGACGAGATACACATATAAACCGGAATCCGCCAGATCCAAAGCCGCCTGCATCCCCGTGATTCCGCCGCCGATCACCATTACCGCACCGGTCTTGTTTCCTGACATTCTTTTTTCCTTTTATTGGTGTTTTGTGTTTTGTGTTCCATTGTGATCTGTTAGTGCGATCATGAGGTTGTAAAGTTCTGCAATCAATGGATTCTGGAAATACCAAACACCAAACACCAAACACACTCCCATTTTTACAAAAAAGACTTAATCCCACTGATATCAAACTGGTTCCTATGAAATCCCAGGGTCTTCGCATGAATGCCCATACTCAGGCCCAGCAGTTGCGGATAAAGAATGGGCGGAATGTATTCTCCGTCCTTATCCTCGGAAAGGATCGTTTTCTGCACCCTGTTAAATTGCAGATGACTGAACGGGCAGGCTGTACAGAGATAGTGCGCCCCAGCCTGTATGCTGTCCGTCACTTTCCTTCTGGCCATCTCCCCGGACAGACGATCATTAATTCCCCGCAGCGGCGCGCCGCAGCATTCCAGCCGGGTGGTCAGTTCGACACTTTTCGCGCCTGTTATCTCAACCAGTTCATCGAATAATGTGGGAGAAACAGGATCATCAAACTGGGTAACCTTGCTCGGGCGCAGGATATGACACCCGTAATGCACCGCGATCCCGAGTTTTTTGTCGTATGGTCTGGATATTTTCTGCTTTAAGGTGTCAATACCCACATCATGATAAAGTACAGAGAGCAGGTGCTTTACCCGGATTTTTCCTTCATATTTCAAGCCGCTTCTGACAAGATATCCGTTGATCTCTGCTTTCAGATCACTATCTTCTTTCATAATATATTCCGCTTTTTTCAGACTGCCGTAACAGCATTTGCACAGCACCAGCATATCAACACCCTCTTTTTCAGCAACAGCCAGGTTTCTGACCGCAGAAAGAAGATATGCCTTATAATCCGAATTTCTCAGCGGATATCCGCAACAGTTGAAACACCGGGCATCCACCTGTTCGCCTTCTCCCCGGTTATCATAATAAGGAGCGATGATCGGGAAGTTAAAACACCTGGTGTTCACGATTTCTACCCCTGCCCTCTGTAAAACGGCTGTGGAAGCGTCATTATACTGGACAAGGCGGGCAGGAATGTTACAACCTAAGAACATTATATATTTGGCCACTTCGATTCACCCTGATTCAAGCGTTATCTGTAAAATACTCCGTTTATGCCGCAGAGTTCGCCAGAGGAAGCTTTTAAGTACCTATCCAAATATTTTGTAACATTTCCGAATGACAACCGCGGTCTGCCCGCGGCACACGGGCGTATCCGCTACTTGGGGGAGCATATTGACTCGGACAAATCCGCATCGGTTATAAAACCGTTGAAACGGTTACATCTGTGCGGAGTTTGCTCCGATATCCCTCTGATAAATCAGAGGGTTAATGAAAATGTACCCTGAAATTTCATTAACACCCCGTTTTAACGGGGTGACAGCCATGCACAGAACCTTTTTAACCGTTTTAACGGTTTTCCTCAGCCGGAAAATGAGTAATCCCCCAAGTGCTGGATACGCCCGCGGCACACCTTATTAATTTTTCCCGGGATTGAAAATTATGTTACAAAATTTTTGATTAGATACTTATTTTTACCTGTTTGAAGCGAAGCCTTCGTGCCTCACATTTCACGAGATACTTCAATTCCCATTGCCTGTACCGCAGAAAATTCAGGTACGGGAATATAACGATCCGGGCGGTGCTGGCGGTACTCTTCAAGAAAATGATCCAGTTTTTCAGATATCTCTGCCGATATATAAGATTCCCCGCACTGCTCGCACAGATCCGCGGGAATATCATTCAGAATGATGATATCTCCGTTCCGCCTGATTTCCAGGGATGTTTTCCCGGCCGATAAAATTCCTCCGCACAGATCGCATCGGTCGTATGTTGTTTTTTTCATTTTCTTTTTTTCCTTGTTCTATAGTCTTTTTTCCAGCGGGCATCATCAGGCTCATACACTGTGACGATACGCAATGCCGGTTCTGTTTCACCTCGGGAGCATACAATATGCAGAGGATATCCTGATTCAAGCCATCCCAAATATCAGGCAGGAGGGATACGGTTCATCATCAGGGTAATCTTCGATGATTTCTCCGTTTAACAGAGCTGACTTTAACTGGGCGTTTGTAATATTGCGGCGTAGTCTTGCCGTCACAGCGTGTCCGGTCAGACGATACCGGTCAGTTTCCGCATGTTCCCGGATAAATCGGATGCCCGGCCTTTGTTTTTTAACTTTTACCATAATTATTTACAACGTCAAACGCAAAAAATATTTTCCGAGCGTTGCAGAACAAGAGTCAGGTTACAAGTTTATTACCCATTCGCATATGGAAACAAGTTGATCTTCATCGGTTAAGTTTGCTGCATTATCAATAATGCCAGTCAACAATTCAGGTGATTTTTGTAATTCAGATTTTTCAATCGGGCTTTCTCCAGATATATACACATTTTCTTAATATTTCTCGACCATGAGTACCCATTTGCTGACTGCTGTTTCCTTTACTTTTGGGTAATACCAGTATGTTTTCAATATGAAAGCCTGCATTTTCAGCAATTTTTGACAGAATCAGATCTACCGAAATACCTGCACCTGCATAGCGTACATTGTCATTCACCATAAAAGTTATCCCACCCTTTTTTAACAATCTGAAGCAATCCTGTATCACACAGGCCATTTCATAGAAATAGCCTCTGACCATCCTGGGTATCCCGTTATTATTCAGTTCGCCAACAGATTTTTTATATTCCAGGTATCTTATGATTAATTGCAGCAAGTCATTTTTTTCACATGATCTGACAGCCGGAGTCCAATCTCTGTTAAGATTCAGAAGATCTTTTTCACGATTTTCAACTGTGCAGCTTAACATTTTCTGACGTAAATCAGACACTCCTTGTTTCTGAATTCCCAACATTGCATGTTCAAGAGCGTATGTTCTTGTGTAATCATATCGATTACAATATGGCGGAGATGTTATAACAGCCTGATATGTAACATTCTGAAGTTTGGGTAATACATTCAGACAAGAATCAGAATACAGTTTAATATTTTTGTATGCGCTTTTTGGGTGGTTATTTGAAAAAAGGTCTAATTGAATATTAGTACCGCTAAGATCGTTAATAATTTCACCAAGTTTTAAAGTAAAAGCTTCATCAAATGAATATATTTTGCCTTTGTCAAACATGTTCTGGCCTTTTCTTCTTCCTGAACGGTAATCCCATCGAAGAAATTGACCATCTTTTCTCGTATAACTTATTGATTCTAAGATACATAATAGTGAAAAAAATAAAATACTGCTGATCTTTTTATCTTCTTTTTTTATTGCATTCAAAAATTGAGATACAGATTTTTCAGTTTTTTCAGAATAAGCGCCGGAAGTAATTTTGATACTATTAATTGTTTCGGTAGCTTTAAATTTTTTCCATGGCAAGTTATCTTTCCAGAATTTAATTCTGTTTATATCATTCTGATCTAATTTTCGAGCAATTATTCTGTTTTTAATGATCTGTTGACCAACAGGCAATAGTTCAATTCCTTCTGAATTACACCCTGCTTCTGAAGATGCAAAAAGGGTTGTTCCCGAACCTGCAAATGGGTCAAATACAATTCCTTCGGGAATATTGTATTCAGATAGAAAGTGTTTAACCAGGGAGGCTGAGAAAGCCTCTTTATATTTATACCATCTGTAAGCAGATAAGTTTTTATTTGCCTGAAAACTTACAAGTTGTCTTGTGAGATTGCTGTCAATCTTTATGATATTTTGAAAATATGTAAACA
>JAUCGG010000371.1 GCA_030378015.1 Desulfococcaceae bacterium HSG8
ATGTAAATTGTCGGACAAGTATCAGCACTCACTTTATAACATTTATAAGTTAAAATCCAGCATTATTTTGGTTTTGGATGCCATCCTTAATTAACATGGAAATCTCATTTTTTGGGCATGATCTTAGTTTCGGCTATTTGCCATTTGTCTGAACCATGATTTGCAGGATTAAAGGCTTTTCAGGATTGATCACTTAAGGTGATTTCCAGAAAAGAATATACCAAGTGCAGTTTGCAGTTCCGCCTTCAGGCGGCATAACACCGCCTGAAGGCGAAACTACAAGCCTTGATCTGGTATGTTTTTTATTGGAAACCACCTAACCGCAACCACAAAGGCCATTTGTCCGAACTCGGATTTGCAGGATATTATTTTATCCTGTCAATCCTTTAATTCTGCAAATCATGGTTCAGACAAATGGACGAAACAAAGATCAGATGCATGATGTTAATATTGACAAAATTATCCTGATTGGTTAATTGGTTAAGAGATCGGGAAATCAGAAGCTCAGTATATGGAAAATGGCCCTGAACCGTTCCCGGCGTGAACTCAGTCGAACGATTGACAAATCCGCCGGAAATGCTTGGGATTTGCCGAGCATTTCGGGAACACTCTCCATTTACTGAAGCTATTCGGAGGGCAAATGACAAATCTCCAGGTTGATATCGGGGGGCTTACATTAAAAAACCCCGTCATGACAGCCTCAGGCACATTCGGATATGGCCATGAATTTGAAAAACTTATTGATCTGAATCAGCTTGGGGCCATTGTTGTAAAAGGGCTGTCTTTGAAACCCGCTAAAGGGAATCCGCCGCCCCGGATTGTTGAAACCCCGTGCGGGATGCTGAATGCCATCGGGCTTGAAAACGTCGGCATTGAAGCATTTGAAAAGAACAAGCTCCCGTTTTTAGAAAAACTTCAGACACCGGTTATCATCAATATTTACGGAAAAACCGTTGAGGAATACGCTGAACTGGCGGAGCGGGCAGATGATATCGCGGGAATAGCAGGGATAGAAGTCAATATCTCGTGCCCGAATGTCAGAACCGGGGGAATTGCCTTCGGGATTGCTCCGGAGTCTGTCCGGGAGGTGGTCGGGGCTGTGAGGGACAGGACTCGTAAAACAGTGATGGTAAAGCTTTCACCCAATGTCACTGACATTACGGAAATAGCTCGAAGTGCGGAAGACGCGGGCGCGGATTCCCTGTCCCTGATCAACACCATAACCGGTATGGCTATTGATATTCAAACCCGCCGCCCCCGGCTTGCCAACATCACAGGAGGACTTTCCGGGCCGGCGATCAGACCGGTTGCCCTCAGGATGGTCTGGCAGGCAGCCCAGGAGGTAAAGATTCCTGTAATCGGGGTAGGAGGAATTATGTGCGCGGATGATGCCCTGGAGTTTCTGATTGCCGGTGCTGCGGCTGTTCAGGTGGGCACAGCCAATTTTGTAAATCCCCGTGCAACGATTGATATCATTAACGGAATTAAAGAATTTATGGTTGAAAAAAAGATAGCAGACATCGGGGAACTTGTGGGTACGCTGAAAGTTTAGGATATTTCGGATTCACGATCTATTTGCAACTGTCATTCCGGGGAACTTCCATGACCTGACGAATGATGAAAGTCCGCGACTCCCCCTTTTTTAAAGGGGCCGGGGGGATTTTTTATCGGGACTTTCATATAAAAATCGGAAAACGGATGTTTTCCGATTTTAACCCGGAATCTACAGTGTTAACTACTCATTCCGCATTCCGGAAAGCATCCTGATTTTCCCCGGAATGACAATTCGGGGCACTGGTTCAGTTCAATGGGAAATCATGTAAAATCAGCATGTTAGATACGCACACCGGAAATACGGCAACTGGCTGTTTTTTTTAGGTAAATCCGGGAAATTTCCTGAAAAATCCCATTGAACTGAACCAGTGCCACAATTCGGGTAAACCACAAAATCCGTCAGAACCAGGAATATCCTTCACAGAAGCCGAAAAGTAGTTTACACTTTTTCTGAACTGCGGAACAATTTTGGAAATTGTTCCGAACGATTTGCAAAATCGTTCTGTGGCAAAGTGCAAAACCGGGACTAAAACAAGGCGTCTCCGGACCGGCACGACGGGAGCGGGATCAGGGGGATTTCCCTATCTGCTGAAAGGATTCGTGGCGTAGTAATTCACGTTTCACGCATCACGTTTCACGCATCACGCATCACGCATCACGCATCACGCATCACGCATCACGCATCACGCATCACGCATCACATTTCACATTTCAAATCAAGCGGACTTTTGGCATCTTTGTTAGTCGTACTCTTAACACATTTTTAGGATATGCCATATATCTATCTCGATTTATTCAATAAATTAATATTCTGATCCGGACAGTTTTAAATT
>JAUCGG010000372.1 GCA_030378015.1 Desulfococcaceae bacterium HSG8
TGTTTTTAAAGGATAAATATTTTAAAAAATCAGAGAAAAAAGGCTTACTCTGTCAGTCAGGCTGACGAGGGATAACAGGAATAAGCGTAACTAACTTGTATCACAATAATTAAATGATTAAATACAAATCATCACTACTTGTGCAGGACTACCAAATTCTCGTTCCCAGGCTTCGCCTGTACAACCTGTTCATTATTTGGCGTGTTTGCTGACAAAACGTACTTTCGAGTGAACCTGAGTGCGGTCTTTTTATGGCGTACACATCTCATTCCGCATGGTTCTGAATGCGACATTCCGTAATAAGTATGTCAGAATAAGAAAAGCTTGTCAGATTGCACATGAGGCTCTTTTCACCCGAAAGTCCCTTTTGTTAGCAAACACGCCATTTATGAAACAGAGTACTTATATTATAGCTCGTTTATTAAAGCTGTCACCTTTTTTTCAATTTCATCGCGCACATGACGCATAAATGCAATATCTTTTCCAGCCGGATCAGGCATATCCCAGTCCGCTCTTTTTGCTCCCGGAACCATCGGGCATTCTTCACCGCACCCCATAGTTATGATCATATCCGGACTCTGATTCTCAATAGCGGCTTCAATGGAACCGGGTGTACGAAATTCCATGTCAATCCCCTTTTCCGCCATCGCCTGAACCATGAGCGCGTTGACTTTTTCCGCAGGACTGCTGCCCCCGCTTACCGCGTCAATTTTATCTCCTCCGAAGTATCGGGCAAACCCACTGGCCATCTGGCTCCGGCAGGCATTTTCCCGGCACACGAACAGGATTTTTTTTCTGTCAGCAAATGGGATCATAAGTTCATTCACAGCCGATCTGATATCCTGAAGCGCGGTCAGATGCTTTTCCATATCCCCCTGCTTCTCAATTCCCCGGTAAGTCAGACTGCCTTCATAAGAAGCCCCTGCCGCGTCAAAAAAATATTTCGCGGTCAGATGAAGCCCTTCAAAAAGATTTTTCCCTTTTGTGGCTCCCACGGCAAGCATAAACCCGCGCCGCGTCTTTCTGCCGGGGTCGGTCAGATTCAGCCGATATTTTCTGGCCCATAAGGTCTGGGTTCTGTCAATGAGCGATTTCAACTGGGCTGTCACATTGTAAAAAAATACAGGCGTGGCAAGGACAATGATATCTGCCTCACGGAGCAGGGGATAGATTTCATACTTCATGTCGTCTTTGATGGGGCAGAACCCCTTTTTTTCACAGGTGGTATATTCCTTGCATGGCACAATGTTTTTTTTACATGCTTCGACGATGTGGGTACGTGCTCCTTCTTTTTCGGCTTCTTTCATAAAGGCCGAAAGAAGAAAAGGTGTGTTTCCTTTTTTACGGGGACTTCCCTGCAATCCGAGTACCAGCATAATGAAATTCCTTCGGGGCTATTGGGTTTACGGATGTCATATGCCGGTTTCCCGGCATCATGAGCATCAGCTTTTTTTATGACATTTTGAACATGAGGTGGGGCCCGTCTTCTCCTTTGCTTTTTTCTTTCCCTTGTGACAGGCGATACACTGCTTGTTCATAACCTGCTTTTTTCTCATTTTTCCTTCAGCTTTTAATTTTTCAATAGAGCCGGGGGCCTGGGAGAACACATCATGGCAGATTTTACAATCCTTCAATGCTTTCTGATGGATATGGTGGGGAAACGGGATATTTCCCTGTTTACCTCCGAAAAGTTCCATATCCTCTGCCCCCTTGTTCTGCTCCGCAACAGATACCGCAACCACCAGCATAATCCCGACCATCAACAGCGCAATTTTCTTCACAGGTCATCTCCTTTTTATAAAATAAATGCATGAATGTCAGTAGAACGAAAACTTTTGCAGACAGCGGATTCCGGGTTAAAATCGGAAAACATCCGTTTTTTAATTTTCCCCGGAATGACAGTATGTTAAATCGTCATTCCGGGGAGCCTTCATGATCTGCTGATCACAACGAATGGTGAAAGTTCCCCTTTCGTAAACAGATGTTTTTTAATTTTAACCCGGAACCCGCTGTTTTCGATCTACTGAATGTGGATAAAACAAGTTCCGAGGTCTTAAAGGTAACCTATTTAATCATAAGGCGATTTTCAGAAAAGAATATTAATATTACCTGAATCAGCAGATCGGAAATGCCCTGAACCCGTCGGATTGGCTATCATTTTTAGCTTTTGGCTGAAATGCTTGGGAGTTGTCAAACGAGCATTTCAGGCACTTCCGGTCTGACGGTTATGTATTTATATTAATTTTAATAGATTCGGAGATATAGCAAAAAGAATGTTTAAATGCAAGGATTGTTTTCAGGACAATGGCATGAAAATTTTAAACTGATCAGAATATTTTGATTTTATAAAAAATTATTAGCAGATTCCCTTTTTTGTAACTT
>JAUCGG010000083.1 GCA_030378015.1 Desulfococcaceae bacterium HSG8
GCCCGTTGCAACACTTGTTTTTCTGATAATGTCTGCCGTTATGAATGACCGAAAATTAAGCGGTTACAGAATGTGACACAGACAAAAGCTTATCTGACGGGCATTTCCTTATTTCCGATAATGTCTAATTTATAGCTTATTGACGGCGGGAACCTCTTCCCATGCAAACACCTTCGGTTCTGTCAGCGCCCTGCATGACTTGGCAACCCTCATACTTTCGCGGTGAAAAATATTTAAAAGCACCATGCTCAGGCCGGAACCCGCCAGCATAGGGAGATATGTTCTTTCCAAAAGAAGCTTTTTTTCTCCGGGACCCTGGCCGGTCGTGAGATTTGAAAGCCCCGCAATGGTTCTGACAGGAAATCCCAGAACCTCGGGAAGCTGCCTGATGACGGAAAGAATTTCCATATCTTGGATATTTCCGTCTCCCCATATTACCGGAGCGACAACAGGGTCTATAATAAGACGCTCTTCAGCGATCCCGGCTTTCTGAAATTCGCTGTAAAGTTCGATTGCCACGCTCAGACGTTCTGCCCCGTCGGGCGGGACATGGCTGTCAGGATACAGGAGATAGCCGATGATGTCCGTATCAAAACGCTTTGCCAAGGGAAGGATTAATTCAAGTTTTGCAGGCTCTGCGGAGAAGCCGTTGATGATCGCCTGTTTTTTGTTTGCACAAAGGCCGGCTTCCATTGCCCGGGGATTTGCTGTATCAATGAGTACCGGGAGATCCGAAACCTCCTGTACTGCTTTTATGAGAAAGGTCATCTTTTTTTCAGGATCACGGGTGAGGGGACCCGAATTTATGTCAATGGCTTCAGCGCCCGCTGTTTCGCATTGCTTTACCATCTCCTGAATCGGCCCGGGATTCATTTCATCAACGGCTTTCCCGATGACGGGGTTTATAATCTGAAGATTATCTGCAATGAGTATCAATTTATCCTCCGTGAAACGTGAAACGTGAAACGTGAAACGTGAAACGTGAAACGTGATGCGTGAAACGTAATGCGTGAAGCGTAATGCGTGAAACGTGAAACGTGAAACGTGAAACGTGAAATGAAAAGCATAGAATGCGGAATCACGCATTACGCATCACGTATCACGCATCACCCTCCCCCATCGTTCCTCCAAAAAAGTTAATGACGCGGTCAGGTCTTTATATGAAAAGACTTCCAGGGAAACTGTTCCTTTAAATTGTTTCAAAATTTTCATAACAGCATCGGAACGGATTTCTGACAGTCTGTTCAGCGCAATATGATCCCGGCCATTCTCCACGCCGTGAACATGAAGGATTGAAGTGATATCAGAATACCTGTCAAAGACAGCTTCCATGTCAAATCCGTACCGTATCAGATGACCGATGTCAAGGCAAACAGAAAGATGATGATCGTTTATAATTCTTTCCGCCCATTCAATGGGATAATTCATTGTTTCAACAGAGATACGCTCTGCATCAGAAGATATCCCGGCAGACATCAAAGCTTCAACATTTTTGTAAGCAATGTCCTGCCATATCCTGACGTCTTCCTTTCTGCGTGAAGGCTCATCATAAGGGAGATGGAGGGTGAAGGTGGAAGGGGACAGCTTCGCGGTGAGTTCAATGACGCGCCTGACCGCTTCCAGAGCACGCCGACTTTCTGACGGATTCTTATCGGTCAGGGATACATCAACAGGCAGATGAATATTATAGGTCAGGTCGGATTCCTTTGCCAGCAGGGAAAGAGTCTCTATGTCGCGTTCTGAGGGAAGACTTTTTTCAGCACTCTCAAACATCAGCAGTTCGATTTCGTCCAGGTAGGGCGCGAGCATCTTCACATTTTGGATATAGCCATCCGGGTATATGAAGGAGGTCGTGGCGAGCCTGAAGGGATATGTGTGTTTGTATGATTTTGATAGCGGGTGATGCATCGGGTTGAAATCTCCTTATTAAAATCCTTCGGTCCCCTTTACAACTGGACAGTAGAAAGTTCTCGAGTAATATATGAGTAAAGCTGTCTAACTTGCTGAAATCATTTCATGGCTTTGTCCGTTTTGCGGTTTTCACCCGACGGGTGAAAAGCCGGAAATCTTCGAATCCCCGGCATTAGGGAATGAGAATCATAATCAGGTCAGAGAATCGCTCAGTTCGATATCCGGCTGCCGGACTGTCATTCCGGAAAAAATCGGGGGTAAGCAGCGATTCAAGACTGCTTACAGATATTTGAAATCACTGATGCTGTAAAGAGTCTGATCCGTTAAAGAAGTAACGAGGATTTCGGTCTCGCCGTTTTCGAGGATTATCTTCACAAAACGGACTTCGATTTCAGCGGGAAGTCCTGATGCCTTTCTCCGCATATCCGGCCTTCAGCCATTTGCTGAGAACCTGCCTGTCCATAGGTATGTTCTTCAGCATCCGGTCAAAGCTGATATTATCATAGCAACCTCTGATATCGGCTTCGAGTAGCCATGTTGCCGAATTCGGCTCTGACAGGCACTTGAACGCTTGTGCCACCGCATCGGCGCACGACCGAAGTTCACCGCCCCTGTCGGCTCGCCTCGCGGCTCACTTTCCCAAAGGGAGGAATACGGGCTTACCACGTTCCGCATAAATACCTTTATCAGTGATTCACATATGTCAGCCATATCACTCAACCCGACCGTATCGGTGCTGACAATCGCCGTCTCCCCTCACGGTCTGACGACCATCCCTGCGGATGAGGCTTCCTTTGTCCCTGCGCACTTTATTCAGCAGGTAGGGTACTGATGGCAGAACATCAGGCTATGTCATGAGAAGGGCAATTCTCAAACATAACAAATATTTATGCGGCTTCGGGCCGCACACGATTGAGCTAACCGGCAGGCACACGGAGCGTCAGCGGAGTGTGGCTGTCCGGTTGAGCGACTGGTTATGCCGTTTTTTTCAAAGAAAGATATTGATATTAAGCAGTTATCTTGGTTCAACCCAATTTGTCAATTTTCATAATTCCTTTTTTGTTCCGATCAGTACCGTCAGAGTAACAGCACTTTTTGTCATATGTTCCGCCTGAGCATTTAACTCCTGGCTTGTAGCTGCAAATTCTTCAGCGCTTGTTGAATTCTGTCGGATTTTCAAATTGATCTGATCGGCCGTGTTGTTTATCCTGTCTATTCCTTCGGATTGATCCTCAGAAGCTGAAGCAATACTGGCAACAAGCTCTTTCATTTTTTCAGATTCCACGGCTATCTGAGAAATTGTTTTATTCACCAGCCTGACAAACTCGGCTCCCTCTTTCACCTCTTTTAATGTATTACGAATAAGCTCTCCGGTATTCTGGGCTGCATCAGCAGCTTTCATTGCAAGTCCTCTGACTTCACTGGCAACCACCGAAAAACCGGCTCCGGCTTCTCCCGCTCTCGCTGATTCTACGGCAGCATTCAGGGAAAGAAGATTCGTCTGAAAAGCGATTTCGTCAATTGTTTTTATGATTTTCTGAGTTTCGCTGCCTGCCTCGGCTATCTGATTCATCGAGGTGATAAGTTTCTCCATTATACGGGTTGCCTCATGGCAAGTCTGAGCAGATTCTCTCGCAATGCTGTCCGACTTATTGGAATATTCAGCATTTTGTCTCGCTATTGCAGATGTACGGTTAAGGATTGACGAAATATCCTCCATGGAAACAACCAGTTCGGAATTTGATTCTGCCAACGTCTGCGCCGAATATGAAATCTGCGATGAAGCAGAAGCAATATCTCCTGCTCCTTTGTCAAGATCATAAACAGCCTGCCAAATCGGTCCGGATATCCGTGCGGAAAGAAACAACAGCATGATAACGCCGATAACGATAACGCCGATGCCGATAATGGTCTGCTGTCTCAGATTATCCCGGGTTCTGTCTCTGAGATCATTATCAAGCACTGTCGCAGAATGTAAAATTATCTCTTTCGGCATTCTTATCAACACTGCCCAGGGAGTTCCGGTTTGCCCGATAAAGATGGGAACATATAAACTGATCTGATTCCGGGATGCTTCAAACTCGATGACGGGATCGCCTTTCCGCAGGTTTTCAAGTTTTTCATTCCATGTCGCCTGTATAATTTTCCCTGCCGGCTTTCCAATATGATCGGGTAATTGGCTGTGAGCTGCAATGATGCCGTTATGGCTTATAACAATAACATCTCCGTTACCTTCAAACAGCTCCTGGTCCGTTTTCGCAGCCATTTCCTGGATATGCTCCAAAGCCAGATCAATCCCCACAATCCCATAAAACTTTTTCCTATAGATAACAGGCACAACAGCAGATGTGACCAGTTTGTCTTTCCCCGTTCTTCTGAAGGGATCAATGATGCATTCTCTGATGACTTTTGTCTGACTCCCGGATGACATATCTTTGGGACGGAGATAGTATTCTCCCTTTCGTATGCCTGTTTCAGACAATTCTTCGTTTTCATAATCTGTCAGCGGTTCAGGATTCTCCGGTATATCTCCGTTGCTGTTTCGTGTCCAGAAAGGAATCAGTCTGCCGCTGTTATCATATCCTATTTGCGCCATCCCTTTGAAAATAAGGTCAATGTCATCAAAAGCACCGGACTCCCAGCAGGTATAGGTTGAAATAAACTGATCGTTTTTCCGAAGCGTGTTTTTTAAAATTCCGTTCACACCGTCCCGATCAATTTCGATCAGTTTTTCACCATTTTCTTTTTCTGTCTTAATCCCCTCAAAAGTATGGGAGAGAGACCTGGCTGCCTGCAATGCCACTTCAAATTTCTGGCGGATTCTGTCCGATTCAGCCGATGCTCTTGATATAAGAATCTGAAATGCCGCATCATGAAGGATTTCTGTTACTTCTTTTTTAACAAATTTTTGCTGGCTGTCGGAGTAATTCAGCCCCGTTCCGATCAGCATGCATGAAACCACAACAAGACAGATGGCCCCGTAAACGACAATTTGCTTCCTCATGGTTTGTAATCTCAGACTCATCATAAGTCTCTCTACCTGATGGCTTGAATCTGTGCGATTCGTTCCTCATGCTGCGCCCCATATTTTTTCCACAAGGGTTTCATTAATTTCTGAAACGGCGCAGGGTCAACCTCGCTTACAATTTCGCATCCGTTTTGTTCTGCAATTTTTATACTTCTGATTTTGTTTTCATTCCATTTTTCCGATGCATATACAGCCGATTTTGCGGATGCCATCATAAACAAATTCCGATGGGATTCGTCAAGTTTTTCCCAAGTCTTCGTACTCATGACCAATACATGGGGGATTCGCAAATGAGCATCCTGCATATAGTATTTCGCATATTTATAATGCTCTTTGGTGATCCAGCTGGCATAGTTGTTTTCCGCCGCATCAATTATGCCTTTCTGCAAGTAGCCTGCGACTTTGTTAAACGGAATATGAGCAGGAGTTCCGTTCAGCGATTTGACCATATCCGAATAAACAGGCGCATTCAGTATCCGGATTTTCAGCCCTTTCAAATCTTCTATGGAACGGATCGCTTTGTTTGCATAAAAACTTCTCTGTCCGTCATTGTAAAATGAAAGACCTGTCATACTTGCTTTTCCTGTTGCTTTAAGCAGTTCTTTTCCGCTCTGACCCAAAATATACGAAAGATAATGTTCTTCGTTTCTGAACAGATAAGGAAGATTAAAAATTTCAAGTTCCGGTACGCTTTTTCCGAGAAACTGAGCAAAAAAAGTTGTAATATCCACTTGCCCGTTCTGAATCATTTTAAAGACTTTTTCTTTCTTTCCGAGCTTTTCATCAAAAAAGTATTGGAAGGTAATCTTTCCATTTGTTTCTTTTTCGATTACTTCCCCCATCTTCAGCAATCCCTGGCAGAGGGGATAGGTTTCCGGAAACTTTGATCCTACTTTCAGAATCATCTTTTCCGAGGCAATTGCAAGCGGAGCATACAAAATGATTACTAAAGTGAAAAAAAACAGCCGTTTTAATGATGTTCTTTTTAATCTCATTTTTACCACCTTTCTCCTTATTTTGTTCCGGTTTAAATTAATCTGTTCATCTTTCCGATAACTAATTATTCTATTCTCAATCTAACATAACATAATTGCAATAACGGGATAACGTAGCCTTCAGCGGCGCGGCTTTTTGTGTCGGCTGCATTAGCCTGGTTAGGAGGTTGCCCAGCTTCTAATGCTTTCCATGCTGTCAGAGATCAAGAATTCCCAGCCTAATTTGTCATTCCGGCACTTAGCAATGTAATGCTCACAGATTTTTCGAGTGGGTTTATCCTGGGCAAGCAGTGCCATTTTCACATGAGGTAAACGTGAAGATGCAAGCCTGTCCTGCATGGAGGTAAGACCTGCCTCTTCTTCGGTCATGTTTAGCTCGGAAATGCCTGACATATCCCATATTATGTAGTTGAGATTTTCGAATCGGGAGTCGCTGTACATTTCTATATTTGCGTCGGAGTCTTCTTTAAAACTGTAGATTCCAGAGAACCGCACTATCACACCTTTTTCCTCCCATTTAATCTGGTATGACATGTTTCCTCCTAATGTTTTAAATATTTTAGTTAGTTAAGCGGTAAAAAAGACCGCTCCGACGGTATCCCGTAGCCCGTTGTCCGCTTCAACGGGCTTCAACGGGTGGGTTCAGGGATATTGGCACGATTCTTGCTATATGTGAAGTACCTCTGCCTCCGGCTTACTTGAACCAGTAATTATACAGTTTCAGCCTATTTCCCAACAAAACATTGTGGTCGCGTACCGGCTTCATGTTTTAACCTGAATTTCAACTGTATAATATCCTTATGCAACGGGCCGGAAACCTTGACCCTCTCATTTCATCTATCCTGTTTAAGAATATGTTGTCAAGATTTTTCGGCTTTTTCGGGACGTTCTGAAAAAATCAGTACGGCTGACAAACTGCTTTTTCACAATTGTTACGCGATGTGCAACTTAATAATGCCACGAAGACACAAAGGCGCGAAGTCTCACGAAGGTTCTTTGTGTTTCTTTGTGCCTTTGTGCCTTCGTGTCTTTGTGGCATTATCTGGTCTGTTCAGGGATGATCCACAACCGACAATCGGGGGATTTCTGCCGTAACACCTTTTTTTAGCAACGTAAAATCCCCCGGCCCCTTTGACCTGGATTATTAAGAAAATGATTTATCCTGCTGAATTTGAAGAGCGATATTCACTCGGTTCGGCAGAGTTTTATACAGAGCGATGAGGCAGGATTTTATCGGATGGGCTTCAACATTAAACATGATTGAAAATATTGATAAAAACTATTTTTACTGAAGCTTTGAAAGCCGTTATTCCGTAAAATCTAAAATCTGACCACGAATCACACGAAAAAAAATATCTTCATTTGTGTGATTCATATTTAACATACTTATTTGATTTGGTATTGCTTTTGGAAATACGCTGATCTTTTCAGGAGGTCAAAAAAACTGCCCATATATGCCATATATTCGTGACTTCTAAAAAAATTTCTGATATAAAATTCTGCCAAAAAAATTGAAACATAGGAAAATAATGAATCTGAAACACTTTTTTCAACGTATGATCGCTGTACTGATTTTATGGGTTGCAGTGACGATGACCGCGGGATGCGCCACGCTGGTGGAGAGGCAGTTAATTGATCCGCCTAAGGTTACATTTGAAGGTATGTCCTTGGAATATAATTCTTTTTTTGAACTGACCCCGATATTTTATTTCAAGGTTGTGAATCCGAACCCAATGAGTCTGAAAATCAGGAATATTGAGTATAGCTTTGAAATTAATGATAAAAAATTTATAAAAGGCGTCGCAGATAAAGGGATCAGGTTAAAGACTATCGGGTCGGAAGTGGTGGGGCTTTCCCTGACGTTCAACACACCCAACCTGTTTGGATCTTTTACGGAATTCATCAGAACAGACAATATCCGCTATATGTTGTCGGGATCGGTGCGCGTGGGACCGTTTGCGGTTCCTTACAGTGCAAAAGGGGAACTTGACCTTCCGAAACTGCCGGAAATATCCCTGAAACAGGTTGATATTCCTAATTTTTCCCTGACTGAAAAATCTGCTGTGATATTTTCTCTGAGCCTTGAAAATCCCAACCCGTTTTCTGTTCACCTGGACGGGCTGAACTACGATATAAAGCTGGGGGGCAAAGCAATTGCCAGGGGCATTGCCCGATCTGTTGTCATTGAGAAGGGCAGCATATCAACACTGGAGCTTCCTGTAAGCATCAGTTTTGCCGAACTGGACTGGTCTATGGATAATGTGTTCATGGCGTCTTCTTCCGATTACGAACTGTCAGGAGAAATCACGTTCGACATATCAGGAGGATCGGAAAGCTTTTCATTTCAGACAAATGGAAAAGTTCCCATACATAAATGATGCGTGATGCGTGATGCGTGATGCGTGATGCGTGATGCGTGATACGTGATACGTAATGCGTAATGCGTGATACGTGATGCGTGATGCGTGATGCGTGATGCGTGATGCGTGATGCGTGATGCGTGATACGTGGATGCGTGGATGCGTGATGCGTGATGCGTGATACGTGATACGTGATGCGTGATGCGTAATGCCGATATAATCTGGCAACAAGGTTATCAAAAGACATATCATATTTAATTTACGCATTACGCATTACGAACTAAGGAGTAAAAAACGAGATGATAGTTTTTGATCTGCAATGCAGTAACGGTCATACCTTTGAGGGCTGGTTCGAGGACGGGGAGGCTTATGAGGAACAAAAAGAAAAATCTCTGATTGCCTGTCCGGCCTGTAATGACACCTCTGTTTTCAAACTTCCCTCCGCGTTTGCAATAAAATCATCACCCGTAAAAGAGGAGACTTCGGGGCATGAGAAAAACATGGCGGAAATCAGCAAGAAACTTTCTGAATTTGTGGATAAAAACTTCGATGATGTGGGTTGCGATTTTGCCAAAGAAGCATTGAAAATCCATTACGGAGCATCGGAACCGAGGAATATAAAAGGCACCAGCACCAAAGAGGAAGAGAAAACTTTGAAAGAGGAAGGAATAGAGTTTTTCAAAATTCCTCTCCCTCAGTCTTCTGATACTGATGCATGACTCAGGCTACTACAACAACTTGGAAATTCGTCCCCTCTCTTATAATAGATAAAAGGGGGGACGAATTTCCAAGTTGTTGTACTACTCTCCCAATGCTTCTTTTGCCTGATCCTGTAATTTTTTAGCGCCGTCCTTTTTTGCTTCCAGTGAAAAAGGCGGATCCAGCCAGTCAACATCTATCACCCCGAAATAATTAAGGCCGAATGCAAGCATAAGAGCAATGATCGCAATTAAGACATATTTACCCATAAATTCACCTCACATATTGAAAAAATTGTTAATTTACAGTAGTGTTCTGAATTCGCTGTTCCGCTCAGACAGAGCATGAACGCGCGAAACTGCACCCGGATTCAGTTCACAAGGTTACATAATTATAATATATAATCAAGCATAAAATAAGCAGGACCGGAGTTTCCAATGAAACGTACAAAAATATTCAGGCTGTTACAGTCAGATGCCCCGGCAGACAATGTTCTTGTAAAAGGATGGGTCAGAACCACGCGGGATTCAAAAACATTTTCCTTTGTTGAAGTGAATGACGGATCATGTCTCAGCAATATACAGATCATTGCAGATAACAGCCTGGAAAATTATGACGAGGTAAAAAAACTTACCACAGGGTCAGCAGTTGCCGTTACCGGCAGTCTTTCAGAATCCCAGGGGAAAGGTCAGAAATGGGAGATTACTGCAAACCGGCTGGATATTATCAGTCTTGCCCCGGAAACTTACCCTTTGCAGAAGAAACGCCACACAGATGAGTTTTTAAGAACCATTGCCCATCTGAGGCCCCGGACAAACAAATACGGAGCAGCATTCCGTATCCGTTCGGAATTGTCATATGCCATCCATAAATTTTTCAGGGACAGGGACTTCAGATATCTGCATACTCCCATTATCACTGGCTCTGACTGTGAGGGCGCAGGAGAACTTTTCCGGGTGACTTCGCTGGATTTTGATGGCCTGCCGAAAAAAGAGGGGAAGCCCGATGATTCAAAAGATTTCTTCGGCAAAGCTGCCAATCTGACAGTATCAGGTCAGTTGTCTGCGGAAATGTTTGCCCTGGCTCTCGGGGATGTTTATACCTTCGGCCCTACATTCCGGGCGGAAAATTCCAACACCCGGAGACATGCGGCAGAGTTCTGGATGGTAGAACCGGAGATGGCGTTCTGTGATCTTGAGGGGAACATGGAGCTTGCCGAAGATCTGATAAAATATCCGATACAGCATGTGATTGAGGAATGTGAGGCGGATATCGGGCTTTTCGCCAGGTTTGTGGATAAAAACCTCATGAAAACCCTGGAAAATATCACAGCTTCGGATTATATCCGTCTGCCATACAGGGAAGCTGTTGAAATCTTAAAAAAATCCAAAAAGAAATTTGACCATGATATCGAATTCGGAAAGGATATGCAGACCGAACATGAACGGTATCTTACGGAGCATCATTTCAAAAAGCCGGTTATTGTCTATGATTATCCCAAGACCATCAAGCCTTTTTACATGCGGATGAATGATGATAATGAGACCGTGGCGGCAATGGATGTTTTGGTTCCGGGTATCGGGGAGATCATCGGGGGGAGTCAGCGTGAGGAACGCGCTGAGGTGCTGAAGTCCCGGATGAGTGAAACAGGATTGCCCGAAGATAATTACTGGTGGTATCTGGAGTCCCGGGAGTACGGAACCGTTCCTCACAGCGGATTCGGCCTGGGATTTGAGCGGTTTATCATGCTGGTGACGGGGATACGCAATATCAGGGATGTGATTCCTTTTCCGAGGACCCCGGGCAGCATTGAATTCTGATTTTATTGCTTTACTTGAATCTACTGTTTGTACAGCTTATCGGAGAGTTTCGATCTGCTGGCTAAACAAAGCGAGAAATGTAGGGTGGGTGGAGCGAAGCGTAACCCACCTTGTGCGGGGCTTCGGGAAATGTTCAGCAGATCGAAAAGTTCCGGGCAGGACACGCTGAACGCTCGTTCCCACACTTTGCGTGGGAATGCGGAAGGGACGCTTCGCGTCCCGTCCGACGTTTCTTATGGACTCACCGGACGCGAAGCGTCCGGCCTGCATTCCCACGCAAAGCGTGGGAATTAGAGGCTTTCGGGGACTTTTCGATCTACTGATGACACTCAGTAGATCAAAAACTTATGCGGAATAGTGGATTCCGGGTTAAAATCGGAAAACATCCGTTTTCCGATTTTACACGGAATGACAATAGGTTAAAGCTGTCATTCCGGGGAAAATTAAAAAACGGGTGTTTTTTAATTTTAACCCGGAATCCACTGCTTGCAGGCTTAAACGAAAAATTTTCGATCTACTGACACTATGTCAGTAATTTTCTGATCCTCTCCCATCCCTGTTCCGGTATGCTTGCTCCGACAACCCGGCATACTTCGTATCCGCACATTGAACCAAGTTCGCCGCATTTTTCAAGGGAATACCCGTTTACAAGCCCGAACAGAAATCCGGATGCCCACAGATCCCCGGCACCGGTTGTGTCAATAACCCCGCCGGTTTCAATTCCCTTTGGCTCAACCGTTATCACACGGCCTGCCTGTGAAACAAGACTTCCTCGTTTTCCGACTTTGAGAACAGCGATATCAGATTTTTCCGAAAGGGCTTCCAATGCTTTCATTTCATCGTCATGGCCTGTGAATGCATGGGCTTCATCTTCATTAGCAATCAGGATATCAACAAAATCATTCACCAGGGTTCCGAGGATATCCTTTGAAGCTTCAACCACCGTGAAGCTGGCAAGGTCCAGAGATATCCGTGCCCCCGCATTTTTCGCGGCATTCAGAGCCTTCAGCGTTACCTCCCTGTTGAAAAGCTGGTATCCTTCGAGATGGACAATCGAAGCCCCCTCAAAGCACTGATCTGTGACTTCATCCGGCTGAATCTCCGAGGATGCCCCGAGATAGGTCAGCATGGAACGCTGGGCATCCGGGGTGATAATAGAAAGCACCCTTCCTGTGGGGGAAGATGACGTGAAAAGAACCGGGGCAACGTGATTGTTTTTCAGATCTGTTTCAAAGAATTTTCCTGATTCGTCTTCCCCCAACTTGCCGACAAACCGGGCAGAGCCGCCGAGTTTACCGACACCGATTATCGTATTGCACGCGGAACCTCCCGGAACTACAGAAGGTTTGTTTTCTGTCTGTGCAACTACCTGATCAATAAAATCATTCTCAACATAGATCATGCCGCCTTTGGAGGCGCCTGCTTTTTCCAGAAAATCATCAGTTTCATTAATCAGTATATCTATCAATGCCGAACCGATGCCGGCGATTATTTTATTTTTTTCAGTCATTTATTATGTTTCCTTTTATTGAAGGAGTAATGCGTGATGCATTACGCATTACGCATTACGCATTACGCATTACGCATTACGCATTACGCATTACGCATTACGCATTACGCATTACGCATTACGCATTACGAATTACGCATCACGCATTACGCATCACGCATCACGCATCACGCATCACGCATCACGCATCACGCATCACGCATCACGCATCACGCATCACGCATCACGCATCATCACGCATCATCACGCATCACGCATCACGCATCACCACGCATCACCACGCATCACGCATCACGCATTACGCATTACGCATTACGAATTACGCATCACCAGACCAGCGCCTTATGTATCCACCCTTCATCACCGTCTGCATGCCGGACATAAATCCAGTCATTTTTACGTTTTATAACTTTGAACGGAACCCCTTTCTCAACAGTAAATACAATATTCTTATCAGTGCTGGGACCCGATCTCACGTTACATTTATTCTTTTTTACAATCACAGACGAGAAACTGCGGACAAGGTCTTTGAATATCCACCCTTCATCACCCTCATAATCACGAAAACGATACCATGCACCGGATTTTTCAACAACCTGTATCGGATGGTATTTCTCTACTTTCCACAGGGGTTTGTAATGCGTTCCAGGTCCTGACCGGATATTGGCCATGGAAACATCCACTGTCATACGCTGCGCAAAAGCAGCATTGGCATATGCTGTCAGCATGATTGTCAGAATAATAAATGAATGCCATCTCATCATCTTCATTAAAAACCTCCCTTAATTTGTCAGTGATCAGCCACACGGGCAACTGACCAACTTTAAACGCTGTAAAATTCAACATCAGGCAATTTTTACTCGTTCCCAGGCTCCGCCTGGGAATGCATTCAGCAAGGCTTCGGCGGGGTGCAATTAAAAGTGTCAGGTACTCGGCCCATTGTTCCGAACTCCGTTTGGGAACGCACCCGCAGGCAAACTCTGTCTGCATCCGCAGCTACCTGACATTTCATGCAAAACCGGAGTTTTGCGGGCAACAGCGTTCCGAACGGAGTTTGGGAACGAGGACTTACCTGACACTTTTAATTACACCCGCTTCGGCGTGAGCTCAGTCGGACGGCTCTGCCTTGCGAAACATCTGTTTTAACCACCCTGTTTTACGCTGAAACACGAGGCAAAGCCTCCTATGATGCTTTCCCAGGCGGAGCCTGGGAACGAGAAGTTCCTACTACACCACTTTTTAAGTTCGTCCCCCCTTTTTTAAAGGGCCGGGGGGATTTTACGTTACTAAAAAAGGGGTTGCGGCAGAAATCCCCAGCCCCTTTAAAAAGTGGGGAGAAATTTACAAGTTGATGTTCTACATGCCCCGAAAAGTGTAAACTATTTCAGCTTTTATGAAAGATGCCATACAACGAAAAAATTTTCCATCTATTGAGCGGTAAAATATGGAAAAAACACCTCCGACTTTTTCATTTATTACCTAATATCAGCATATATGATGGAAAGCAAGAAAAAAATCGTACAAAATATAGGAAATTCATAATTATAACCAGTTATTATACTTTTTTCCGGCTGAAAGCATAAAATTTCATATTAACCTGAATACAGAGCTTTCTATTTTTATTAATCGTAATATATTATATTATGATCCAATTTTGGTTTTTCCTGGCGGTTGCCGAAGGCGGAACTGCGAACCGGAGTGCCAGTTGCCTTTATGCCGATATGAAAGATGCCGGAAAAAGAATATGATTCCAATAATTCCGTGTCCTCAGCGGTTAAAACTTTAGCGGTTAAAAATCAGTTTTATAATTTCCCATACAACAGAAAAACAGGAAGAAAGACTGTGAAAATAAATTAAAACCGGCTCCTGCGGAGTATCAGAACTGAAATTTCGGGAAATCTTTAATCTTTAATATAAACTTTTCGATCTGCTGAGTCTTCAAACTTCAAACTTCAAACTTCATTAAACGCATAACCTTCCCCGGAAGTGTTTCTGCCGCACGGAGGGCCCCGTGAGGGCATATTTCTACACAGCAGTAACACCGGATGCACTTGTCATAGTCAAATTGAATCTGTTTTTCTCCCGGGAAAACAGCCTTTGCAGGGCAGTATTTCGAGCATTCCCCGCACTGTTTGCATGCATGATGATCCGCCAACGGACGCTGAATCATATGCTTTCGCATAAATCTCCGGAGCGGGCCGGGACCCAGGGTCAGTTGTGTCAGCACAGGCAGTCTGAAGTCTCTCACTTGGTAAAAATCTCCGATCACGGTGACATCATCACCGATCAGTCCCAATGCCTTCGCTGCTTTATGAGTCGGAAGCATGTCCGGATCGGTTTCCAACATCTGGCAGATTGCCATATCTGCTGACGGGGCATGTCTGCTCCCCGCAAGCACACCCAGATGGCGGGGAATGCCGCCCTTACCCGGCCCCTGACCTTCCATTGCCAGGATACCGTCAATAATCGTAAGCGACGGATTTACTGCCTGGTGAATCCTGACAAGAAGCTCGGCAAACCGTTCCCGGTCAACACCGGTTCTGAGGTGCCATTCCGGCTTTTTCATTCCCACGATACACCCGAACAGGTTTTTCACACCCAGAGTAAAAAGCATCTGTGCATGGGTCTTCAGCTTGGGAAGATTGATGATAATATCCGTTTCCGCGGCCTCTTTTGCAATGTCGATTTCACCGAACGGTTTTCCGATATCTGTTTTTACACTGGTTCCGAAGGCCCTGAATTCCACATCAAGGTTTTCAAATGCCCGCCTGTAACCCCCCTGTTTCAATATACGTTCAAAGGGCCCCATTGCAGGGCTGTCTGCTATCAGGGGCTGCCCGCCCTTTTCCAGCACATATTCGGCAACCCCCCTGAGGACAAGGGGGTGGGTTAACACAGCTTTTTCCGGTTTGGCAGGCAGAAGTAAATTCGGTTTGATCAGAACCCTGGTTCCCTTCTGAATCAGCCCGTCAGCAAGAATCCCGATCATTTCGGAAAGTATCGGTTTTAAAATTTTATAATCATATGAGGCTCTTTTGAAAATAACTTTTTCCATTTGTCTCCTCGTTGTGTGGAAGAATCCCCCAGAAAATATCAGGACACGGATGAGTACACCACTTTTTAAGTTCGTCCCCTTTTTTAAAGTGTAGTACATCAACTTGTAAATTCTCCCCCTTTAAAAAAGGGGGGGACGAACTTAAAAAGTGGTGTAGTAGTACGATCCCGGAACACTGACGGATCATTTCTGTAATAAACGCCCACTCCTGCTCATGAAAATATTTCCAGTAAAAACAGATAAAAACCCGAATGTATTTTCATGGTAAAATCCGTGTGCATCCGTGTCCATTATTCAGGATACGGATAAAAACCCGGCTTTCCAAATGTATTTTCATGGTAAAATCCGTATGCACCCGTGTCCATATGATTGTCTCTTAGCATCTTCAAAATGTAAACCGGGAATCGGGGTATGTCAAAATGAAAAAAGATTGCAGTTTTGATTTTTATGTGTAATGAAATGTCAGTTGCCAGTTGTCCGTTGTCAGTTGCGGATCATGTGCAACGGGCAACGGACCACGGACAACGGACAACGGACAACTTTTTATGAGCTTACGAATAAAACTCATTGTTTTTTCTATCATCCTTACATTGATCCCTCTCGGAATAGCGGGAATGACCATGATCCGGATTACCCGGGACGAGTTGAAAAGTTCTGCCAACGACAATCTGATTGCAGTGGCAAATCAGGTCACACAGGAGGTTGAAAACTTTTACCGGTATGACTGGCTGGCCCCGCTCAGGCTGATTAAAAAGGTGTTGGAGAATAAGAACCTGAAAGGAAAAGAAAAACTCTCTCTGCTGACCGAGGAGATGAAAAGCGCAACTGACCTTGTGGCAATCCAGATTTCTGTGCAAGGGGCTTCTTCCCCGCTGCTTGTCACACAGGATGATTTTCTGAACCGCCTGACAAAATCATCCTTGGAGCCGTCACAAATCCTGGAACTGCCAGCGGACCGTATCAGAGCCATGCAAAAGCATGATGATGATATCTTTACAGGGGATCTGGTTTACATTCCCAAGGTAGATACATGGCTGATCACGGTAAATTTTTCTTTGGATGAAGCCGCGTTTGACCGTCCTGCAACACTTTCTGCCCGGATAAACCTGAGCCGCCTCCTGAATCGCGTAAAAGCAAATTCCTTTAATAAAATCGGGGCGATTACCCTGATAGATATTGAGGGACGCAATCTCTTTGACCGGGGAAGGCCTGATATCAGCCAGGGAAAATTGGTGGAAACCGCAAAAAATCTGCTGAACACAGACATCCGAACCATGGGAACCGAATTCAGCATCCTGCCTTCCGGTGAAAAGATGCTGGGAGCATATGCGATTCCGGGCAACCCGAGACTGGGGGTGATTGTGGAAATGAAAGAATCCAAGGCGTATCTGGCTGTCACAAAGATGGAGAAAAATTTTATCACCTGGATGATCTTCGGTTTTTCTATTGCAGTTGCAGGGGCAGTCGTGGTCTCTGTGTCCCTGACAAAACCCCTGCGCTGGCTGACACAGGCCGCTCGCACCATTTCAAAAGGGGATTTTTCAGGGGCTTCGGATATTAAAATCCGATCAAAAGACGAGGTGGGGGTCCTTGCATCTGCTTTTGTCGAAATGAGCCGGGAACTGGAGGACTCGTATAAGCAATTGGCGGAATATAATAAAAATCTTGAGCAGAAAGTCGAGGAAAGATCAAAAGCACTTAAAGAAGCTCATGAAGATGTCATGCAAAGTATCCGGTACGCCAAAATGATCCAGCGATCCCTTCTGCCCAACCTGGATGAAGTAAAAGCCTATCTTCCCGACAGCTTTTTTATCTGGATTCCCCGTGATATCGTGGGCGGGGACGCCTATTTTGTTGATTTTTTCGAAGGCGGATTCGTTATTGCAGTGATTGACTGCACAGGCCACGGCGTCCCCGGTGCCTTTATGACCATGATTGCTTCCTCTGCTCTCCAAAGAGTCATCAGGGATGAAGTCTGTCACGATCCCGGTGAGATACTGAACCGTCTCAATTTTATAGTCAAAACCTCCCTTCAGCAGCACACGGAGCATGCCCTTTCCGACGATGGTCTGGATGCTGCCATCTGTTTTGTCAGTGTGAGAGATACATATTATGTATCTTTTGATCTGACTTTTGCAGGGGCAAAAATGCCGCTGATTTATGTTCATGAAGGGGAACTCAGTATTATCAAAGGCGACAGACAGAGCATCGGCTACAGGAAATCGAATCTGGATTTCGAATTTACCAATCACAAAATCAGTGTTGAAAAAGGCATGTCTTTTTATATATACAGCGACGGGGTTACGGATCAGTTGGATGAAAGCGAAAGCCACAGATTCGGCAGCAGACGCCTGAAAGAACTGCTGAAGAAAAATGCCCATCTTCCTTTTAAAGACCAACGAAAGATAATTTCCCGGACTTTGGATGAATACAAAGGAGGCGGGGATATGCAGGATGATGTGACAATAGTGGGGTTTGGTTTCTGAAAAATTCCCAATTACTGATTCTAACACAAAATACTTTCATATAAAATATAAAAATCGGAAGATGAATATCTTCCGGTTTTAACCCGGAATCCACTGTTTGCCAAAAGTTTTCGGGCATCCTTCATTTGTCAGTTTACTTCACTGCTCGTGAGTCGTAAGTTCTCATAAATAGCTGAAATGACTCACCGGGAAACTCCCCCCTTTTTTAAAGGGGCCGGGGGAATTTCCCCCAACCTGCTGAAATCCCCCTGAATCCCCCTTTAAAAAAGGGGGACTCAGAACAGCGGCTTCAGAGAACTTATGACTGTCGAGTTCCAGTGCTGAAGCATGAATCTTTACCAAACAGTGATGCTGAAGCTAAAAAGCTATATTTTAGCTATACAGATTAAATCATATGCCAGATTTTTTCAGAAATCTGCCAATGAATTTTTCTTAGCTTCAGTATGAGTAAAAATCGGCTGTTTTCATGCACACCTTTCCTGTCTTTGTCGTTTTACATCTGTTTCTGATTAAAGAATCGGAACTAAGCCAGCCGGAGCTGAAAATTTCTGTTAAGCCGCCTGAACACCTTTTCCTCTCTGAGCCACGGGCCGGCCGCAGTTTCACGGATAAACCGTATGAAGCCTCTGACCCCCAGTTCTTTTACCTTTTTTATAAGGCATTCCGAATACCGGGCCAGGATTACGAACAGATGCCCCGTCCGCATCAGATAATGATATCCCTTCATGGCGTTCCGGTTGTAAGAGAAGCAGTGTTCATACCGCCAGCCGTGCTGCTTTTCAACAAGAATGCCCGTTTCAATGCCCCATCGGTGACGTGCTCCCAGATTACAGCGCTCATGGACATTCCATATGCTGAACGGTTCGCTGGAAATCCACGCATGGCGACTGCTTTTATGTTCTGTCTCAGCCCTGGCGTTCACCTCATCCCAGGTTTCCTCACATACTATGACATGAATAATAACTCTCTTCTTCTCTTTCTCGCCATACCAGTGTTCAATTCTGCTGACCCATTGAAATTTCTGCCTTCGGTTTCCCCAGTTTTTCTTTATACTGTTGTTTCCTTCAAGCTCCCTCAGGGCATTATATTCCTCCCAGACACCTGAGAGGGAACCGTCTTTGAGAACAATCATGAACTGCCAGTTATTTTCAAGACAGCAATCCGTTACGGGACCGTTGGGATAAAGACCGTCAAGGAGAACCATAATCCGCAGACGGGGAAATTCCTTTTTCAGACGCCCGGCCAGTCTGTGAAACGCTTTCAGTTCACAGTCCTGTTTGCTGTTATCTGTATCACCCTCTGCATAACTCAGAAATTCACTCATAAGCGGGATTGTCATCCCGTTGCTGAATGCCATACATGCTTCCGGAACATATACATAGTACTCCTTCTTCTCTTCTTCTTTCTTTTGCCCCTTCTTTAATTTCCGCTCCGAACATTCCTCGCTCCATATCTCACTCCGTACAAATTTCCGGGTTCCGTCAATGGCAACAGGATAGCATTTTTCGATCAGATAGCGACGGAACTTTTTCTTCCGAACAAACTGCCGTATCAGTTCAATATGAGCTTTTTCAATCTCTCCGACATCAATTTCGGACAACAGCCGCATCAGCGTGTCATTATGGGGCAGTTCAGTGAGTTCCGGAAAAAAGAGCAGCAGGTTCTGTATGAACATCGGACGGGTCATTTCACGGTTTGCCTCTCTTCTCGAACTCATCTGAAATACAAATGTGAGGATTCCGTAAATCATAAGGACTCTGAACTTGTGTTTACATTTTTTCGGGTTCCTCGGGTCCTTGATTCCGGCCAGCCGTTTTAACAGGGCCGGCAACTGAGCCTTCATAATTCTGAGCTGTTCAGTAAGTGCCTCCTCGCGTTCCGCCTGCTCCTCTTCCACAGTTTCATACGGGCATTTGCGATTCGGAACCGATTCACGGCTTTTCCCCTTTAATCCTGTGGCCTCATTACGTTCCCGCAGATCTTTTTCAGCCAGTCTCTTCTTTTTTCTCTGTTCGGCCAGTCTGCCGTTGTCAGGCCGGCAGGATGTTTTTTTATCCGTCATGGCATGTTTCCCCCCTTCTGTATTAAATAAGCAAGATTCATGATTAAATAAGCAAGATTCATGCCAGATATAACAAAAATAAAAAATCCTGTCATCCTGAAAAAAACAGTGCGACAAAAAAAATTCTGCCGCCGCAACTGCGGGCGTTCCTCACGGACTGCCTCCTGACGGACTCATGCCGCCGCAACTGCGGACATCCCTCACGGACTGTCCCTGACGGACTCATGCGGCCGCTGCTGCGGACATTCCTGACGACTTTCTTTCTGTGCCGCTTTCACCCGGCACGGAATTCAGGGCGGCACAACGTTTGAGTTCAGCGGAATTTTTTGGCGCAGCCGAAAAATTTCCGCTGCAATGATTTGTTAGGTTAACGTGTGGATATTCTCAATAATTGAATTAGATATACGGGTTAATTCTTTTGATAAATCACCAGTATCAAATAGTACCCAGCACCCATAACCTAGTGTCACAGTTGTATTAGTTGCATGTGTTTCTATGACCAAGTTTAAAGGCATACGTTGTAGGCTAAAAGTTAATGAAGTACCTGGTCGCTTTAAAAAGACTTTTGCGTTGTATTCCTCATGGATGGAAAAACCACGGCGCAGGAAGAATTCTGTAATCTTTTCTATGCATAATACATTTGGGATTGATTGAGATTGGGATTTCATTTTTTACGTGAGTTTACCTAACAGTGTTGATATATGGAAAATTTTCCACATATCACCCTTATACGATGTAAAATTTTTTCACCTGTTGCAATCCACACCGCAAAACATGGAAAACCCCTCTGAATTTTCCATTTATTACCTGCATCAGCCTGCATGATGGAAAGCAGGAAAAAAATTCGGACGGAATATATGGAAAATTCATGCGGCATTTTCCGGATATTGCAATATTATGCAGGCCTGCATGGAAAAATTCTGCTGATTTTTCCACCTCCTGCCGAAGGCTTAATCAAACGCCGGGTTATGTGACACATATTTTAAACAAAACGACATTTCCGCTTTGAAATCGCCTTGTCTCACTTTCATAATTTGTCATACTTTTACTTTTTGAATAATTCTGAATGACTGCCAACTCTGGTCAGTGCCAATTCTGAAATACTGTCATTTATTCGGTAAACCAGTAATAAATCCGGTTTTACATGACACTCTCTACAGAGGGGGCGCATAAACTCCGAATAAAATGCAATATCAATAAGTTATGACCCTAAAGTTTAATGAGAATTTTGTAAAATTAACTTAGGTTATTACATAAGCGCAGCATAGTATGACTATAGAAAAATAATGCTACATATTGATTTTATTTAATTAGAACTATTTTTTTCTGACAAAAATAATTAGGAATACTATGATGAATAATCGCCATTTTACAAAATTCTCGACAAAATTTCCGATTTTTTTCTCACAAACTCAAATAAGACTACATCCTGATATAATTCAACAAGTTTGATTTTAATGCGAAATATTTAAGGCTGAAATCGGAGTTTATGCGCCCCCTCTACAGTCATTATAATTTCCAATTAATTTATGGTCTTTGTGTTTTTCTTCCAATTTCTCACCATCGGATAATTTTATAATAACTTTTTTTAATGTTTCCTTTTCACTCTCTGATAATTTTTTATAGTCTCTTTTGAAACTTTTTGTTCTGAATATTTCATACATTACATTCAATTATCCAAATCTTCAAACAAAGCTTCTGTATTTTTGAATTTTTTGCCTTTTTCTGAACTAAGCTCGTCTAATGCTTTCTGTGTGTCCTCAGTTGGTATTTTAACTTCAAAAGGCAGCCCGCTATTTAAAACAATCATATCATTAAACACACTTATTGCCTGTGAGTAAGTCAGTCCCATTTTGTTCAGTATCTCTTTTGCCTGAAAATAATTTCTGTCTTCTATTCTGATTGTCGTCTGAATTTTATGCATAGCGGTTGGCCTCGCTTTTACATTGAAATTTATCCATTTCGGTAATTAATTATAAAAATGCGAAAAGAATCAGAGAATACATGAAAACACATAATCTCTTAGTTGAGCGGCAGCCCGACGGCGCACAGCTTCCCGTCACACCGACACCTTCCGGGCTGCCTCAACTGCCAGTTAAATTAACATTTATTCTGTGACACAAATTAAGGATATTTGTCAAGCAAAAAAATATTTTTCAGATTGTATCTGATTTTTTTCCATATCTGTGTCACCGTTCATATCGGATGCCATGCATTTTCATCATACTGACCGTAATCCGGAGATGTGACTGTAAAACCTCTGTCCGGTTCCGAAGGAAGGGGGATGGTCAGGATTTCTGACAAGGAAACGGCTTACAGGGGTTTTCCATGCTCCTGAACCGGGCCGGTATATCTGTTACCTCCGGGAATACATACCCCGCGGGTGTGAGGATATCCGGGTGTTTGTAATATAATAGGAGATAAGGCTGCGGCGGCCATGACACGCAGGGGAACAACCCGGAAATGCAATATATCCGACGGTGCGGGGGCAGAACCTTTAAGGATTGACAATACTCCTGAGGATATGAGTGTCCGTGCGGTCATGGCGCCGGGAGCAGAGTATGCCGGAGCGGATGTTTTGCCTTCGGACGGAGGCGGATATTCACTGACAGAAGTAAACACAGTCCCGGGTCGGAAAGGTCTGAAAAAAGCAACCGGGTCTGCGGCCGAAGCTCTTGCTGATTATGTGTCAGAGGAAAGACTTTGAAGATTACGGATTCCGAGAAAATCGGCAGGGGCGGCAAAAAAGACCGCTCCGACGGTATCCCGTAGCCCTTTGTCCGCTTCAACGGGTGGTTCAGGGATATTGGCACGATTCTTGCTATATGTGTAAAGTACCTCTCCCTGCCTCCGGCTTACTTGAACGCCTGAAATGAGCGGCAAAAAAAGCGGATTGACCGAGGCATTTTATTCAAAAACCCGTAGCTTTTTTGTCCGCTCCATTGATGGGTTATGTGGCTAATCCAGATACTTGGAATGTATATTTTCAATCGTTCCGTCTTCTTTCATTTTTTTTAATGCATCATCAAACTGGCGAATCAGTTCTTCCTTGTTTTTAATT
>JAUCGG010000084.1 GCA_030378015.1 Desulfococcaceae bacterium HSG8
ACGGAGTTTGGGAACGAGGACTGACCTAACACTTTTAATTGCACCTCATCCATCCTGAAATATTTTTATTGAATATTAAAGTGTTAAAAAAAAATAAAGCCCGATGGCCGAATTTTTTTTAAAAATATTTGAAATAAGAGAAGACTTGTCGTACAATAGTAAAAATCTGAGGGCTGACCTCTCAGATAACTTACTCATTTTGCAGGGCTGGTTTGCAATCAGCCCTGATGCGGTTTGCAAGACAGCGCTACAGCACATATTTGCTTAAAGCAAAAAACATGCCATAAAAGTCCTGAAAATATTTTTTTTAACAAAGCCTCCCTTTTTACCCCGCTGTTATCCTTTGCAATCTGTTTCGGAATTATCACCGCTTAACACTACATGTTGTTTTTTTCTGTTGACACATCACAATATATTGCGATATTGGAGACGCCTGCCGACTTGACTGGCACATTATCTGGCCGATAAAATTTCTGAGTTTTGTGAAACCAGATTTTGCTGTTTTTTTGAAATTAATACAGAGGTGATACCAGTGTTTGAAAATATAAGAAAGCGTGACGGAAGAATTGCGGACTTCGATTCATCAAAAATTACAACAGCAATTCTGAAAGCAGGAAAGGCCACCGGGGAGTTCGTGGAGCGGGATGCAAAGAAACTGACCCTTCGTGTGCTTACATTAGCCAGGGAAGTATGTAATGGTCTCCCTGAAGTGGAAGAGGTACAGGATATTGTAGAAAGAGTGCTTCTGGATTCCCCGTTTCATAAAACTGCCAAAGCATACATCCTGTACAGGGAGCAGCACGCTCAGATAAGGAAAATTGCCACCAAGGCCAATGTGGATATTGTTGAAAACTACATCCGGAAGCTGGACTGGAAAGTCAAGGAAAACAGCAATATGTGCTACTCTCTCCAGGGGCTTAACAATTACATTTCATCCGATGTCACATCAGAATACTGGCTGAATCGGATATATCCGCCTGAAATCAGGGACACCCACAAAAGAGGGGACATTCATATCCATGACCTGAGCCAGTTATCCGTCTATTGCGTGGGATGGGATCTGAAGGACCTGCTGCTGCAAGGTTTCAAAGGGGTTGTCGGCAAGGTGGAAAGCGCGCCGCCCCGGCATCTGAGGACCGCTTTGGGACAACTGGTTAATTTCATCTATACGCTCCAGGGCGAATCGGCCGGAGCCCAGGCTGTCTCCAATTTTGATACGCTTCTTTCACCTTTTGTGCGTTATGATGATCTGACATATAATGAAGTAAAACAGTGTATGCAGGAATTTGTGTTTAACGCCAATATTCCCACCAGGGTTGGCTTTCAGACACCTTTTTTTAACATTACCATGGATTTGGAAGTTCCTTCAACACTGAAAGATCATCCTGTCATCATCGGCGGTGAGCACAAAAATGAAAGTTACTCGGATTTCCAGACGGAAATGGACATGCTGAATAAGGCATTTGCCGAGGTCATGATGGAGGGGGATGCATCCGGGAGAGTCTTTACGTTCCCCATCCCCACATATAACATCACAAAGGAGTTTGACTGGAATAATCCCAATCTGGAAGGGATATGGAGTATGACCGGCAAATTCGGAATCCCGTATTTCAGCAATTTCATAAACTCTGATATGTCACCGGATGATGCCAGATCAATGTGTTGCCGACTTAGGCTGGATAATCGGGAACTTATAAAACGCGGCGGCGGACTTTTCGGCGCGAATCCCCTGACCGGGAGCATCGGAGTGGTAACCATCAACCTGCCCCGTATCGGCTATCTTTCAGATACCGACAGGATGTTTTTCGAACGCCTGAAGGAGAATATTCTCCTTGCAAAAGACAGTCTGGCTATAAAGCGGAAGGTGCTTGAGAGCTTTACGGAAAAAAATCTCTACCCATACTCCAAATTTTACCTGAGAGAGGTGAAAAACGCGACCGGATTGTACTGGAAGAACCATTTTTCCACCATCGGCGTTATCGGCATGAATGAGGCATGTATGAATTTCCTGGGAGAAGATATCGGCAGCGACACGGGACAGGAATTTTCACTCCGGATCATGGATTTTATCCGTGACATGATTTCGGAGATACAGGATGAAACAGGTGATATGTTCAATCTTGAGGCCACACCCGCGGAAGGCACATCCTATCGCCTTGCAATGCTTGATAAAGGACAGTTTCCGGATATTATCTGTGCCAATGAAGCTGAATACTGCGATGGCGAAAATCCGTACTATACCAACTCCACTCATCTGCCTGTCAACTATACAGACGACATCATTGAAACCTTGCAGCTTCAGGATAAACTTCAGACCAAATATACCGGGGGAACGGTTCTCCACATTTTCCTGGGAGAGATGGTCAGTGACACTGATGTGGTAAAAGGGCTGATCAGGAAAGTCTCAAGCAGTTTCAAACTCCCGTATTTTACCCTTACCCCGACGTTCAGCGTGTGTCCGTCACACGGTTACCTGAGCGGGGAGCAGGAAAAATGCTCTGTCTGCGGTGCTGAAACCGAAATTTACTCAAGAATTGTCGGCTACCTGAGACCTGTAAGCCAGTGGAACAAGGGCAAACAGGCGGAGTTTATCAGGCGGAAGACGTTCAGGGTAGCGTCCTGATGCCCACTGACCAGTTACCAGCCAGCCATTAATAACTAATGAACTGATCGGGCCTGGCCTTTGTTTCGCCCAGTCACTCGCTTCGCGAGATTGACAAATCCGGCGGTGACATGGTTCGGATTTGTCAATCCGAGCCGAGCCGCGTGGCGTGAACGAAAATCATGGCCGAATAATGAATAATAACTATGTTTCTAGGCGGCTTACAGAAAAATTCGTTTATTGATTACCCGGGGAAGATCAGTTGTGTGCTTTTTCTTGCAGGGTGCAATTTCAACTGCCCCTATTGCCACAATCCGGAGCTTGCAAGAGGATGCCTGGACTGCCCTCGTTTCCTGGAAGAAAACCGGGTCTATGATTTCCTGGAGAATCGGAAGGGGTTTCTTGACGGGGTGGTTATCTCAGGCGGAGAACCTACTCTCCAAGAAGATCTGTCTTTGCTTTGTGAAAAGATCAAAAACATGGGATATCCCGTAAAAGTGGATACCAACGGGAGCCGGCCTCATGTGATAAAATCACTGATAGACCGGAAGCTTGTTGATTACATTGCAATGGATATCAAGACCGATCCTTTCCGTTATTCTCCCCTGATAAAAAAGGACTGCAACCCGGATGATATCTTTTCAAGTATCAGCATCATCATGGAGTCAGGGCTGCCTTATGAATTTAAGACCACTTGTATCAGGCCGCTTGTTGATGAGGAGGTTATTGAAAATATCTCTCATATCATTCACAATGCGAGATTGTATGCCCTGCAGCAGTTCCGTAAATCAGATGTATTGCATCCTGAATTTTTCCTCGAAGATAAAAATATCTATGATACTGATGAACTGAAACGGTTGAAAACCGTGGCAGATCCCTGGGTGAGGAAGTGTATTGTTCGGTGATGCGTGATGCGTGAAACGTGATGCGTGAAACGTGTTGGTTCAGATTTCAGATATGAATCAGACTGACGCCCGGAGTGCAAAGCTTGCTTTGCGGGCAGTGCCCGAACATGGGGACTCGCAAAGCAAGCTTTGCACTCCGGGCCCTCTGTTTTTACCAGCTAACCGGGGATAAAATTTATTCTGCTGTCACCCTGAGTACTTCTTCCACACTCGTAATCCCCCGCCAGGCTTTTAAAAGGCCATCCTCACGTAAAGTCCGGCAATTCTGTTTCCTGGTGAGTCTGCGTATATCGCCCCCGGTTCTGCCGTTCAGAATATGGTGCTGTATTTCAGATGTCACCGGGACTAACTCATAAATTCCCTCCCGCCCCTTATAACCTGTCCCCTGACATTCCGCACACCCTACAGGACCTCGCCAGCGGGGTTTCTCCTGACATTGCCCTGTTATCACAGCCTGAACCATTTTCTGAATATCGGGTATCGGTTCAGCAGGCTCCGCGCAGGTCGGACAGATCCTCCGGATCAGTCGCTGGGCCATGACTGCACGGACAGGCGTCGCCACCAGGAAAGGGTCTATTCCCATGTCAATAAGCCGGGTAAACGCGCTAACTGCATCGTTGGTATGCAGTGTGGATATGACAAGATGGCCGGTCAAAGATGCCTGTACAGCGATTTCAGCGGTTTCCTTATCACGGATTTCGCCGATCATGATGACGTCAGGGTCCTGGCGCAGAATAGAGCGCAGCGCTCGCGCAAAGGTATAACCTATTTCACTGTGAGTCTGGATCTGGGTGATTCCTTCAAGGTGATATTCCACCGGGTCCTCGACAGTGATAATCTTCTTCTTTTTATCATTGACTGCTTCCAGGGCTGCATAAAGTGTGGTTGATTTCCCTGATCCTGTGGGCCCCGTCACCAGGATGATGCCGTGCGGCTCGTTTATCCACTGGCTGAATATATGATAGTTGTCCGCCTCCAACCCCAGGTTCCTGATGGAAAATTTTCCTCCTTCTTTGGGCAGCAGGCGGAGAACCACGGATTCACCATGTACGCCGGGAGCTGCGGATACGCGGACATCCACGGACTCTCCGCTCAGACGAAGTCCGATACGACCATCCTGGGGCAGCCGGCGTTCAGCAATATCCATTCCTGAGATCAGTTTTATCCGTGAAGAAATCGCTGCAAACCGTTCTCCAGGCAGGGAGAAACGGGTGAATAATATGCCATCAATGCGAAAACGCACCTCCAAGATATGTTCACCCGGTTCAATATGCACGTCAGATGCCCGCTGATCGTGGGCCTGTGCAAGAAGATTATTGACGAATTCAATGACAGGAGCCTCTTCGGCCAGTTCCCGCAACTGGTCAATATCATTATCTGCCTGGGAAGCTCCCGATCCGATACGGGCAACAGCATCCAAGGCTCGTTCCAGATCATAACTTCGTACCAGGAAAAATACGGTTTCCTGATCCGGGAAGACCCGTTTCAGCAATTCCCCGAGGCTGTCATCCAGGGGATCACGGGCCATACAGCAGATCAGTCCCTCCGGGCTTTCCCACACCAGTGCCTCCTGATCCAGCCACCAGTCCGGGTCAATACCGCTTTGTTCAATTGTATGATAGAAAATTCGGGGATCAGCCGGCAACTCCTGTGCGTCAATCAGCCGCATATCTGACAATTCAGACAGAATTTTCAGAAAGTTATCTTCAGAAATTGCTCCGATCCGAATCAGGATAGGCCCCAGTTTTCCCCGGATACGGTTTTGAAATGAAACGGCCTTTTGCAGGTCTTCGGGGGTAATCAGCCCTTTTTTCAATAAATACGAACCGATAAATGTCTGGTTCGGTTGAATATCCATCTTTCAGCTTTTCCTTTAGCAAAAAATTGCCCGGAGTGCCAAACTTACAGTTTGGCGTGATCGGCCCGGAAAATAATATAATATATCGTATGGGACACGGATAAACACGGATATGCACGGATTTTATCACAGTAATAATCCTGTGGCCGGAAAACCGGCCCGGATTTCATTACTTTACTGAAATGATCGTATGCATCCGTGTCCTGAAAGCCGCGGGTAAGTTATTTTTTAGGAATTCCCTTAGCTTAGTGCTTCGTTTCAGAAATAATGTCCGGGTTAAAACGGAGGAGTGCAAAGCTTGCTTTGCGCCACTGCGGGATTCCCGCAAAGCAGGCTTTGCACTCCGCGGAATTTATAACTCTGACATTAATTTTGAAACGGAGCACTTAGGGAACTTATACCCGGTTCGGATTGACAAATCCGAACCCCGCGCGGCGGGGATTTGTCAATCCCCCGCGAGCAGCAGCGGGTCTTGGGAAATCCATTACTGTAGTACTTCCGCCTTTAGGCGATGAACTGCCTGAAGGCGGAACTGTAAGCTTCGGATATTCTCATTTCTGACATTTCAAGTCAATGGGGTGAAAGGAGTATTCTGCATTGAACGAACTGACTGTAAATTTCTGCTTGCATATTCTTTTTATATTGTATAAAAAAAGAGTCAGGCAATTTCTCACGACCAAACACAAAACACAAAATACCAAACACAAAATACTTTCATGACAGGACAGACCAGACAGCATACCCGAATCCCTTCTGTGGAGATGACTGAAGCATTGGGACAATCCGAGGTTTTCCTGGAATTCCAGGAACGACTCTCCAGAGTAGCACAGATCAACCGCCCTGTCCTTTTGATCGGTGAACGGGGGACGGGCAAAGAGCTTGCCGCGGCCAGACTCCATTTTCTTTCGGGCCGATGGCAGGGTCCGCTGATAGCGCTTAATTGTTCTGCTCTTACCTCTTCGCTGATAGGGTCAGAATTATTCGGCTATGAAAAAGGGGCATTTACAGGAGCGGACCGGCGTCGTACCGGGAGGTTTGAAGCCGCGCAGGGGGGAACATTTTTCCTGGATGAAATAGGCACCATTCCCTTGGAAATCCAGGAAAAAATTCTGCGCGTCGTGGAATACGGCACATTTGAACGGGTAGGAAGTTCGGAGAGCATCGAGGTGGATGTCCGAATCATTGCCGCTACCAATGCTGACCTGCCCGAAATGGTTGAAAAAGGAAATTTTAAGCCGGATCTGCTGGATCGGCTGTCATTTGAAGTACTCTTTCTGCCGCCCCTCAGGGAGCGCGAGGAGGATATCCTTCTTCTGGCGAACCATTTTGCTGCACGAATGGCCTTTGAGCTGGGCCGTGAAGAAATTCCTTGTTTCAGCCAGGAAGCTGCTGTTGCCCTTGAAAGCTATTCCTGGAAAGGGAATGTGCGTGAGCTTAAAAATGTGGTGGAGCGAGCGGTGTACAGGTCAGATTCTTCACTGATTGAAGAGATTGAATTTGATCCTTTTCGTTATCCGTACAAAAAACATTGCCCTCCTAAACAAGATATCCGAAAGCGCGGGAACGCGACCCCTTTGTTTGACAATTTCATGGAAAAACCTTTAAAAGAAGCAGTTATGGAATTAGAAATACTCTTTTTGAAAAAAGCGATTGACGAATCGAGATATAATCAGAAAAAGGCGGCCCGGATACTGGGACTGACGTACAATCAGTTCCGAGGGCTGTACCGGAAGTATAGTGACAGCCTGAATGCTCCGTTTTAAAATTAATGCCCGGTTGGTTGTACAGAAATTTTCCGAACGCGGAGTGCAAAGCTTGCTTTGTTCCGCATGCACAAGCAAGCTTTGCATCACGCTGAATTTACAGAAAACTAAACCCGCAGGACTCTGAAACTGATTTTTCGTGAAGAGACAGTCGCAGAACAACGGACAAAACCTTTTTTGAAATGAGGAAAGCTATAATGATAAAAATCAGAGTATTTACTTTAATATTTGTATTACTGGTGTTGTCACTTGCCCTTATATCCGGGGATCAGGCTGTGTGTTCTGAGCATGAAATGATCTCAGGCGAAACTGTAAAAAGCGAAGCTGGCAGGGATGTTCGGCAAAAACATGATGGAAGCTTACGTAAATCCGAGAGATACTCCGAGTTGGAACCTGAATCTGTCATCCTGGCCGAAAAAAAGACCATGACCCTGCTACGAACGAACTGGCTTAAAGAAATCGGGGGGGAAGAATATTCCTCTGAAAGGGCAGGATTATCCTCCACGTTTTGGATCATTCTGATTGTTCCTGTGATCCTGAGCATCCTGATTACGCTTCTGTTTTCCAGTAAAACCCGGCACCTCAGCATCAGACTCAGGCTTTATATCAGTTACGGAACCCTTGTACTGATTTCCGTCATACTGGGCATAATCGGATATTATTATCTGAATAAAGTGAATGATTTTTCTCATCTGGAAACTGCTTTTGCGAATCTTGACATGCTCTCCGGTGAGATACATTTTACACAGAACGAATTCCTGTTACATGGCCTCGAAAACCATGTATATGGTGAAAAAGTAGCGGAAAAACACGAAAAATTGTTGAAAACTTTCCGAGAAGACTTGAAAACCATAAGGGACAGCAGGCATCTTGAAGCCGAACAATACAGGTTTCTGGATGAAATAGAAGAAGATATCGGAATATATAAAAAAGACCTCCGGGAACTGATCGCAGCATTTCATGAAATCGAAGACGCAAAAGAAAAGCTGGACAGGCTCGGAGAAGCAGTTGACAGAGCACTGGAAAAAATGATCCTGCACCATGAATCTGATATGAAAAAATCAGAATCACGGGCTTATCATGAGCGGATGTTGGAATATCTTTTCGGATCTGAGATTCTGGCTGTGAGACTCTTTCATGATGAGGCGGAATTTCTCTTGGACAAAAGCCCTGAGAGAGTGGAGGGCATGAGTGTCAAGGCAGGACTGCTGATGGCTTACCTGGAAAGAATTAACGAGGAACTGAGGGATTTGAGGGAAAAGAAAAGGCTGGAAAAAGTGGAAGATAAGATGAAATCATATATTGCTCTTTTGAAAAACGTAATCAGGGATGAAGCTGTCATTGAAAAAAGCACTGCTGAAATGACCGAAATGCTGTACCGGATCAAGGCTGCCTGTATCCGTTTGTCAAAAAATGCAGAAGCAAAAGCAGACGGAATGGTGAGGGAAGCAGATATCGCTTCGATTCTTATGGTCATCATCGCTCTGATCATGGGAATATTTCTCAGTGTGTTTATCACCGGGAAAATTACAGGCCCCCTGGATGATGCTGTCAGGATATCTGACGAACTGGGTCAGGGAAATATGGTGGTTGAAATAAAAACAGAAACCAGGGATGAGATCGGAAAACTGCTTTTTGCAATGAAGAATATGGCTGATAAGTTACGGGGAGTTGTAAAAGATGTAAAAAGCGGGGCAGAGAATATTGCGTCCGCGGCTTCCCAGTTGGCATCTGTCAGCCAGCAGATCAATTCGAGTTCCCAGATCGTATCACAGGGAGCTTCGGAACAGGCTTCTTCGGTGGAGCAGGCCTCCGCTTCTATGGAGGAGATGACCGCCAGTATCAGGCAAAATGCAGATAATGCCCAGCACACCGAAAAAATAGCCATGAAATCTGCCGAAGACGGTCGTGAGAGCGGAGAAACAGTGATTGAGACGGTAAAGGCGATGAAAGAAATTGCTCAGAAAGTATCAATCATTGAAGAAATTGCCCGTCAGACGAATCTGCTTGCATTGAACGCCGCGGTTGAAGCTGCCAGGGCCGGTGTGGAAGGCAAAGGCTTTGCCGTGGTGGCATCCGAGATCCGTAAGCTGGCTGTCCGAAGCCAGAGGGCAGCCGCTGAGATCAATGCGTTGTCGGCATCCAGCGTTGAAACCGCGGAAAGAGCAGGAGAAATGCTGAACAAACTTGTGCCGGATATTCGGAAAACAACGGAACTGGTTCAGGAAATCAGCGCTTCAAGCAAGGAACAGAGTTCCGGGTCGGATCAGATTAACCAGGCGATTCAGCAGTTAAACTACGTCATACAGCAGAATGCCACAGCTTCGGAAGAGGCTTCCGGCACTGCTGAAGAAATGTCTTCCATGGCCGAAGAACTGGCGGCTCAGTCCGCACAACTTCAGCGTACGATATCGTTTTTCAGGACCGAGAAAGATGATGATAAAATTTTCGTGAAGGAATCCCTTCCGGAAGCAAGGCTCAGAGCACCAGGAAAACTGAACGCGGAAAAAAAACAGAAAACTGACAATAATGATATTGAAATTTCCGAAACTGGCGATTCAGGCATTTTGAAAAATATCCTGGATGAAAAAGAGGAGGCGGAGTTTGAAAAGTATTAGGGTGAAACGTGGTGCGTGAAACGTGATGCGTGAAACGTGAAACGTGAAACGTGAACGAGATGCGTTTTTTTCAGCGGAGTACAAAGCTTGCTTTGTGCGTTCAGGAGAAGTAATTGTTACAAACCAGCCGGATGACGGTGGCAGCGACAACAGCCATAAAAACCGGCCGGATAAAAGACGCTCCTTTCTGAATTGCAAGATTTGAGCCTATGCGCGCGCCGATAAGCTGGCCCAACCCCATACAGATGGCCTCGGGGAACCGGACATTTCCTCCTATGATAAAAACGCTGAGAGCTGCAACATTGCTGGTAAGATTCATTACACGGCTGATCCCGGCAGACCGGGTCATATTCACCCCTAGGAAGATACAACAGCCTGCCATCCAGAATGACCCTGTCCCCGGGCCGAAAAAACCGTCGTAAAAACCCAGGCCTGTCCCGAAGATCAGGTAAAAAGCATGTTTCCCCATTATGGGCGGCTGTTCCTCGTATCCCAGGTTCTTGGAAAAGATAGTATATATCAGCACTAGGAAGAGCAGGATAGGCACCATATGTTTTAAAAACCCCGGGGCCAGAAGCTGCACAATCCACGCGCCCAGGGCCGCCCCGATTAATGTGTAAAGGATGCCGACAAAACACTCCCGTAAGTTAACCTTTCCTTTGCGGATGAAATTATAAGATGACGACAGGGTTCCGAATGTGCCCTGGAATTTATTGGTTCCGAGAGCAATCTGGGGCGGAAGTCCTGCGGAAAGCAAGACCGGCAGGGCAAGCAGGCCCCCTCCGCCTGCGATGGAATCCACAAAGCCGGCTGCAAGACCTGTGCAGAATAACAGTATGATAATCTCCGATCCGATTTCCATTTCTCACTCTCCCATCCTGATCTTGAAACCGCGGGTCCTGAATTTCCGCATAATTTTCCTGATATCCTCCACTGAAAGCGGCAGGATATCTTTCATCCTGTTTTTCCTGCCAAGCCGCTGATATTTTCCGCCTGCGATGCTGTCCCCGGGATTTGTCAATCCGAATTCCTGCCTTGAGGACTCATTCCCATTTCTCACCATCGGGCTGGCAGAAAATCATCAAGATCATCACGCATAGGCTCCTGTTTATCTATAATAAAACGGCTTACGTTTTCTCCGCTCCTTGCGGCGCATGGCGTTTTCAGCCACCGGGCTGCATCCGGATAACTGTCAGGCAGAGGTGTCAGATCACCGGTGATATCCGTATCCGGGGCCTCTATTCTGACGGTTCCGTCATTTCCTCTTTCTGACGAGGCAGTTACTTTGCTGTCCGACGATATGATATAATTTTCTGTGCGGATGAATATGGCACCCCCGTCCCCCTCCTCGGCGTTGGCAGTGATATTCCCGTGATTCAGGATGACGAATCCGGAGCTTGTCGTGACGTCCCCGCCTTTTCCCTTCCCCTGCTTCACGCTGCTGGTAATTCTGCCGTTGACCAGATAAATTTCGTTTCCCGCGTTTACGGATATGATGCCGCCGCCCGCGCCTCTGGCCTCGGTGGTCAGCTTGCTGTTTCCGGTAAGTCTGACCGAATCAGCGGCCTTGACTGTGATCGTACCTGCCTCGCCGCCGTTTTCATCGTAGAGGCTCTCTGAAAAAACAGAAGCGCCGTTATCCAACTCAAGCCGATCTGCTGTCAGACTGATATCGCCTGCATCTCCTTCGCCATCGGTTGATGTGCTCAGCTTGCTGTTTCCGGTCATTCTGATAGAATCGGCAGCGTTAACTGTGATGGTGCCGGCATCGCCGCTGTTTTCATAGCTCGCCGAGAAAACAGAAGCGCCGTTATCCAACTTGAGCTGATCTGATGTCAGGCGGATATCGCCTGCATCGCCGCCATAAGTTGATGCGGATATTGCTGCTCTTTTGCCTGAAAGGAGAATTGTCCGCGCAGAAATATCCATACCAGCACCTGAACCTGATTCGGCTGATATGCCATTTGACTTGGCAAAAATGCCGCAATTGGGTGAAACTGAACTTGTGTCAGAAGCTGAAATTTTCAAAGTGTCATCCACATTGACGGTAATTGCCCCGCCGTTGCCATACCCCTTTGTGGTACTGGAAATCTCCAACCAGTCCGTGATCGTTATCTGGCGGGCGTCTATTCTGATGTCCCCGGCGCTGCCCCCGTCGCCTTCCTCAAATTCCGAATTTGCAAAAATACCGCCCGGATCACCATCTTCTGATCCATCTGAAAAAGTCAGCGCATCAGCCGCTCTGACGGTGACAGTGCCGCCTTCCCCGCTACCAAATGTGCTGACGTTAATCTGGGATTTATCTTTCAGCATAATCCGGCGGGCCTCTATCTCAATATGCCCGGCATTGCCGGTATTGATATTGACCTCTTCTTTTTGCGAAGTGGCGAAAATTTTACTTCCCTCTGAAAGCCCCAGGGTCTCCTCAGCTTTAATGACGATGGCCCCGCCTTGCCCGAATCCATAAGTGTCACTGCTGACTAATGCCCCGTCTGTCAGAGTTATCTGACCGGCATTGATTGCAATCCGTCCGGCATTGCCTTCCGCATACTCTTCAGAATCACTTGAAATAACCGTCCCTTCACCTTCTTCATTCAGTCCTGAAAGTATCAGAGTATCAGCCGCTTTGATGACAATATCGCCGCCCTGTCCGAAACCATAAGTGTCGCTACTGACAGAGGCCCCGTCTGTCAGGTTTATCTGACGGGCTTCGATCTCAATATTTCCGCAGTCTTCTTCACCAAATGAGCTCGCGTAAACAGAGGATTTTGAAACCTTCAGCGTATCAGCCGATTTAAGAACGATGTCGCCGCTTTTTCCGATGCCCTCGGTACCAGTGGCGATTATCGAGTTCTGCACGTCCGAATTATCCGCCTGAATATCTATCTCTCCGCCATCCCGATCTCCCCAAGTGTAGCTCGTCACGCGGCTGTCGGCCAGTTCAAATCGTCCGCCGCGGATGAAAATACTTCCGCCTCCGCCTCTGATTCCGCTGACATCGGCAGATGCCATGTCCCTGATGGTTATATCTCCTTTCTCCGACGAAGTAACTTTCAGATCAGATTCGGTTGGTATGACTTCCCCTTCGGAGGCAACAGATGCGATGTTAATGCGTCCGCCAAGTGAGGCCACATCCCCAGGATGTTCTGTTTTCATGACCGGAATCGGATTTCCGTCCTCATCATAAACATATATGGGAATGTACTCACCGGTTTCATCAAGCTTATACAGGGGCCGTCCGTCCTCATCGTATATCAGCTCACCATCAGCGTCGGTTTCGATTTCATACGCGGGATCACCCAATTCGTCCGTCTCCTGCTCATAAATCAGATTTCCGCCCTCATCGGTCTCATAAGTTTCATAATATGCCCCCCTGGTTATCTCAATGTCCCCGCCGATGAGAGAAATGCTTCTGCCTTCTTTCACACGAATGCCAGCGGGATTATCCTCAGATTCCTGCTCCGTGATTTCTCCCCTGCCCTCATAAGTGATCTGTCCGACATGGCCGTCCAGGAAACCGAAAGCCACGGGAGCGTCAGCAGAGAGTACATCGTCTGCATGAGGCGTGGTATAAAATCGCTCGTTCTCCCCCAGGCGCAGATAATCCGCCGTGCTGACGTGAAATGATCCGCCCAGGTCCAGGGATGCGCCGGGTCCGAACATCACGCCCGCGGGATTAAGCAGATACAGATCCGCACCGGCAATATCGGAACGCAACTCCCCGTCAATCCACGACGGATCACCGCCGGTGACACGGCTGATGATGTTTTGAACCGAAGACGGCCCGCTGAAGGTAGCGGTTTCATCAGAATGTATATTGAATCGGTGAAAGCTGTGGAACAGGTTTGTTCCGGCCTGCTGACCGTATTCGGCCTTAATGTCATAATCCGGGCCCGGCAGGTCAAGTTTTCCGGCATTGCCGAGTGTCCCGTCCAGTTGAATGCCACGCGGGTGCATCCCGTCAGCATGAACCGGAATGGCGGTGATTGCCAGTACAAAAATAATGATGAGTGATTGCAGGGCAAATTTCATAATTTTTTCCTTTGTGGTGGATGTAAGTACAGGGATTGAATTTTGTAAGGATTGACAAATCCGAACCCCAGCGGCGGGGATTTATCAATCCCCCGCGAGCAGCAGCGGGGGTACTTTGTTTCTTAGGAAACGGACCCGTTTCTGCTCGGTTCGGATTGACAAATCCGAACCCCGCGGCGGTGGATTTGTCAATCCCCCGCGAGCAGCAGCGGGGGATTCTGTTTCTTGGGAAACTGACCCGTTGCCGCTCGGTTCGGATTGACAAATCCGAACCAGCGGCGGTGGATTTGTCAATCCCTCGCGAGCAGCAGCGGGGGATTCTGTTTCTTGGGAAACTGACCCGTTGCCGCTCGGTTCGGATTGACAAATCCGAACCCACGGCGGTGGATTTGTCAATCCCCCGCGAGCAGCAGCGGGAACCCGTTTCTGCTCGGTTCGGATTGGCAAATCCGAACCCTCGCGGCGGTGGATTTGTCAATCCCCCGCGAGCAGCAGCAGGAACCCGTTTCTGCTCGGTTCGGATTGACAAATCCGAACCCTGCGGCGGGGGATTTTATTTCTTGGAAATCCCTAAATCCAATCCTTGCAGTTTCGCTTGTAAAGATCTCCGAGGTTTCCAAAACCTCGGAGGTCTGATTAAAATCACCTGGCAATTGTATGAAGTATATAAACAACCTCCTCAAGTCCGATTCTGCCGTCTCCGCTGACATCCGCCTCTTTGTAAGCAGTTGACGGAGACTGTGTGCAGGCTTTCAGAGCCTGAATAACGTCATCCAGTCCGACGGTTCCGCTGTTGTTCACATCACCTTTTTCCACATCACCTATCGGAGCGGCGGATCGCGTCGCGGCCAGTGCCCATAAACCGAAATGATCGGCCTTGAAATCAATCTTGAAAGTCTCCTCCTCTTCTTTGATGGTGAAACTCCTGACCGGCTGCCACGCGTCAGTAGCGTCCATGAAGGACGCTGGGCGGATATCCTGACTTGGGATGTTCAGTTCGTTCAACTGCGCCTCGGTGCAGCGGAAGGTGATCACCATCTCCTTCCCCTTGTTCAGCGTCACGATCTCCTTGCGGCTTTTCTTCTCATAAACGGATATGGCATAGCCGTAACCGACAACAATGTCTTCTGCATTGTCCGGCACACCTTCGACCTTGGGTTCGACTAGGACATTCACCTCTTTTTCTTCGGTGGGGATGGCATTCCCGGGAATCCGGATCAGGGTTCCGTCAGACAGGGTGTGTGTCCAACCCTTTTCCACGTTGAAGTTGCCGGTTTCCGGCGCGGGCAGGGATATGCCCGTGTCCCTCAGTTCCAGTTCCGGAGTCACCGGAACCGTTTGCGGCGAATCGGCAGTTCCGGCTGTTCCGGATATGTCAGCCTGAACCTCGTCACTGCGGTAGTAGCTGCTTTCGCCGACCGGTTTGCGTACCGCCGGTTTGCGTACCGCGGTCACCTTCCAGATATTGTTTTCATCCTCGGCGGCCCTGGCCACATCCAGTCGGAAGACGCCAGACTCATCGGTATAGGTCTGGGCCTTCTGCCCGTCCGGGCTGTAAGCCGAGATAAACACACCTTTCCCGGCCTCTCCGTCCAGGGTCGCGGTTCCTTCCAAAATGGTATCAGGCAAGCGCAGGGTCAGAAGCATATCTTCGTCCTCTCTGCCCGTTATCCTCGTTAACGGAGAACGCTTCTTTTTTCCTCCGGGAGTGGCATATTTCAGGAACAGTGATTTGTACTTATCAGTGTCACTCTTCCCTATGGTACTTTGCAAAGCGCTCACAAAGAGACTTTCACTTCTGTATATCCTGTTCTTAATCCGTCCCGACTGAGTGATGATGCTTTGAGGAACACCGCCTGTCTTCAGTCTGAGTAAAGACCGGGAAGTCAGTCTGAAGTATGCCGCGGCGCTGCCGGAAGTTTTCGGAGAGCTCTTTTTCTTTCTCATTCGGGAATATTGCCTCCCTTCGGAATCACTTTCCTCTTCAGCATCGTCCACCGCGGTTCCCAGGGTCCATGTTCCCTGGTTCGGCACCAGGATGTTGAAAACGCCTTCGGAGTCTGTTAATGCCCGGGTCTCAAAAATGCTTCCCGAAACATCTCCCCGGGCCCACACCTGTATATTGGGCACCGTATTGCCTTCGATGTCTTGAACCTTTCCTGTTACCACACCGTCCAGCAGGATAAGGGTGATATCCTCGGTAATTCCCCCCGGGCCGACCTTGATCTGCTTCGGAACGGTCGGGTGGGACATGTACTCATCTGTCTCAAGAGAATAGCTCAGGTTCCAGGTTCCCTCTGAGACAAGTATCTTAAACCCGCCGGTATCGGGATCAACATCTCCGCTGTGCAGTGAACTGCCGCCCCCGGATGGCGTCACAAACACATATCCTGAAATGTATGTTACCGGACTGCCGGCCGAATCTTTTAGGAAACCCGTGATCAGGGCGTCGTTTTTCTCCAGGGTGAAGGTGAGAGAACTCGTGGGAACGCCCTCCTGCCGTTTCCGTCCCAGGGGCCGCTTCTCATAAGGATACATCTCTGCGATTGCCGCTTGGGCCGTGGTCAGCTCTCCGCCCCGTGCCGTTCTTTCCAAGGGAAACGATTTTTCTTCGGCAAAGGCGTATTCACTCTCGGCCGGCAGAAACAGGCCGATGCGAAGTTCGCCGCCCGGCACACCGAGTCTGAACTCACCGTTCTCCACCCATGTCTCGCTGACGGATTCGGGGCTTTCCTCGGACCGTGCATAGACCCACGCATCCAGGTCAGTCAGCGGATTGCCGTCTTTATCCTCAACCTTTCCGAGAATCATGCTGGCGACTTTTTCCAGTTGAAAGGAGACAGTCTTATTGTCTCCGTCTGTCGTGCCGAACACCACTTCCCGGGGAGGTTCGGTGAACAGGTTGTCGGAATCTTCGATGACGCAGGGTGACACCTCCCAGGTGCCTGGGGGGACTTTGATCTCATAGTTGCCGCTGGCATCGGTTTCGATCCAGTAATAGGCCCCGGTAGCCGGCTGCCAAACATCCATGAAAACCCCGGACATCCCCTTGCCCCGGGAATCTTTCACCGTGCCTGAGATGACTTTGCTCCGCTTCAGCAGTTGGATATCTCCCAGGGCCGTGTCCTCGCTGAAGCTGATGATCTGGGGAGCCGGGCTGCCGTTGTCATTTTTGTAGTATTCGGGGAATTCTTCTGTATCCGGGTCTTTTTGCGGCTCCGGATCCGTCCATATCAGCACCTCGTAGTTGCCCGCAGGCAGGGGCAGGGAAAAGCTGCCATCCTGATCCGGCCAGACATAGCGGTAATCACCGCTCTCATAATCATAAGCATCAATGCTGATGAAATTGTAACTGTTGTCGCTGAAAAGGCTGCCATCAGCACCGACCACCCGGCCGGTCAGTTTTCCTGCCGCGGTTTCCAGCCTGATATCATCCAACAATTCGGTTTCCTCGCTGCTGTCAGACGCGAATTCGATTTCATACAGATAATTCGGGCTGATCCAGTCGGCCTCGTCATCCTGCAACACTTCGACTTCCCACACGCCGCCGCTTACCTGGATTTCGAAAGTGCCGGACTCACCAGTGACAGCTTCCCTGAATTCGTAGATATCCCAGTTATAGGCTGTGATCCTGACATCCTTTACAGGGGCATCATTATCGCCACGCTTCACAGTGCCTTGTATTTTTTTGGAATTACCGGGCAGTGTGTTGTCACCCATATTCACATCATCAGCCTCAACTGCAAAGGAGATATCTCTGATGCCTCTCACGGCATCATTTCCAGATGGCGGTTCGATCTCGATATTGTAGTCGCCCGCTTCCAGACCCTTGATAATGAAAGTTCCGTCCTGTCCTGTGAACACAGTGCGGATGAAGTCATGATAGTAGTTGTAGAGGGAAACTTCGGCGGAAACAGCCGGCGTTCCTGTTTCGTCCAGTAGCACCCTGCCATGCACACTTGCGCCTGTCCTTTCCTTCAATGGGATGTCGCCCAGATCATGATCTGCACTGAAACGGACCGGATCAAGAACCGGGCTGACATAATCAGGATACCGGACGTCATCCAGCCACACTGATATCTCGAAATTGCCCCCGGTCAGGGGAAAGGAGAACCGGGTATCTGCATCCGGGTTGACACTGAGATAATCCCCGGTATCGGAATTAACAACCTCAATCCAGACAGCGCAGTTGCATTCGCAGCCGCAATCATCGGGGACATTCAGGGGATTGCCATCGGGATCAAGCAACCGTCCGGTCAGCTTTCCGGCGGATGCCTGCAAGGTGATGGGCTTCTCTTTCGTTTCTTCAGCCATGTCATCGGCAAATTCGGCTATCTGCGGCTCGTCCGGGCTGACCCAGTCCGCATTGTCGGCCTGGGGCACACTGATTTCCCATTTCCCACCTGATACCAATATGTCGAAATTGCCGTTTTCGTCCGTTTTGGCACTGGTGAAACCGTTCGGGATGTCCCAGTTACTGGCCGTGACCTCGACACCGGACACGCCTGCCTCACCCAGTTTCACCATGCCGGTGATGTGTTTGCTGGCCTGGGTATCTGCCCAGTAGTATCCGGTGTACAGATCAGAAACCGATAACTGGTTGTATCCCAGATCCAAGTTGGACAGGTTGCTGAATGAAGAAGGAATATCGCCGCTCAGTCGGTTGCCCGACAGATCAAGAGTTTGCAAATTTGTCAGGCTTCCCAGGGAATCAGGAATCGGCCCGCTCAGTTGGTTGGTACTCAGATTAAGATCAGACAGACTTGTTAGCTGGCTCAGATCAGGGATCGACCCGCTCAGTTGGTTGGTACTCAGATTAAGATCAAACAGACTTGTTAGCTGACTCAGATCAGGGATCGGCCCGCTCAGTTGGTTGGAACTCAGATCAAGGTCAGACAGATTTGTCAGCTGACTCAGGTCAGGGATCGGACCGCTCAATTGGTTACCGTGCAGATAAAGATGTTGCAGATTTGTCAGCTGACTCAGGTCAGGTATCGGACCGCTCAATTGGTTACCGTGCAGATAAAGATGTTGCAAATTTGTCAGACTGCCTAATGAATCAGGTATCGGCCCGCTCAGTTGGTTGCCGGACAGATTAAGCTTTGTCAGGTTGCCGAATGAACCAGGGATCGTCCCGCTCAGTTGGTTGGAACTCAGATCAAGGTCAGACAGATTTGTCAACTGACTCAGATCGGGGATTGGCCCGCTCAGTTGGTTGCCGGACAGCCAGAGATCAGATAGTTCTATCAGCTTACTCAGATCGGGGATCGGCCCGCTCAGTTGGTTACCGTGCAGATAAAGATGTTGCAGATTTGTCAGCTGACTCAGGTCAGGTATCGGACCGCTCAATTGGTTACCGTGCAGATAAAGATGTTGCAAATTTGTCAGACTGCCTAATGAATCAGGTATCGTCCCGCTCAGTTGGTTGAACGACAGAGCAATATCTTGCAAATTTGTCAGGCTGCTGAATGAAGAAGGGATATCGCCACTCAGTCGGTTGCCCGACAGACTGAGTTGAGACAGACTTGTCAGACTGCCGAATGACTCAGGGATCGGCCCGCTCAGTTGGTTCCAGCGCAGAGAAAGGTCAGACAGATTTGTTAGCTGACTCAGATCAGGTATCGGCCCGCTCAGTTGGTTGAACGACAGCCAGAGTTGAGACAGACTTGTCAGACTGCCTAATGAATCAGGTATCGGCCCGCTCAGTTGGTTCGAGCTCAGATCAAGAAAATACAGATCTGTCAGACTGCCTAAGGAATCAGGGATCGTCTCGCTCAGTTGGTTTTCTGACAGAGAGAGCTGAGACAGACTTGTCAGACGGCCTAATGTATCAGGGATCGAACCGCTCAGTTCGTTGCTGCCCAGATAAAGAGATTCCAGCTTTGTCAAATTGCCTAAAGACTCAGGGATCGTCCCGTTCAGTTGTTTTTTGAACAGAAAGAGATTAGTCACATGTTCGTCTTCGACAGTGACACCCGCCCATCCGCTCGGATCCTGGTCAGTGTTCCATTTGTTAGTCGCACTGTCAGCCCAGTTCGGCCCGTCAGTGCTGTTGTAAAGATCAAGCAGGCACTCGCACTCCGCTGCCGGGATCACAGTGACAGTGCTGCAATCCGTTGCCGCTAATGAAGGCTGGGGATTGAAAAACTGTACGAGCAGGAGAATGACAAAAATGCCTTTCACCAGCGATCTGATCCGTCCGATTTTAATCATCATCAGCGCTATGATGGCCATAGTCAATGTAAAACAGTTCATAATACGCCTCCTCAGAGTATTTCAGTCAATAAAAAACAAACTTTTGTTATTTTCATCACCAATTCCGATTGGGTGCAATTAAAAGTGTCAGGTAAGTCCTCGTTCCCAAACTCCGTTTGGGAACGCTGTTGCCTGTAAAACCCCGGTTTTGCGTCATCTGCAAACAGAGTTTGCCTTGCAGGTGTGTTCCCAAACGGAGTTTGGAACAAGGTCACTTTTAATTGCACCCATTCCGATTATTAATTATCAGTAGATCGAAAACTTTTGCAGACAGTGGATTCCGGGTTAAAACCGGAAAACATCCGTTTTCCGATTTTCCCCGGAATGACAGCACGTTAAATTGTCATTCCGGGGAATTAAAAAAACGGATGTTTTTTAATTTTAACCCGGAATCCACCGTTTACAGCGGTTTACCGGAAACTTTTCGATCTGCTGATTATAATTAAATAATATATCCGGATAAAGATTTCAATGCTTTCCTGAAAAAATTTGCTATTCTTTTCTTTCTATTGTATGTCTGTATGGTCATTCAGGATTCAGGAGCGAACAAATTTTCGAACACGCTCTCAGAAAGCCTATCTGTATCTGAAAAGATAAAAAGCCGGAACAGTTGAAGTTGAAAAACAGGGATCGAATATGACAACAGACAAAAAAGAAATACTTAATATCCTGATGAAAACCGACCCTTTCGAGATGCTGGAAACAGAGGTTCTGGAATCCCTTTCCGACAAGATCGAAGTCCGGGAATACAGCCCGAATACTTATGTCTTCAAGCAGGGAGATGCCAGTCTGGACACACTGTTTATCATTGCTTCCGGTCTCATGGAGGTCACAGTGACAAATGACAGGGGGGTCGAAACCGTGGTTGCCCTGAGACGCCAATACGATTTTTTCAGTGAAACAACGGTCCTGTCCCGGCAAAGGTATTCTGCTTCTGCAAGGGTGAAAGAAAAACTGACCTGCTGCCTGATCAGACGGAGGGATCTGGAAAACCTGATCTACAATTACCCGGAGTTTTCAGGCTTTTTCAATGCACTGATTTCAGAACGAATGCGTGTGCTTTACGAAGAGATCGTATCGGAACAATCTTACGAAGCTTACAGCAGTACCGAATCCCCGCTTTTCAGAAAACGGGTGAGCGAAGTCATGTCATCCCCTGTGATCACCTGCCGGACCCGCGATAAAGTGACAGATGCTTCCAGGCTCATGGATGAAAAGGATATCAGCGCTATTGTTGTGCTGGATAATGAAGGAAAACCGCGGGGCATCCTTACGGAAAAAAATCTTGTCAAATATCTGATTGCAAACCAGATGTATCCGATATCCGAGTGCCGGGTGGATAAGGTTATGAAAAGCAACCTGGTGAAAATCAGTCCCGAAGCCTTCCTGGGGCAGGCACTGGTGTCCATGATCCGAAGCAAGGCAAAGCATCTGATTGTCGTGGAAAGGGAAAAGCTTGTCGGCATCATCACCCTGATTGACCTTGTGAAAACCCGGAGTACCGGAAACCTCCTCCTGACCCAGGATATCGAGGCTCAGTCGAATTTAAAAGGGCTTTCCCATATCAGCGGTGAAATTGACAATATCCTGAATGCCCTGATAGCGGAAAAAGCCGCTGTCCGTGAAATATTCGAAGTCATGTCCGAACTTCATGAGCGTATGTCCCGAAGAATAATTCAACTGTCAGAAGAAAAAATGAAAATCATGGGCTGGGGGCCCCCGCCTGTTGAATACTGTTGGATCAATATGGGCAGCGCTGCCCGCTATGAGCAGACCCTGCGCACGGATCAGGATAACGCTATTATATATAATGATACGGAAACAGACAGTCCTGAAGAGGTTGACCCGTATTTTGCCAAGCTTGCCGAACTTATTGTGGAAGGTCACAGCCAGTGCGGATTTGCAAAATGCAGGGGGGATGTGATGGCCACAAATCCCAAGTGGCGGAGATCACTGGGCCAGTGGATATCCGCGCTTAAAAGCTGGGCAAGGTCATATGACCCCGAAGACACCCGGATTCTTACCATCCTCTTGGATTACCGGCCCATCTGGGGCAATATGTCCCTGGCTGAAAAATTTTGGGAGGAAATTTTCAGCACCTTCAAAGAATCCCTTACGGCAAGTCATATGATGACCAAAGATGAGCTTCAGTATAAACTCCCCATCAGCTTCCTGGGTACATTTGTCACTGAAAAAAGCGGCCCGCATAAAAATGAAATTGATCTCAAAAAAGCCGGAGCCATGCATATTGTCAACGGGATGCGGATATTTGCGGTAAGACATCAGATCAGTGAGCCTTCCACCTTCGGCAGGCTGAAGCAACTCACAGAAAAAGGGGCCATATCCGCGGAAGACGCTGAATTTTTTGCTGCAAGCTTTGAAACCCTGATGATGTTCAGGATCCGGGAGAGCATGAAAAAGGCAAAGCAGGGCAAAGAACCGGATAATTATATTGATCCTTACAGTTTAAGGAAAAGGGAGAGGATGATCCTGAAAGATGCCCTGTCCGGGGTGGCACAACTGCAAAAGCTTGTGAATAAGGAGTTCAGTGTTGTATGGCTGAATCATTTTGTATAGCACATTCCCAAAAAGTAGAAGCTTCTCGTTCCCAGGCTCCGCCTCACTGCCATTAAGTTAAGAGTCGGAGCGACCTGATAATGAGGCATAACTTACTGAAATAACATCTTCGTCAGCGGGCTGCGTTCCTTAACTTAATGGCAGTGAGGCT
>JAUCGG010000321.1 GCA_030378015.1 Desulfococcaceae bacterium HSG8
AAGAGCAGCTCGAACCGTGGGGGAGCGTAGAAAATCATTTAATTAATCTAAATCAATTGCTTAATCAACATTGCCCCCCACGGTTCGAACTTCGCTAATGCTCGTTCTCACCCGCTCCCCCGCAAGGGGGGAGCGTAGGTAAATCAATAGCTTAGTATACTTTAAAGATAAAATTATAGGCATAATTATAAATATTTACCCACCTGATTTTCACAAGAGCCTTTTATTCTGTATCTTCATCTTCTATATCCTCATTTAATAAACCATATCCATGCCAGTGAGAAGTCTTTTTTCTTTTGCCAAATAAAAATTTACCTTTTAATTTTCCATCCTGATTTTTAAAAACAATATATATTCTATCATTATCTGATATTTTGGCATTGTTTGCCAAATCTTCTTTTAAAGTTTTTATTTTTTTATCACAAACAAAACTTGCAACATTATTACCGCATTCTACAGCCTCATGATTATCTAACCATTCATATAAATACTCGTAGGTATCCGGATTTGAAATATCATAAGAAAGCCAATATCTTTTTTCCATTACATTATTCCTTTTTTGATTATGACAAAATAATTATCATTTAAATATTTTGCAAAGTCAAGAAATATTCCATTTGCATTTTTCTTTAAAATATCATAATATTTTTATTTTTATCCATCAGTTAAAAAAATGCCAATAATAATCCCAAATAAATTGCCTGCACGCAAAACCCTTGAAAAAGAAGGGATTTTCGTTATGGATGAAAGCCGTGCCAGCACCCAGGATATTCGCCCCTTACGCATAGCCCTGCTTAACCTTATGCCTCTTAAAATCACAACAGAGACGCAGTTTGCAAGGCTGCTCGGCAGCACTCCATTACAGGTTGAATTATCCTTGCTAAAAGTTCTTTCTCATACTTCCAAAAATACCCCGATAGAGCATATGGAGGCTTTTTATACTCCCTGGGAAAAGGCAAGAGATCAAAAGTTCGACGGGCTTATCATAACTGGCGCTCCTGTTGAGGATATGGAATTTGAGGAAGTCAAATACTGGGAGGAACTTAAAGAGATATTTGAGTGGTCAAGAAAAAATGTTTTTTCCACCTTTAATGTATGCTGGGGGGCTCAAGCTGCACTTAATCATTTTTATGGAATTAAAAAATATCGTTTAAAAGAAAAAATGTTTGGACTTTTCCCGCATTTTACCCTTCGTAAAAATGCTTCTTTAACCAAAGGACTGGATGATGTTTTTATGATTCCAGTTTCCCGCCATACGGAAATAAAACGAAAAAGTATAGAAGAAAATGAAAATCTCGAAATCTTAATAGAATCCAAAGAATCTGGAGTTTGTCTACTTCAGGATAAAAAATACCGCCATATATATATGTTTAATCATCTCGAGTATGATAGAGATAGATTAAAAATCGAATATTTACGCGATCTTGAAAGCAGGGGTGATGTACCTGTGCCAAAAAATTACTTTCCTGATAACAATCCCAACAATGAACCTTTAAACTCCTGGAGATCTTGTGCCAATGTGCTTTACGACAACTGGATAGGATATATTTATCAGGGAACACCTTATAATCTTTCTGATTTGGATAAAGATTTTACCTGGTGTGTTTTATGATTTTTGTAGAATAAGGATTTCTCAAAGTCATAAAAGATGATTGTTATGACTTTGAGAAAATGGTTAGTTTTTATCTAATGCTACCAGTTTTAGCTATTTTTTCTATTACTTGTACAGCGTTTTTATTTTTATCTGCTCCTGCGGTAGATATATAAATTTCAGAAGCAGTATTGTAAAAACTTCCATCATCTGCTTGTTTTCTTACTTTTGCTCTAGGGAAGTAAAGCACTTCAGATTCTCCTTCTTTTAAAGCTCTAACTCCATTTATTGTGCGGTTTTTCGCAACTACACTTGTGATGGTTTGTGAACCGTTAAATTTTGTATTATCACTAATTGTTCTTCTTTCTTCGTTTTCGGCATAAAAATTATTAGCATCTATAATTGAAACAAAAGTTCTTTCATTTCTTGATTGAAAAGCAACAAGTTTATGACCATTTGAGTATTGTCTTCTTTTTTCTCCAACTCTTATGCCTTCATTGGATTGTTTTATAGAAACTCCTTCTTCTGTTGGTAGTATCTGCCATCCATTTACATTTATTCCTTCATCACCATATATCTGATGTCCAGCACCAGTCTCTGCATTAAATCCTGAAATATCTACATAGGTTGCATATTCTATAGGAACTGGGTCTAATTTATATAGATCTCCATCAGCAGGAACATTTTCTAAAGAGTCGTATACATTTTCTCTTGGATTTGAAAAATTT
>JAUCGG010000085.1 GCA_030378015.1 Desulfococcaceae bacterium HSG8
TGCGTGATGCGTGATACGTGATGCGTGATGCGTGATGCGTGATGCGTGATGCGTGATACGTGATACGTGATACGTGATACGTGATACGTGATACGTGATACGTGATGCGTGATATGTGATATGTGATACGTGATGCGTGATATGTGATATGTGAATATGGATCACGATATTCCATTCTTTACGCATTACGCATTACGCATTACGCATTACGCATTACGCATTATCCATTACGCCACGCATCACGTTTCACGTTTCACGTTTCACGGAGGATATGGAATGGAAAAATCAGAATGGGTAAGGATGGAAGGCTCCATAGCGGATAATCGGAATGAAAAAAAGAAGAAAAAAGCGAGAGTTGTTTTAGCTGATGACGAAGCAGTCGTAAGACTTATTATGAAAAAAGTGATGAAAGGCATGAATTGTGAGATCGTCGGAGAAGCAAAGAACGGCCAGGAAGCTGTTGACTTGTTTCGGGAAAAAAATCCGGATATTTTGCTGCTTGATATAAACATGCCTTTCAAAACCGGGAAAGAAGCCCTGAAGGAAATCATCCGAGAATTTCCAGATTCTTTTGTGATAATGCTGACTTCTCTTGCAGATACAGAAACAGTGGAGGACTGTCTGAAACTGGGCGCGGCAAATTATATTCGAAAAGATACCCGGCTTGAAGATATGAAAAAAATTATCAGGACAACATGGGCAGCTTTCAAAAAGCAATGAGCCGTTTTGTGATTTGAAGATTAAGGATCGCGGAAACAGGAGGAACACATATGTATGAAAAATATGATCTCAGGAGGATGATTGAAGAGATCAGGGAAGATGAACAGATAAACAATGAGAACGATAAACTGTCCCAGGATGAGATAAGCAGGATGATGCTTGACAGACTAAAGAAAAAAGCGGAAAAAGCGAAACAAAGCGGGGCATAACCAATCGAAGGAAAGGAAAAGATGTGACTACGCATAACGTCAACGTCCCGGAAGTCAAAAACGATAAATTTATTAATCTCCTGAACTTAGTAGATATCGTATCTGAAGAGGAATCACGGGATATGCTCGGAAAATTTCAGGGCAATGCCCTTTCTGTGCTGATACATCTTGTGGAAAATGGCATTGCCGGAAAAAATGAATTATGTAAACTTTGGGGAGATTCTATCGGATTTGCATATGTCGATATTGAAAAAACCCTGTTTCAGCCAGACATTGTGCAGCTTATTCCCGAACAGTTTGCAAGACAGTATAATATCATCTCTGTCTATCAGTTCGGAGACTCCGTTACTGTCGCCACATCCGACCCTGCCAACGATATTATCTTGGAGGAATCAGAGAAACTGACGGAATGCCCCGTCAGTCTTGTATTTTCCTTCCCTTATGATATATCAGATGCCATAGAGATTCAATACAGAACCGGCGGGGAATCGGATAGATTTATTAGTAAAATCAACCTGAATCCCTTATTTGAAGAGACTGCCAAGATCACTTCGAAGCAATTGGAAACCCTCGCAGGTGATGAAGCTGTTATCGAATTCACCCGGGATCTGCTGCTGTTCGGCGTAAAGGAACGAGCAACAGATATTCACATCGAACCGGAAAAGCAGGAAATAAGAGTGAGATTCCGTATTGACGGAATGCTTCAGGAAAAGATGCGACTGGATAAATATATTTACTCATCCGTTGCATCCAGACTGAAAATGCTTGCCAGCGCTGATATATCTGAAAAGCGGATGCCGCAGGACGGACGAATCATTCTTTCCCTTATGAACAAAACCCTTGATTTCGGATTTTCAAGCGCTCCGACAATTTACGGTGAAAAGATTGTCCTTCGGTTATTGGGTGAATTCCAGATAAAAGATATCCCGGAGTTGTCGGAACTCCGTTTTTCCAAAGAAAACTACAACAAACTCAGGAGAATGACAGAATCTCCCAGCGGGATATTCCTTGTTGCAGGGCCAGCCCGGTCCGGAAAATCAACAACGCTTTATTCAATACTCCGACATATCAATCATAGTGAAATCAGTATCATGACCCTTGAAAATCCTGTTGAATCCCGGTTGAGCGGCATCAGTCAGATCAGGATCAATCCTGATAGCGGACTTGCTTTTCCCCTTGGCCTGAAATCGCTGCTCTTACAGGATCCGGATGTGATCTTCGTAGGAGAGCTTCGGGACACTGAAACCGCTAATATCGCTTGCCAGGCTGCGCTGATGGGTCACCTCGTTTTTACAGCCCTGTACGCAAACAGCGCGCCAGAAGCCATTATAAGGCTGATCGAAACCGGTACAGATCCTTCTCTGGTCGCGCCGTCTGTTATCGGATCAATGTCCCAGCGGCTTGTAAGGATGCTGTGCGACCGATGTAAGGAGAGTTACCGGCTATCACGGGAAGAAATTGAAAAATTTTTTATCTGGGATGGAAAGACAAAGGCATTTTTCTGTCGGAAAAAAGGATGCCCGAATTGCAGTCATACCGGATTTTTCGGGAGAATCCCTATTCATGAACTGCTCATTCCGGATCACGAAATTCGGTCCCTCATCTCAGATCATGCGCCACTCTCCGCTCTCCTGAAAAGAGCGGCGAAAACCGGCTTTCAAACCATGCGATACGATGGTATGAAAAAGGTGTTACGGGGGCTGACAACCGTTGAGGAGGTGAATCGGGTAGTTCTCTCGGAATAATTGTCAGTTGTCAGTTGTCAGTTGCAACGGACAACTCGTCACAGGAGGAAACGGATGTACGGCAAACTATCAAAGCAATATATATTGATCGTGGATGACTCGCCTTCAAATATTAAAATACTGGCGGAAACATTGATGTCAGACTATGGGATCAGTGTTGCAACTAACGGGCCTGACGCGCTTGAAATCGTAACTTCGAAAAGGCGATTTGATCTGATTCTGCTGGATATCATGATGCCCGAAATGGACGGATATGAAGTATGCAGACGATTGAAAAATGATGAAAGCACATTCAACATTCCGATTGTTTTCATAACAGCAAAAACCGAGGAAAAAGATGAAACCAAAGGGTTTGAAATAGGTGCGGTGGATTATATTACAAAGCCCTTCAATCCGGTCATTGTAAGGGCCAGGGTACGAACGCATCTGGATCTGAAACGCTACCGTGATCACCTTGAAGACATGGTAAAAGAGCGAACAACAGAACTTACCATAAGCAATGAGAAACTTCAGCAGGAAATCATGGAACGCAGACTAACCCAGGATGCATTGCGGAAATCTCATGAAAAGCTGGAATTTATCAATGAACAGCTTCAGTCGGAGATAGAGGAGCGCAAGCGGGCCCAGAAAGCATTGCGAAAATCCCATGAAGATTTGGAAAAGCGGGTGGAAGAAAGGACCGCCGAACTTCTTAAAAGTAATGATCTTCTCAAACAGGAGATTGCCGAACGTAAGCGTTCCGAGAAGGTTATTGACGAATTATCAAGACTCAGGATATTCTGAAAAAGTTGTCCGTAGTCCGTGTCCGTTGCTGACAAAACTATGCAAACAGCTATAAAACATTTTCTGATCATTTTTTTGCCACTTATGATACTGGTAAGCGGCATCACTACGCTGATATATAATACAGAAATCAGAAAAAACAGGGTACTCATTGAAACAAATGAGATTTACATTGCCTCCATGCTGGCGCAGGTTATCATCGGTGATTTCAAATCAGTGCTGTCAGACCTGATGATTCTTTCAGAAAAAAACGAATTGCAGGCAATGCTCAGAACCGGCGATATCGGCCATCGCAAAGCTTTAGCCAAAGAATTCCTCTCTTATTCTGCAAGAAAAAAAGTTTTTGACCAGATTCGTTTCTTAGATGATACAGGTACGGAGGTCATAAGGATAAACTTTAACAGCGGTTATCCTTATATCGCGCCTGAAGATCAGTTGCAATTCAAAGGGGATCGTTATTATTTCAAAGACGCGTTTAAGCGCCGGAGGGGGGAGATATTTTTATCGTCATTTGATCTGAATATAGAAAACGGAAAAATAGAACAGCCGATAAAACCGACGATCCGCTTCGGAACACCGGTTTTCGATATCTATCGCAATAAACGCGGTGTCCTGCTTCTCAACTATTTCGGGACAAAAATAATCCGTAATATCGAGAACTCATATACCGGTTCTCCGGGGCGTCTGATGCTGCTGAATCGGAAAGGATTCTGGCTGAAAGGACCTGTGCCCGAATACGAATGGGGATTTATGTATGAAGACAGAAAGAACAGAACATTCGGAAACGCCTTTCCCGAGGCGTGGCAGCAGATAACTGCCAGGGAGTCAGGACAATTTTATGATGCAGACGATCTGTTCACGTTCATAACAGTGTTCCCCATGTCAACATTTCGGGGATCAGCCTCCTCTGTTGCAAAACATCCAGAAAACTCTGGGCTTTACTGGAAAATCATATCTCATATACCGGAAAATGTTTTGAAAAAGATGTACCAGGAGGCTTTGGACAGACTTATTCTGTTAAACGCTGTTCTTATTCCGCTGCTGGCAGTTTGCTCATGGATCCTGGCGCGTACACACGTAAAACGAAGAGAGGCAGAAAAAGCTGTTAAGGAAAATCTGAATTTTCTGCAAACCCTTATGAATACCATACCGGTTCCTATTTTCTACAAAGACACTGACTGTCTTTACCAGGGATGCAACGCTGCTTTTGAAAAGATTTTAGGCATGAAAAAACAGGAGGTTATTGAAAAAACGGTTTATGACCTCGCACCTGAAAACATGGCAGATAAGTACCATGAAATGGATTTGAAATTATTGCAGGGAGCAGGAGTGCAGATATATGAAACCCAGGTTCGCTATGCTGACGGAAAGTTTCATGACATTATTTTTCACAAGGCAAGATTTATTAACAGTGAGAATGATACAGGCGGCTTGGTCGGTGCAATGCTTGACATTACAGACATCAGGCAGTTAGAAGAGTCTCTCAGGGAAACCCACGAAAGAATTACGGACAGCATTCAGTACGCCAAAATGATCCAGCGTTCGTTATTACCGAACCCCGAAAATATTAATGCATTCCTTCCTGAGAGTTTTTTTATCTGGCAGCCCAGGGATATCGTCGGCGGAGATTTCATATTTACGGACTGCTCTGAAAACGGGATTATTATTGCTGTCATGGATTGCACCGGGCACGGCGTTCCCGGGGCTTTTATGACAATGGTCGCGACTTTCAGCCTGAGAAAAATCATAAGAGATGAGAGGTGCCAGGATCCTGGTGAGATTCTAAAACAACTTAATCTGATAGTGAAAAAAACACTTCAGCAGGATACGAAATATGCCCTGTCCGATGACGGACTGGACGCGGCCGTCTGTTTTCTCAGCGGTTATTTATCGCCTGACGGCCCGTTGAATGCTATAAACAAGGGACAACTTACCTTTTCAGGCGCAAGACTTCCGCTGATTTGCATTCACAACAGTGAAACAACTGTCATCAAAGGCGATAAACAAAGCATCGGGTATAAAAAATCTGATATAAACTTTGAGTTTACAAAGCATACGATCCCGATTGAAAAAGGCATGTCCTTCTATATGTTTACCGACGGATTTGCGGATCAGCTTGGCGGAGAAAGAGGTCGCCGGTTCGGTACAAGACGCTTAAAACACCTGCTGAATGAAAATGCACTGCTGCCTTTCGAGAAGCAACGAGAAGCACTCCTCCGTACTTTTGATGAATACAGAGGTGAAAATGAAAGACAGGATGATGTGACTGTGCTCGGTTTCGGTTTTTGAAGTTAAAACGGATGGCTGACTTGGAGGCGGAAATGAGGGATGAAGAAAAGAATAAAGAGCAACTGATCGAGGAACTGAAAGAACTGCGCCAGCGTCTGGTAGAACTGGAGTTAGAAGAGTACAGGGTTGCGTTTGAACAAGCAAAAGATGCAATTCTGTGGATAGATACTGACAGGGGAATGATAGTCAATTGTAACAAAGCAGCAGAGATGCTTTTAGAGAAAAAAAGAGAGGAGATTGTAGGGCGTCTCCAACTCACGCTTCATCCGCCGGAAAAAGCAGAGTACTATGTCAGGATATTTAAGATCCAGACAGACAGGAAATACAGTTTTGCATACGAAGAGAAATACGGTTTTGCATATGAGGGAGAAATTATCACCAAGTCTAAAAGGATAGTTCCGGTCTATATCACCGCTTCTGTAGCGTCCATGGGGGATAAAAAGATCATTCAGCAGACATTCCATAAAATTACCAAATACAAACATTTGGAAAATGTTCTGAAAAAATCCATCGAGTTTACAGAAAGGCTGAATGATGCGATTCCATATATAATTTTCTGTAAAGATATAGATGGAATTTATGAGGTATGTAACAATGCCTTTTCAGAATTTGCAGGCCTCCCCAAATCCAAAATCCTCGGAAGAACAGATTCGGAGATTTTTTCAAAAGAACTCTCAGAAGAATTTCGCGAAAAGGATAAAGAGGTTCTTAAATTGCTCAAGGCAAAATCCACTGGAAAATGGGTCACATACCCGGATGGCAGAAAAATTCTTCTGGATATATTCAGAACCATTTATTACGGGCCTGATGACAAGATTCTCGGTACCATAGGGATCGCCCGTGATATTACAGATATACGGCGTAAAGAAGAGGCTATCAGGGAAGCTGATATCGCGAACCGCAAGCATCTGGGCGAGGCGTTCAAAAAGGCGACGAAAAATCTTATGGTCGCACAGCAGCAGCTTAACCAGAAAAACGTCAAACTGAATGAAACACTTAAAAAGATCGAAGAGGCAAACCGGAAAATCATGGACAGCATCCGCTATGCCAAGGTTATCCAGACATCCCTGCTACCGAATCTGGACGGAACCAATATCTATATGCCCGACAGCTTTGTTATCTGGATGCCCAGGGATGTAGTGGGCGGAGATATCTTCTTCAAGGATGCTTTCACCCAGGCAGATGGCAGCAAAGCTTTTGTCCTGGCTGTTGTTGATTGTACCGGCCACGGTGTTCCGGGAGCCTTTATGACCATGATCGCTTCCTCGGGCCTGAGAAGAATTATAAAGGATGAAAAATGCTACAATCCTGCCAAAATACTTAAAAAATTAAATTTTATCGTCAAAACATCGCTCAGACAGGATAGGAAAGAAACCCTTTCTGATGACGGATTGGACGCCGCGATCTGCCTGATATCGGATATTAAAGGATCTGAAGAAAAAAATCTGACCTTCTCGGGCGCGCGGCTGCCATTGTATTATGTTCAAAATGGTAAAATAATGATTATCAAGGGGGACAGACAGAGTATCGGCTATAAGAGATCTGATTTGAATTTTGATTTCACAAATCGCAAGATCAGGATTAATAACAGCATGTCTTTTTATATGGCAACTGACGGCTATCTGGATCAGATAGGGGGGGAAAAGAATCATCGGTTCGGTACCAGGCGGTTTAAAACCCTGATCGAGGAATGTGCCCCGTTACCTTTTATAGAGCAAAGAGAGGTATTTATTCACATTTTCAACGAGTATAAAGGGAAAAATGAAAGGCGGGATGACGTAACCCTGATCGGATTTGCTTTTAAGAATTAAATGCTGTATATAACGGTGGCAACTACTCAGCCACTCGTTCCCAAACTCCGTTTGGGAACGATTGCCTGCAACACTCCGGTTTCGCGTGTCTGCTTTACCCCATGCGGCTTTTTGCAGACCTGCAGGTGTGTTCCCAAACGGAGTCTGGGCCATGATCTTCGTTTGGGCCACATGGCTCGGCTCGGACTTCGGCCGAAATGAAGATCAAGGCCAGCAGATCGAAATGCCCTCTACAGACTTTAATAAAAATTATCCGGAGTGCAAAGCTTGCTTTGCGAGTCGCGCCCGGATACAGGGATTCGCAAAGCAAGCTTTGCACTCCGGGTTGACAAAACTCTCTGGTACAGCAACTTGTAAATTCGCCCCCTTGTCTCTATACACAGTCTGAAAACACCATATGCCCTGATTAAAAACGCTCAGGGATGAGCAGGACTGCTCCCCTGAGGTAGCGTAATCTTTCAGATTGCGCCGGAAGGAACAGACGCAATCTGAAAGATTACGCTACAGGCTGAAAAAGTGTGTACGAACTTGCGCCGCCGTGTACTATTACAGTGATTAGTATTTCTCCCCTTTCTTAAACGTGGAGGAATTTCCAAGCTGCCAGTTGGCCGTTACAACTGGCAACTGGCAACTGGCAACTGGCAACTGGCAACTGGCAACTGGCAACTGGCAACTGACAACTGACAACTGACAACTGACAACCGACATCGTGCTTATGTCAATCATTTCAAAATATCTGGCAGCAGAGATTTCCAAATACGTCAGCATCATGCTGACGATGGTAACGGGTATTTATGTAGCGATAGATTTCTTTGAAAAAATAGATAATTTCATGGAAGCAGGGCTTCCTTTTTCAAAAGCATTTGCTTTTTTTGTATTCAAGATTCCTTTCATCATCGCCCAGATACTGCCGGTCTGTGTCCTCCTGTCAGTGCTTGTCGTTTTTGGCCTGATGACCCGGAATAATGAGATGCTTGCATTGAAAAGCAGCGGCGTGAGTATCTGGCAGCTTCTGAAGCCGGTCATTATTATCGGGTTTATGTTCAGCGGATTTCTTTTTCTTTTTTCCGAAGCGATTGTCCCTATAACCGTACAAAAGGCAAATAAGATATGGCTGAACCAAGTCAAAGAAGAGGCTGCGGTTATCACAAGAGAAAAGAATATCTGGCTCAAAGATACCCGCCTGATAACTCATATAAAATACTACAACAAGACGGAAAAAGCCATCTTCGGCATAACGCTCAACTATTTTGATAAAAATTTCAGACTGATCAGGCGGATTGATGCGCGGAAAGGATTCTTCAGACAGGGGAGATGGTTTTTATATGAACTCATTGAACAGTCCCTTGATAAAAAAAGCGGGGAATATACCGTAGTGTTTCATGAAAAGAGATCAGAATCGCTTAACTTATCACCGGAAAATCTTGAAATAGTTGTTAAAAAATCGGAAGAAATGGGTTTCAAAGAGCTTCTTGAATATGTCAGAGAAGTCGAGGCTGAAGGATATGACGCCACGATTTACAAAGTTGATGTTTACGCAAAGATCGCGTTTCCCTTTGTATGCCTTATTATGTGCATTACAGGCACAGGAATTGCTGTCAAAGGGAAGATGAAAGAAGGACTGGCAGTCGGGATTGCATACGGTATAGGGATTGCCTTTTTTTACTGGGTGTTTTATAGTTTTTGTGTATCCCTGGGGTATGGAGAAATGCTTCCACCCTGGATTGCCGTGTGGACTGCGAACTTCGTTTTTCTATGTTTCGGGATAGTGAATATTTTGAATGCGGAATAGGTATCCTTTTTTGCAAATCGGAAAAAATGAATTATCCCATGAGAATTCTCAAACGAGTGGAATTTTCGCGCCGCAAAGCGCGAAAATTCCGCTTGGCGGCTCCGTTTCCGCACTCCTTCCCACTCCCTTACATCATTTCGGAACGTATCTGAATTTTTTCGGATTTTCCGAGACACAGACCCTTTTCGCCTCCTCAGAAATTATATAGAAATATGTCGCTCTCAGAGAACTGAAAACAGACGTACCCTGTCCTTCTGAAGAGTTTTCAATCTGCTGTTTGACATCAAATGGTCAGTGGTTATTATTCATTTAAGAGGGAAAATAAAAGATCAGTAAGTTACACGCAGGGTGCAACTCTTTTTACCGCAGAGAACACAGAAGATTCACAGAGGGCACAGAGCTTTATGCAGCCTCTGCGGTTAAAGCTATACATTATTCAGTATAATTTTGAATGGTTATAAAGTTTCCATATCTTTTGCCCGGATATTTTATAAGAGAATAACCTAACGACAGAAAAACAGGAGGCAATTATGCGTTTTGATAAATTTACCATAAAATCCCAGGAACTCCTTCAGAATGCCCAGGAATTGGCCTCCCAGCGTAATAACCAGCAGATAGAGCCGGAACATTTGCTCGGGGCCATGCTGAGTGAGAAAGAAGGCATTGCCGGGGCTATGCTTCGAAAACTCGGGGTTTCCCCCGGGGGAGTAGTCCGAGATGTGGCAATGGCTGTTGACAAGCTTCCCAAGGTGAGCGGAGGGCTGGATACCTATCTTTCCGCCAGGAGTAAGGGTGTACTTGATGCAGCCTTTACGGAAGCTTCAAAGATGAAGGATGAATACGTCAGCATTGAACACATCTTCCTCGCTGTTTCAGATGAAAAAGGGGGCGAGGCGGCAAAAATTCTCATTCAGTACGGTGTGACACGGGAAGCAATTTTAAAGGTACTCCTTGATATCCGCGGGTGCCAGCGAATCACTGACCCGAACCCGGAGGAAAAATATCAGGCTCTTGATAAATTCAGCCGGGATCTGACTGATCTTGCACGCCTGGGAAAGCTTGATCCCGTTATAGGACGTGATGAAGAGAGCCGCCGTATTGTCCAGGTGCTTTCAAGACGGACTAAAAACAACCCGGTTCTTATCGGGGAACCGGGCGTCGGCAAAACAGCAATCGTGGAGGGGCTTGCCCGGCGTATCATCGAAGGAGATGTCCCGGAAAGCCTGAAAAACAGGCGGCTGGTGACACTTGATATCGGCGCTCTCATCGCGGGGGCAAAATACAGGGGAGAATTTGAAGACCGTCTGAAAGCAGTGTTAAAAGAAGTGGAACGCGCTGATGGCGAAGTGATCCTCTTCATTGATGAATTGCATACACTGGTCGGCGCTGGTGCAAGCGAAGGAGCGATGGATGCCTCCAACATGCTGAAACCCGCACTTGCCAGGGGCACCCTGAGATGTGTGGGCGCGACCACATTAAACGAATATCGGAAGTACATTGAAAAAGATGCGGCCCTGGAAAGACGTTTTCAACCGGTTATGGTGCTTGAACCGACTGTCGAGGATACCATCTCCATTCTCAGGGGGCTGAAGGAAAAATACGAAGTTCATCACGGTGTAAAGATCAAAGATTCAGCCATTGTTGCCGCGGCCACGCTGTCCGACCGTTACATTTCCGACCGTTTCCTCCCGGATAAAGCCATTGATCTGATTGATGAATGTGCGTCCAAGCTCAGGATCGAAATTGACAGCATGCCTGTGGAGATTGATGAAGTTCAGCGAAGAATCACCCAGGCAGAGATTGAGCGGGAGGCTCTTAAAAAGGAGTCGGATAAAGCATCCCGGGACCGCCTTTCCAAGCTTGATAAAGAGGTCGCGGATATGAACGATGAAAAAACGGAGATGATGGCCCTATGGCAGAATGAGAAGAATATTATCCAGAAGATAGCGAAAGTCAAGGAGGATATTGAACAGATCAGTATAGAGGAGCATCAGGCCGAAAGAGAGGGGGATCTGGCAAAAGTTGCGGAACTCAGGTATGGAAAAACAGCCGAACTGAAAAAACGGCTGGAGGAAGCAAATCATGAGCTTTCAGAGATCCAGAAAGACGGGAAGATGCTCAGGGAAGAGGTGGATAGCGAAGATATCGCCCATGTCATTTCCCGATGGACCGGGATTCCGGTGAGCAAAATGCTTGAAGGAGAAAGAGAGAAGCTGATCTGCATGGAAGAACGTATCGGGGAAAGGGTGATTGGGCAGGAGGAAGCGATTACAGCGGTCTCCAATGCTGTCCGCAGGGCTCGCTCCGGGTTGCAGGACCCGAACCGGCCCATAGGTTCATTTATCTTCATGGGTCCCACCGGGGTTGGCAAAACAGAACTTGCCAAGGCCCTCGCGGAATTCATTTTTGACAGCGAGCAGGCAATGGTGAGAGTTGATATGTCGGAATATATGGAGAAATATGCGGTTTCCCGTCTCATCGGAGCACCCCCGGGATACGTCGGATACGAAGAAGGAGGATACCTTACGGAAGCGGTCCGGAGACGTCCCTATTCTGTTGTATTATTCGACGAAATTGAGAAAGCCCATCCCGAGGTCTTTAACGTGCTCCTCCAGATCCTGGATGACGGACGTATGACAGACGGCCACGGCAGAACAGTTGACTTCAAAAACACCATTATCATTATGACATCCAACGTGGGGAGTCACTGGATACAGGAACTGGGGGCATCCGAACGGGAAGAGATTGAAAAGCAGGTGACCGAAGCCCTTCGGGCAAGTTTCAAACCGGAATTTCTCAATCGCATAGATGAGACCATTATTTTTCAGAATCTTACTTCTGACCAGATCGGCGGAATTGTGGAGATTCAGATGAAAAAAATTAAGCGCAGACTGGCTGACATACACATTGATATCGTTCTCTCGGATGGTGCAAAATCGCTGCTCGCCGAAAAGGGATACGATCAGATATACGGGGCGCGTCCTTTGAAGCGGGCCATTCAGAAATATATTGAAAATCCGCTGTCCATGGAAATCCTCAAGGGGAATATTCCGGAAGGAACCAGCATACAGGCTGATGTTGAAGGCGATCAGATTATCTTCGGATGTATTTCAAATTGAAAACCCTTTTAAAATTCCTGAACCGCTCCCGGCGGATTGACAAATCCGCCCGGAATGCTTGGCGACTTCCGACAGATTCGAATATCTCCGCTTCGAGAAAGGGCTTGCGGATAAAATCATCGCACCCTGCCGCCTGAAGGCGGGACTACAAACTGTACTTGGTATTCTTTTCTGAAAATCACCTTACCCGAACCTTTTCGATCTACTGACTATATGCCATCGCTTCCACTATCCGAAGCCCCCGAACCTTAAAAGCCGGGTACAGGGCGGTCAGAAAGGTGATAAACAGCACCATAGCCGGCCCGAGCAGAGCGGAAAGCAGTGAGAGTTTCGGATGTATCCGGCCGGAGATACCATACTGCCTCAGCAGTTCATTAGCATCGCCCAGGTTGATTCCGTAAACCTGGAAATACCCGGTTATCAGACATCCCAGGAGGATGCCTGTAGCAATGCCCGTAGCGGTCATGAACATGGATTCGGTCAGCAGGAGCCGGGTCAGCCGACCAGGTGAGGTTCCGATAGCCATCATAACGCCGAACTCTCTTGTCCGCTCAAATATCGCCATAAGAAATGTATTCAGAATACTGAAAGCAACCACGATAATCAGGAGAAACCAGAAAATCAGGCCCCCGACCAGGTCCATTGAGATGGCCTGGAGCAGACCGGGCATCAGTTCCTTCCAATCCAGCAGAGCCAGGGGCTTTTTCATTTTCAGCGGCTTTAAGCCGGAGGCAACGGCCTTTTTTATCTCTGCCACGTCTCCCAGGGATTTCCCGATCACCGCTATCTCATGAACCGCGCCGCGCATGGCATAGACTTCCTGGAAATATTCCAAGGGAATATGGATTGCCGAACGGTCAAACTCATCCTGGCCGGAACTGTAAATCCCCTTGATTGTTACCACAGCAGCGGCAACAGAGCCATCGCGGCCCTGACCCAGCAGGGTAAGTTCATCTCCCAGTCCCACTTGCAGATTTTTCGCCATAAGCTTTCCAACAATGGCTTTATCTGTATCGTTTTCAGATAGATATTCTCCTTCCCGGATCAACTGCCTGAGCGTGGAGACACCGGCTTCCCTGACCGGGGCAATTCCCACGACCATAGCGCCGTAGGTCCGGTCTTCGGAGGAGATCAGGGAAAACCCGATGCCCCGGGATGTATAAGCATCTATTTCCGGAATAGTGTCAAGGATATTGCAGACTGCATCGGGATCAGGAACCGCCTGGCGGATGTTCATTTTCTCATTATATCCTTCTGCCTGCACCTTCAGATGCCCGGTCTGTATCTTTACAGCCGCATTGATCATGGCTTCATAGCTCCCGAACTGGAATGACAGCATGAAGACGAGCAACAGGCTGGCAAAGGTGATGGCCGCAATGGTCAGAAGAGTTCGCCTGGGATTCCTCCAGATGTTCCGCCAAGCCATTCTGATATCTACTGACATGGTTTCTACCTCCTGGGATTCTTCAGTGAGGATAATGTAAAAAAGCTGTCCGGCAGATTATCTTTGAATTCAAGTTCGTCATACTCTACCAGCGTATATTCATCCGGCGTGTCCGCCTTTTGCATTTTCATCTGCCTGGGGTACAGTTTGCCGCCCAGGATTTTTATATCGCTGAATGTCAGGGCTTTGACCAATTCAAGGTCTTCATCATAGAATTTCTGGCTCAGGGGGATATTGTCTTCACGGATTTCAAATTCCTGCATTCCCCATACCACCGGCGCGTCAGGCTTTGGCACGGACTTTATCTGATAAACCTTTTTCCCGTCATGGGTCCCGGTTCCTTTTATCGTATGAACGTAATCATGAATCACGCTGTCGGTCTTTGATAGGTCATTATTGGAAAAATCCGACCCCATCCAGGCTTGTGACATCATGGAGGGCGGGAGTTTGATCACCCGGTTAATCTTAGGGTTAAAGGTCCACATTTCCCTGCCTTTTTTGAGTGTGCCGTTGCCTTTATCCCTGGCCGGGGCAATAATGACGAAAAGGCTGTCTTTTGTTCCTTTTGTCCAGGATTTTATAGTAGAAGTCCGCTCCCAGTCGGGCCGGTGAATGGTCATTTCCACCGTGCAGACAGAAGCTTTATCCCTCATATAATTGAAATTGGCCTCGACCACTGCCCGGGCATCCTGAGCAGCCGCATTCCTATCCGAATAAACGGACAGTAAGGTAAAGACAAGTAACGCCATTAATAATTTTTTTGTCATGGTTATCACCTCATAAGCCTCGGAATCAATTCCAAGGCTGGAAGCTCAGGCAGGCTAAAGCCAGCTCTGAGCTTTCAACCGGGATTGATATCACGCATCACGCATCACGTTTCAGCAATTCTTTTCAATATATTCAACGACAAGGTCCCCCACTTCTTTTGTGGTAAATCCCATCTTTCCGGCAGCGACATCTTTTATATCATCCCGCAGAACCTTGACAACGCCTGCTTCTACAAGAGAAGCTGCTTTTTCTTCTCCCAGGGTTTCGAGCATCAGTTGTGCTGATGAGATCGCTGCAATCGGATTGATGATCCCTTTGCCCGTATATTTGGGGGCAGATCCGCCGATAGGCTCGAACATTGAGACTCCTCCGGGATTGATATTCGCCCCGGCAGCAATCCCCATTCCCCCCTGTATCATCGCGCCCAGGTCTGTTATGATATCGCCGAACATATTGTCCGTAACAATAACATCGAACCATTCCGGATTTTTCACCATCCACATGCATATCGCATCCACATGAGCATAATCTGCTTCAATATCAGGATATTCTTTTGCCACATCATGAAAAGCCCGCTCCCATAGATCAAAAGCAAAAGTCAGCACATTCGTCTTTCCGCAAAGCGTCACTTTTTTGGCTTTATCGCGTTTCCGGCAGTATTCGAAAGCATACCGGATACACCGTTCCACCCCTTTCCGGGTATTGATGGATTCCTGAACAGCGACCTCGTCGGGGGTTCCGCGTTTCAGACTCCCGCCCGCGCCCGCGTAAAGTCCTTCTGTATTTTCCCGAACCACAACAAAATTTATATGTTCAGGTCCCTTATCCTTCAAAGGTGTGTCAACCCCCTCATATAGTCTTACCGGTCTGAGGTTGACATACTGATCAAGAAGAAACCTGAGATTTAAAAGGATGCCCTTTTCGAGAATTCCCGGCTTCACATCCGGATGCCCGATGGCACCCAGGTAGATAGCATCTGATGCCCCCAGTGATTTGACGGTTTCATCCGACAGAATCTCGCCAGTAGCCTTATAATGATCGCCCCCCAGCGGATAATAAGTGAATTTCAATTTAAAGCCAAATTTTTCCGCCACATTCTCAAGCACCTTGATACCTTCTGCAACAACTTCCGGGCCTGTTCCATCGCCCGGGATCACAGAAATGTGATATTCTTTTGACATAACGAATCACCTTACTTAAACCAGGGTACAAAACACCCGGTTCTCCGATTTTGGTTCTGACGCCTTTTAGTCAACTCAACTCAACTCTGCTTTGCGGAAAATCCGGAACAAAAAGCGTCAGAATCCGCTTTAATTAATTATTAATACCCGATTCACGGAATTGTAACCCCGCCTACATTTCGGGTAATTTTTGTGGAAACGGATGTTTTCCGATTTTAACCCGGAATCCACTGTTTAACAGGGTTTACCGGAAACTTTTCAATCTGCTGAATGTAGAACAATTTTTCAAAGTATTTTCCGTGAACACTGAGTTCAGGCTGGCCGGATCTGCTACCGCTTTCATAAAAATTTATCTTATGTTGAAATATAACATGCAGGTTATTTTTTTGCAACTCTTGTTTTTCAGCCAGAATAAATATTATATTAACAAAGTAATTTGAAATAATTTAAAAATGTTAACTATGAATAACTGGCAGTTGAAGCTTTCTTTAGGCGATTTCCAACAATCAGTAGATCGAAAACTTTTTGCAGACAATGGATTCCGGGTTAAAATCGGAAAACATCCGTTTTCCGATTTTCCCCGGAATGACAGTATGTTAAATCGTCATCCCGGGAAAAATTAAAAAACGGATGTTTTTTAATTTTAACCCGGAATCCACTGTTGCCAAGGTTTACAGAAAACTTTTTGATCTACTGACAATGAATATACCAGACTGAGGTTTGCAGTTCCGCCTTCAGGCGGTGTGAAGGCGGAACTACAAACTGGCCGGGTATATTCTTTTCTGGAAATCACCTTAATCCCCGGCTCCAGAGGGGTGCAATTAAAAGTGTTAGGTACTCGGCCCCTTGTTCCGAACTCCGTTTGGGAACACACCTGCAGGCAAACTCTGTTTGCATCTGCATCTGCCTGACATTTCATGCAAAACCGGAGTTTTGCGGGCAACAGCGTTCCCAAACGGAGTTTGGGAACGAGGACTTACCTGCCTAACACTTTTAATTGCACCTGCTCCAGAGAAGCAGACCTGACAACGAAGAATGAAAGTGCTGTAGAACAATTTTTCAAATTGTTTAAACAATTTGAAAAATTGTTCTACAGATGATTACTCTTGCCTTTCCATACTTTATATGGTATTCTCGACTTCATTTTTCGGCTTACAGTTCGTAGTTCCGCCTTCAGGCGGCATGGTGTGCCGACCACCTGAAGGCGGAACTACGAATTTAAAAAGTGTAAACTACTACCGCAACTTACAAGTTCGTCCCCCCCTTTCTTAAAGGGGGCCGGGGGGATTTTTCTTGCGAGAGAAAAGGCTGTTGCGACAAAAATCCCCGGCCCCTTTAAAAAAGGGGGACGAACTTGTAAGTTGTTGTACTACTTTCATGCTGACATGAAAGGTGCCGAATAAAAACATCCGGAGATTGCATTATGTTCTCAGTTATGACATTCAACCTGCGTTTCGGGCGGGCAGATGACGGCCCTAACAACTGGTCTTACCGTCAGAAAGCCTTTCCCCTGCTCTTCGGGAAATACCGGCCGGACTTTATAGGTTTCCAGGAAGCAAATGATTTTCAAACGGATTTTCTAAGGGATTTTCTTGATGAATATGATATTATCGGGGAGAGAAAACCAGCGCCGGCCTTTTGGCAGAACAGTCCAATTTTCTATAAAAAAAACTGGAAGCTTATCAGGCATGAATATTTTTTTTTAAGCCCGACCCCGGAAATACCGAGTCGGTTCCGAAAGAGCAGATGGCCCAGACAGTGCGTTATCAGTATGTTTGAAAAGGATGACTGCCGCGTGATATGTATAAATACCCATTTCGACTTTGATACTTCTGTCCAGACCCGGAGCGCTTTACTGATCATGGAACAGTTGTCTCATCTGCCGCCTGATATCCCCGGGGTTCTCATGGGAGACTTTAATGCACGGCCCAGCCGGGCCTGTTACCAAGTATTCACCGGGCAAAATCAGGCAAAAGATCCCTGCTTTAAAAATACATTCAAAGAACCCTTTCCCGGTACCTTTCACGGGTTCAACGGTAATACAGACGGGGGGCACATAGACTGGATTCTTTATCGCGGCGGAATTGTCACAGGAGAGGCAGCGGTGATCCGGGATCAGTTCGGGGGCATTTACCCCTCAGACCATTTTCCTCTCCATGTGAGATTCAGATGGGAAACGTGAGAAAATCATCAGTTCTTCTTTCCTTCTTCTTTTCCCTCTGTTTTTGTCAGGGGAGCCGGCAGTTCTTTTTTTGGTGCGAATCCGGGTAACTCCCTGGTGGCTGGTATTTCCTGAACTTTGAGACTGCTTACATCTGCGTTTAAAATTCCCCCTGGCTCGACGATGATATCTCTGCAGACCACTTTTCCTTCACAGTTTCCGGTGGAAAGCACGACCAGTTCCTCCAAAGCCCTGACTTTTCCTTCAAATATTCCCCCCACGGTCACGCTGCCTGCCTTCATATCCGCGTACACAGCCCCTTCTTCGCCGATAACCACATTCTCCCCCACAAATGTTCCCTTCACAGTCCCCTTTATAATAATCTTTCCTTTACAGGAAATTGTCCCCTCAACTGTCAGTCCTCTGTCAAGAATAGAAAAGTTTTCTGTCTTTTTTGTCATAATGCCGTCTCCTGCACAAAGTTTAAAACAGATCCGGGCATCTCATAAAAAGCTGAAAGTAGTTTACACTTTTCGGCATGCAGAACAATTTTGCAAATTATTCCGAACGATTTGCAAAATCGTTCTGCAGTAAAGTGTAAAATGAGATGCCCGGATCCGGATAAAACTGTTATCGCCTGAAAAACTGATACCTGATTCTGATAGCGTCAGAACACCCTGCGGAATATCCGATTTAACCCGGTCGGGTACTAAAATTCTGAAAAAGGGGGTCTTATTATGGTAAAAATTTTCATGGGTTTATTCCGAAATAACCGGGAAATCTTTTTCCAACATCAACTCACTGGTTTCGGTAAATACGAATACTGTGGCAACTTTGTAGCGCCTCGGTTTGATCCGGGATTCTGATTCGAATTTCAATGTCTTAAAGTTGGAAATTGAAAACGGTTTTCCGATCTCTTTCCCGGATGGTCTTCCTGAGAAAATATCCACGAGCGGCAGTGGCAGCCATTCATTCTTATCCGCCTTTAATACCACAATAGCATGGCCTGAAATCCGACCCGAATCAGGATTCGTGTTCTTTACATCAAATTCAATCAGGATTTTTCCGGAAGCACTGTAAGAAGTATTAAAATCTCGGAGCAAAACCAGTGCATCTTTTTCAGATTGAACAGGTATTGCTTTTTCTTTTTTTTCATTCAAAGTATCTGCTGCTTCCGCTTCTGTAACTGCTTCCGTTTCTGATTCTGTTGTTCCTGTGAGTGATTCTGTTGTTTCTGTCAGTGCCCCTCCCCCTGTTGTTTTTGTTAATGATTCTGCTGCTTGCTGTCCCGTTTCTGCAACATCGGATGCTGTACTGTCATCAGATTCTGCTCTGGTAAAAGATGTTTTTGGCAACGGTTTTTCAGCCGGTTCTGTTTTTATAACAGCAGGCTTCTGTGACCGGGGCATAACTTCATTATGTGGCGGGGATTCTTTTTCCTGGGTACGCAAAGATTTCATCTCCTGCTGTAACCCATTCAGAGCATTCTGTAAACGATTATTTTTCACCCTTTCTGTTTTATAGAGAAAATAAAAATAACCCCCGGTCGCAGCCACGGCAACCAGAAGAAAGATGCCAATTATTATGAAAGGTTTAAGCCAGCGAACACGTTTTACCTTTCCATCACTCCCGACAGACAGAAGTGTCCGATCTTCGGATCTTTTTGATGGTTTGGGAGGAGTAAAGGATTTCATATCTTTTCCCAGGTTTCCCGGTAGATCTTCCACTTACCGTTTTCACGCTTTAACACAAGCTGCTTTTTCCCCACGGCTTTGAAATTATCGGATCTGTAGGTCTGAACAAAAGAAACAATACGCCTTTGCTTACTCTCTTTAACTGACAGATCATCCCGTGTCACACGGATCTTGCGGTATTTTTTATTCAATCGCTTTTTATGCCTCAGCCATTCTCTCAGATTCATGCCTTGGGAGCGGAAGTCGCTCGCATAATAAGTTTTGTATCTTTTTATACTCTTTGAAGACCATGCTTTCAGCCAGTCATCAACCATATCGGCGATATCATCTTTGTCGTCTTTGGGTTTCAGATGACGGTATGCCGTAACAAACGGGTCCGCTTTTTTACCCTTTTTGCCTGGTTCCAGATATTCTTCAGCGATAATTCTGAGCGGATTTCCTGAAAAATAAAATTTTCTGGTTCCGGCCGGCAGAACCCTGTCCGAGAATTTTATTATCTGTTCAGACAAAACAACATATACCTCATCATGTCTGGCAATCAATATATTTTTTAATTCAACAGAGAATGGTTGCGGAGATATATGAATCGTTTTTCTGATGTTATTCCATTCAGGCCACCATGAAATATCCGGCAGGTATTCCGGGGCATAAAATTTTAAATATTTGTGATAACTTTCATTTTCAAGCGCACCTCTCCATTCCGACAGCATACTGAGAATAGTTTCCCTGATGTTACGTTTATCGGCAGTTTCGTATGAAAGTTTTCTTACAATGATCATCGGTGTTTTTTTCAGACTGATATATTTTGTAATTTCATCCAGATCAGAATTTTCCAAAGCCACACACCCGCTGGAATCCCTTCCTTTAAGGGGTTTGTTTGTGCCGTGAAGCCAGATGTCATTGCCGGTTCGGCCCGCCATGCGATCCATCAGATTCGGATAGTCTGTATCAAATGCCCTGATTCCGTATATCGGGGCAAGTTCCCTGTCTTTATATTTTTTTGTGAAAAAATACACCCCCTCCGGTGTTTTAAGATCACCGGAATGCTCTTTTGCGCCGACAACTTTGCCCGTAGAGCAGTTCATGCGATACAATTCTTCGGGTGTTCCGTTATTTGAATAGAGAAATAATTGCTGGGTTTCCTTTTCAACTATTATCGCATATGCTGTACCGTCTTCCGGATCAGACGGAATAAGTACATCCGGCACCGGATTTCGGATCAGCCGGGTTTCAGAAACTGTCAGCGAGGCTTCATGGGTTGGAACTGTCAGTTGTTCCGGCGTTGTTTCAGAAATTTCCGGTTCGGAAACCTCCGGGGCTGATTCAGATTTCCCGGGTTCGGGTGTTGTTTCATGCGCTGATGTTTCCGATTCCGGATTCATGCCTTCCGGGATCAACGATTCAAATCCTGCTGGTTCGGAACCTGTTGTCAGTTGTTTCGGCGTTGTCTCAGAAATTTCCGGTTCGGAAACCTTCGGGGCTGATTCAGATTCTCCGGGTTCGGAAATCGCTGACGTTTCCAATTCCGGGTTCATGTCTTCCGGGATCAACGATTCAAGTCCTGCTGGTTCGGGATCTGTTTTCCTCGGAGACATATAACTTCCCGGATTCATGTCTTCCGGGGTCGAAGATTCCGGATTCATGCCCGGAATCAGCGACTCAAGCTCTGCTGGTTCGGAATCTGTTCCCTGTGAAGCAGAAAATTCCGGATTTATTACCAGAAGCATAAGTACTGCAAAACTTTTACAAATTACGAATAGCCTTTCTTTAAAAAATAATTGTGCATGCATTTATGAATCAGTCCTCAGTTCTTTCAGACAATTTTATTCTGACGGAATCCCCTTTTCCAGCCTTAAAATGGTTTCCGGCACTGCCGCAATTGACAGCGATTTCAAGATAGCCGCGACTGCCGACAATGGCAAGGGGGGATTGCGGTTTAGCGCTTTCATAGCTGGAAGCCAGACCCGTGATGCAGCATCCCCTGAACCAAAGCTCGGCCTTCTTTTTTATATCCTTCCGGCAAAACCTTTCAAGACTGCTTTCATCTATATTTGTAATCAGATTTCCGAAACGGTCCGTTGAAACGACACTTCCGATAAGCTCATCGCTATCCGAAATATATGGCTTACGGATGTCCAGGCGCACGAGCGACGTATGATCAACAGGAGTTCCCAGTCTGTTTATCCCGACCCCCTTTGTGATATGTGCAGCCACCGGGGCAAAGATGTCGCGGCCGTGAAAGGTCTGACTTACCGATTCCGAAAAATATATTGAATTATCAACCCTGACAACGGAGTCAAGTATTTTCTGATCTGTAAAAAAGGTTAACACACCGTTATCCGGTGCAAGCAGAATATGTCCGAAGGCCTCAGCAGCAAGGATCGCCCGGTCACTTCCGACTCCCGGATCAACCACAATTATATGGACTGTGCCTTCAGGAAAATATTTGTAGGAAGATTCAAGAGTATAAGCTGCCTGAATCAGATCCTGGGGATCAATATTATGCGTTATATCAATGATCGTCGCGTCAGGATTGACCGATAAAATAGCGCCTTTCATTACACCGACGTATTCATCTGTAATGCCGAAATCTGTCAACAGTGTGATTATTCCCATTTGCTACCTGTCTTCATTCAAAACTGATTTGAGCAGTCTGATTTTTAAATATAATTGAAGGAAGTCCGGAAGTCAAAAAAACTTTTTGCAATGCTATGTGTTTATCCGTCTAACTTCCATATATTAAAAATAATTTATT
>JAUCGG010000373.1 GCA_030378015.1 Desulfococcaceae bacterium HSG8
TGGAGACGTGTAAAATGGTCATTATTTCAAACAGAGCTTTTCAGCGCGATTATAACGAAGCCCGCATCACTTATGCAATTTATGGCACAGAAAATTTTGTTGATGCTGAAGTGTTGAATACCAGTGAGGGCGGCATGTATTTTGAATCGGGCCATGACCTCCATCCGGGATCAGAGATTTGCATTAAGATGCGGGATTATTCCCCTGATACCCACGGCCCTGAGGCTTGTGACGGTTATCGGGCCGAAGTTATGTGGTGCAGAAAAATATTCAAAGGGGATACAACCTGCTATGGTGTCGGAGTCCGATTTATTGTGAATGTATGTGACAAGTGCGGGGAAAAAGTTGCTTACAATGATATTCACAAAACGGATAATTTTGTCTTCCTGTGTTCAAACTGCTTTAAATATGTAGATAACCTGTCTGATGAAAATAAGAAAAGGGTAGAAGATTACCTGATCGGAAATGTGATCTGAGGCCGAAGAATCATAAAATTCAGATGCTTATAAATTTCAGAAATTTATCTGATTAAGGAGGTCATAACATGTCTCAAAACACAGATTTTGAAAAGGCCGTTAAAACAGGCCGTCCGCCGAATGTGAAAACCATTTTTCCGAATTCAAAGGCACTGATAGTCACCGGAAAGTACATTGACTTGGCAATGCTTGAAAAAGGCAAAGCCATCTGCATGGCTGCCAATGGCAGAAACAGTCTTGTAATCCGCGGGATTTTACAGGCCGCCCAGCGGGCAAATGCCGCAGTTATCATAGAAATTGCCAAATCCGAAGGCGGGGCAAACGCCTATTGTGCGGTCAACTATTGGAACATCGCCAAATATGTGGATGCCCTGTGCAATGAACTGAATATTACCATCCCCGTGGCCATTCATGCGGATCACTATGGCATCAAAAATGAAAAGGACGTGGCAGCGGCAAAAACTGAGATCCCTACTCTTTTTGAAGCCGGGATGACATCAATTGCCATTGATGCTTCCCATATGCCGGATGACAAAAACCTGATTGCCAGCTTGGAACTGTATCCTTTTGTGCCGAAATGGGCGGGATTTGAGACTGAAGTCGGTGAAATCAAGGGTAAGGAAGGTCTATCCACAGTGGAAGAGGCCCGGTTCCTGATCCGGGGACTGAACGCGCATGGTATTTTTCCCAACTGGATTGCCCTGAACAATGGCTCGACTCACGGTATTGAAGCAAGCGACCAGGGCATACAGGTTGAGTTGACAAAACAGATTCATGATGCACTGGAAAAATACAGGGTCTCGGGGGCACAGCACGGCACATCCGGAAATAATTCGGACAGGCTGAGACAGATTGCCCGGGAAACCCGGACCACCAAAGCAAATGTTGCCACCGCTCTTCAGATGATATCATGGGGGCTTGAGGTCAATGACTACGGAAATGCCCGACTGGATGGTGAGGGCAATTTCATTAAGGTGAAAGATGAAGGGGTAACGGAAGAAATGTGGGCGGAAATGGCTGCTCACGCGAAATCAAAGGAACTGAAAGGCGGAAACTACAAGAAGCTCAACCTGCCTTTTGAAAACAAGCTTTTGGGACAACCAAAGGAAATTCGGGAACGGATGGCAAAACGGGTGGAAGATTTTGCGTATAATATGTTTGTCAATGTGCTGAATGTCCAGGATACCGCGCCCATTGTCATTGATGCCATTCTCAGAACAGGTTCCTGTGATCCCGGCCCAAGGGCGGAAAGAATCGAAAATCCGGATGACTGGACACCGGAAAAGATTGCCGAGCGAGCGGTTTCAATTGCAGGTGACAAGGGGCCGACAGGAGATTTTGACGATTAATGATGCGAAAAAAACACTACTGTCATTTTTGCGCATCACGGCTGGTTGAAAAACATATTGAGGGAAGGTTGCGTCTTTTTTGTGATCGCTGCAACGAACCTCTGTATGAAAATCCTGTACCCGCCACATGCCTTGTAGTCGCGGATCCCGATGGAAGGATTCTCCTTGTAAAACGAAGTGTTGATCCGAAAAAAGGGTGGTGGTGTCTCCCGGGCGGGTTTATGGAACTCGGAGAAACACCTGAACAGGCGGCTTTGCGGGAACTGAAAGAAGAAACAGGGCTTTCCGGTCATATTGACAGACTCCTGGGAGTTACTTCCGGTTCCGGAACCCTGTATCATACCATACTGATGATCAGCTATAGCGTAAACATATATTCCGGAACACTGGTTGCCGGAGATGACGCGTCAGATGTGGCATTTTTTCATCCCGAAGAGCTGCCTGAAATCGCTTTTGACAGT
>JAUCGG010000374.1 GCA_030378015.1 Desulfococcaceae bacterium HSG8
AAGGCGGAACTACAAACTTTTTAAGTTCGTCCCCCCTTTTTCTAAAGGGGGCCGGGGGGATTTTACATTGCTAAAAAAAGGTGTTACGGCAGAAATCCCCCCGGCCCCCCTTTAAAAAAGGGGGGAGGAATTTACGAATCGGTGTACTACAAACTTCAACTCCGGTATGCTCTTTATTGGAAATCGCCTTACGAAGCACTCAGCCTCTGGGTTTGTCTGAACGCGGAACTGCGAACCCATATTTTCAATCTTGACAGACGCCCGCTTTTTTTCTATTTTCTTTTTATGGCCGCCCGGTCTTGCTTCCGTCGGATTGACGATCAATATCAGCCTTTGGCGGCGGTGGCATGGCTCGGATTTGTCAATCCGACCCGAGCCGTATAGCCGGAATTTGAAAGTTGGAATTTGTGATTTATTTGGAATTTCTCGACAGTCATAAGTTCTCTGAAGCCGCTGTTCTGAGTCCCCCTTTTTTAAAGGGGTATTCAGGGGATTTCAGCAGGTTGGGGGAAATCCCCCCCGGCCCCCCTTTAAAAAAGGGGGGAGTTTTCTGGTGAGTCATTTCAGCTATTTATGAGAATTTGTGATTTGTTATTTATTATTTTGAACCCGGGGTAACTGAATGAAAATATTTATAACCGGAGGTGCGGGATTTGTGGGCAGGCATCTTTCAGCCCGTCTCTTGGACAAAGGGCATCAGGTGACTGCCACGGGAAGCCGCCCGAATCAGAACGTGATTCATCACAAAAATTTTTTTTACATCCCGGCTGATACAACGCAGAAAGGGAAATGGCAGGAATCCCTGGAAGATACGGACGCTGTTATTAATCTGGCAGGCAGAACCATATTCAGCCTGTGGACAAAAAATTATAAAAAACGTATTTATGACAGCCGAGTGCTGACCACCCGCAATCTGACGGATGCCCTGCCCGAAGGTAAGGACATCACACTTTGCACTGCTTCTGCCGCGGGATACTACGGTGACAGGGGAGATGATATCCTGACTGAAAAAGAACCTGACGGAGATGATTTTCTTGCCAGGGTATGCCGGGATTGGGAAACAGAAGCTTTCCGGGCAGGGGAAAAAGGTGGCAGGGTGGCAGCCATGCGTTTCGGGGTCGTACTCGGCAAGGGCGGCGGAGCTATGAAGCAGATGATCCCAGCCTTCCGTCTTTTTGCAGGAGGCCCACTGGGGGACGGAACCCAGTGGTTTCCCTGGATTCATATTGATGACCTGGTGACTGCCATACTGTTTGTTTTGGAAAACCGGGAGATAAGCGGTCCCTTTAATTTTACAGCCCCCCGTCCGACCAGGAATAGGGATATGGCAAAGACCCTGGGAAAAATTCTGAAAAGACCGGCTGTTATGCCCGCTCCCGGGTTTATGATCCGTCTGGTAATGGGGGAGTTCGGGACGTCAATCCTGTACAGTCAGCGGGCAATCCCTGACAGGCTTTCGGATTATGGCTTTGATTTTAAGTATCCTGATATTGAAACTGCGATAAGGAACATTGTTTCCTGACAAGGTGTTTTCATAACTACTACATCACTTTTTAAGTTCGTCCCCCCCTTTTTAAAGGGGGGCCGTGGGGATTTTATGTTACAAAAAAAGGGTGTTGCGGCAGAAATCCCCCCCGGCCCCCCTTTAAAAAAGGGGGGAGGAACTTACAAGTTAATGTACTACTACATCACTTTTTAAGTTCGTCCCCCCCTTTTTTAAAGGGGGCCGGGAGGATTTTATGTTACAAAAAAAGGGTGTTGCGGCAGAAATCCCCCCTGGCCCCCCTTTAAAAAAGGGGGGAGGAATTTACAAGTTAATGTACTACTACATCACTTTTTAAGTTCGTCCCCCTTTTTTAAAGGGGGCCGGGGGGATTTTATGTTACAAAAAAAGGGTGTTGCGGCAGAAATCCCCCCTGGCCCCCCTTTAAAAAAGGGGGGAGGAACTTACAAGTTAATGTACTACAAGGATTGCTTTGTAGTTAGTGATTTCCCAATAAATAATCTGCCCACGCTGCCCGTCTGACCTTAATTTTAATCTTGCTCTTTATCAGGCAGAAGCAAGAGCAAGATAAAGAGCAGGAGCAAGATACCGGGTATATTAATTTGGGGGAAATACCTTTGTAGTTCCGCCTTCAGGCGGCATAACACCGCCTGAAGGCGGAACTGCAAACTTCGATCTGGTATGTTTTTTATTGGATGGAAATCACCTAAGAGGTCCGCGGGAGTGCAAAAAGTTCATTTTTGCAAAATATGATTTTTGCACTCATTTT